>DTZW01000050.1:6806-42592 GCA_012961165.1 Gammaproteobacteria bacterium | reverse complement strand
CCGTTCTGGGTCGGTCGGATGAGGTCCTAATTCACAGAAAGTAAAAACAGCATCTGCAATCTGCGCATAAATTCAATGGGACTTTTTTTAAACGCGCCTGATCAGTAAGTATACTCTCAACAAAAATGCCACGCAGTATCGCAAACCAGATAATTTCAACGAAAAAGCCTACTGATAAACCACTTTCCTGTAAAACACCGTTGTTCTTTAGACTGGCCGATATACCTATCCAAATGGCCGGTGTAGATAGTTATTTTAAACCGCATTTTTCCAGCATTATAAAAGTATCATCCTCGGTGATTCGATTCCATCTGCAGCCACTGATTTTGTGGCTTATGCTTCGCGGAAACACAAAATATTTCTCTCGGAAAGAGTGGCTGTGGCTGCTTCCTGGCACCGTCACTTTTGTTTTTGCTCGTTCGAGCACTGGTCTCCTGGTAATTACAGAGAACCTAACGACTATCTACCACGCGTTTTGCTTTACCTTCTGAACGGGGCAAGCTACCAACTGCCTTCATCTTGATTTTACTGGATAAGCCAATCAGGGCTTTAACCTGCTGTTGTAATTGAGTGCACGCTGCTTCGACGGCATCTGCGTTCATTTCAGTTTTTGGTTCCACACAGATACATAGGTTGTCCAGGTTACTGTCTCTGCTTACTTCGATCATATAGTGTGGAGACAGGCTTTTAATGGCCAGTATTTGCTCCTCAATCTGACTTGGAAAAACGTTAACCCCTCGAATGATCAACATGTCGTCACTTCGGCCGGTAATTTTGTCCATACGACGCATGGTTCTGGATGTGCCGGGTAGCAGACGGGACAGATCACGGGTTCTGTAACGGATCATTGGCATGCCAGTTTTGGTCAGATTGGTAAAAACCAGTTCTCCTTCCTTTCCGTCTTCCAATACCTCCCCGGTTTCGGGATCGATAATTTCAGGGTAAAAGTGATCCTCCCAAATAGTAGGACCGTCCTTTGCTTCAATACATTCCTGCGCAACACCGGGGCCCATAACTTCTGATAAACCATATATGTCGACCGCATCAATACCCAACCTGTTTTCGAGTGCCTCACGCATTAAGCCGGTCCACGGTTCTGCGCCAAAAATACCCAACCTAAGCGAAAGCTTACTGGTATCAATGTTCTGGGCATCCATTTCATCGGCAATGTTCAGCATGTACGACGGCGTTACCATTATAATTTCCGGGTCAAAGTCATGGATCAGTTGAACCTGCTTCGCAGTCTGTCCCCCGCCCATGGGAATGACCGCACATCCCAGCCGCTCAGCACCATAGTGTGCTCCTAGCCCACCGGTAAATAACCCGTAGCCGTAGGACACATGCACCTTGTCACTGGCTCTGCCACCTGCTGCGTATATGGACCGGGCACCCATTAAAGCCCAAATGTCGATGTCTTCCTGCGTATAACTTACAACTGTGGGCTTACCGGTTGTGCCGCTGGATGCGTGTATGCGAACAATTTGTTCCATCGGTACGCAGTTCATTCCGAAGGGGTAGTTATCTCTTAGATCGGCTTTGGTTGTGAACGGAAACTTTGCCAGATCACTTAGCTCGAGTAGATCATCCGGGTGCACACCCTGATCTTCAAATTTTTTTCGATAGACCGGTGAATTTGTGTAGACATGATTGAGCGTATGTTTGAGTCGGGTCAGTTGCAAAGCCTGTAGTTCATCCAAAGTGGCATTTTCTATACTTTCATAACCGATGCTCGATGCAGACATAACCTTTCCCGTTCTTGGTTTCACTTATATTACACAAAATTGACACACTGTCATAATTATGTATCATAAAGTGGTAATTTTATGATCCCGAAAGATGAAAAAAACAGCGATGCGCACGGCGAGTGGCTTAAGGATCTGCACGTTCAGGAGACAAAATGATTTTCAACAATATTAAATATAACGTGGCTAACGGAGCGGCGGTTTTAACGCTGAATCTGCCAGAAACATTGAACAGCTTTACCGTTGCAATGCACGAAGATGTCCAGGCTGCAATGCTGGATGTTCGCACTAACGCACAGGTCAGATGTCTGGTGATAACAGGGGAAGGCAGGGGGTTTTGTGCGGGTCAGGATCTTAAGGATTTGATGGGTAGCGGCGCGGAAGAACCTGCTGAATTGGGCGAGATTGTAGAGAAATACTACAACCCCTTTGTACGCGCAATTATGACCCTGGAAAAACCAGTTATTTGCGCCGTTAATGGTGTCGCTGCAGGAGCAGGGGCAAGCGTTGCCCTGGCTTGTGATATTGTGCTGGCCGCACGAAGTGCTTCTTTTGTTCAGGTTTTTTGCAAAATTGGGCTTGTACCTGATTCCGGAGGAACATGGAACTTGCCTCGCGCGGTCGGAATGGCCAGAGCGAAAGGATTGGCTCTGTTGGGGGATAAACTGACCGCAGAGCAGGCTGAATCATGGGGAATGATCTGGCAGTGTGTTGATGACGATCAGCTAATGGGTGAAGCCATAAAACTTGCAGAACACCTGGCAACGCAACCCACCAAGGGTCTTGCCAGCATAAAAAAACTATTGAACGAATCTCTTTCCACTCCCATGCACCAGCAGTTGGAAAATGAAAGGTCAGCGATGCGAATGCTCGGGCAGTCCAATGACTATAAAGAAGGGGTTGCTGCATTTATGGGGAAGCGTAAACCGGAATTTAAGGGTTACTAGGCGTGCCAGAACAAGACGATGCTGATCTTCTCGCAGCACGGTGTGCCGATACCATGTGGGCAGAAGATGGTGCTTCTCAAGCGATGGGAATGCAAATTGTCTCTGTGCGCGAGGGCTGTGCGGTGGTCTCGATGACGGTGCGGGAGACTATGGTAAACGGACACGGCATGTGTCACGGAGGAATGATATTTTCTCTGGCGGATTCGGCTTTTGCGTTTGCCTGTAACAGCCAGAATTTTGTTGCGGTTGCATCCGGTGCATGTATCGACTATCTACAACCTGCCTCTGCCGGTGACCTACTAACTGCCAGCGCCAGCATGGTAAACCAGGGCAAGAAAACTGGTTTATATGATGTTGCTGTGAGTGATCAAAATAATCGGATTATTGCCCAGTTCAGGGGGCGTTCCGCGCGTATCCGCGGCGCGGTATTAGCTGAGTAAAAATCAATATAGGGGTGAATGATATGACGCAATTTGAACTCGATACAGACGAGTTGGAGCAGGTCTTTCAAAAGCGTATTGATGATGAACAAAAGATTGAACCAAAAGACTGGATGCCCGAAGCCTATCGACAAAACCTGATCAGGCAAATGTCGCAACATGCACACTCTGAAATAATTGGCATGCAACCTGAGGGCAATTGGATAGGTCGTGCTCCAACATTGCGACGAAAGATGATTCTTTTGGCCAAGGTGCAGGATGAAGGCGGGCACGGGTTGTACCTTTATAGCGCCACTGAAACGCTGGGAATAACCCGTGAAGAAATGGTAGCTGCATTGCAAAGCGGAGCTGCAAAATACGCTTCAATTTTCAACTACCCTTCACTGACCTGGGCCGATATCGGCACCATTGGCTGGTTGGTAGATGGCGCAGCGATTGTTAACCAGATATCACTGCAACGCACCTCATACGGCCCCTATGCTCGAGCGATGGTAAGGATTTGCAAAGAAGAGAGTTTTCATCAACGACAGGGTTATGAAAGCCTCATAGTTCTGGCAAATGGCAGTACAGAACAAAAAGCCATGGCGCAGGATGCGCTGAATCGCTGGTGGTGGCCTTCCCTTATGATGTTTGGTCCGCATGACGCTGAGTCTGCCCACAGTGCACAGTCTATGCGATGGAAAATAAAACGAAAGAGTAATGATGAGTTACGTCAGGCCTTCGTAGATCAGACCATACCCCAGATAGAATTCCTGGGTCTTCGGGTACCGGACGATGATCTTAAGTGGAACGAAGAACGCGGCCACTATGATTTTGGCGCTATCGACTGGGATGAGTTTTTGCGCGTGATAAACGGTAAGGGTATGTGTAACAAACAACGCGTCGAACACCATAAAAAAGTACATGAGCAAGGTACATGGGTGCGTGAAGCTTTGCGGGCCCACAAGAACAAAGTACAGGATCGAAACCAGATAAAGGAGGCCTCGTGAGCACGCAAGTACATACACCGTTGTATGAAGTATTCGTGCGCTCCAAGCGCGGCCTGGATCATAAACACGTCGGCAGTCTTCATGCAGAGGGTGCTGAACAGGCACTTGAATACGCAAGAGACTGTTACACCCGCCGTAGTGAAGGTGTAAGCATCTGGGTGGTAAAGTCAGGTGATATCACTTGTTCACAGGAGGAGGATGCAGCAAGTTTTTATGACCCAATGGAAGACAAGCCCTATCGCCACGCTACCCACTATGTATTACCAGATAGCATTAAAAATATGTAATACCCCACTTCCTGGAACGTAGTATGAGTGATACTGAATCAAAAATTAGGGAATACACCCTGCAATTTTCCATCGGCCTTGGTGATGACAGCCTCATGTTGGGGCAACGGCTGGGTGAGTGGTGTCGAAATGCACCCATGCTGGAAGAAGACCTTGCCATCTCAAATGTCGCTCTGGACTTTCTTGGGCGAGCGAATATGTACTATGAGTACGCCGTGGAGCTGGCAAAGATAACCGGGGGAGATTTTCAGGATCAGTCGGTAGACGATATTGCGTATTTACGCGACAGTCGCGAGTATCGAAACCTGTTGATCTTTGAAATGCCTATCGGGGATTTTGCCTACACCATGACACGTCAGCTGATTGTTGATTTGTTTAATGTCGAATATTTTACTGTATTGAGTGGATCGGGCGACTTGCATTTGGCGGCAATCGCAGCCAAAACCTTAAAGGAAAGCAAATATCACTTACGGCGCAGTCACGACTGGACGTTGCGCCTGGGAGATGGCACCGAAGAAAGCCATTTAAGAATGCAAAATGCTGTCAATGAACTGTGGGGGTATACGCCTGAGTTATTTGAGATGACAGAAGCGGAACTTGGTCTCTTGCCCGGTGGAATATCGGTGGATCGTGCAAGATTGTTTGATACGTGGGATGCCCGGATTTCTCAAATCCTGAGCGAAGCCACGCTGGATCATCCGCCCGGAGACTGGCAGGTAACGGGTGGGCGAGCCGGTGTTCACACAGAATACCACGGGCATTTATTATCTGAACTGCAATACCTGCAACGCGCTTATCCCGGGCTAAGTTGGTAAGTGTTATGGCCCTTTTACCGGTGGTAACCGAAGAACAAGTACTCAGAGCCCGGACGCGAGAAAAGTCCTTATGCCCCCAAATCTGGGCCTTGCTGGATAATGTATGCGATCCCGAAATCCCGGTTATATCGATCTGGGATCTGGGTGTATTGCAGGATGTAAGTGAACACGAGAGCCGGGTAGAGGTAGCCATCACTCCCACTTATTCCGGCTGTCCGGCGATGCGGGAGATTGAAAACGATATCTGTAAAACGCTTAACCGTGCAGGCTACTCACCAATAGAAGTCGTTACGCGCTTATCTCCAGCATGGTCAACTGACTGGATGAGCGAAAAGGGCAAGCAACAGCTGATGGACTTTGGGATTGCACCTCCCACACCGACCTGGCACGTTCGGAAAGTCATTTGTCCCCAATGCGTATCAACAGACAATACGCTGATAAGTGAATTTGGGTCAACTGCCTGCAAGGCCCTGTATAAGTGTAATAACTGTCTGGAAGCTTTTGACTACTTTAAGTGTATTTAGATCAGGTGCTGACGAATGGAATTTGTATGAGTGAACCCAATTTTTACTCGCTGAAGCTTTTATCAGTGAAACGGGAAACTGAAAGTGCTGTTTGCATAACGTTTGATGTACCTGCGGAGCTGGAGGAAAAATTCAACTTTATTCAGGGTCAATATCTTACGCTGCGTACGATTCTGAAAGAGGAAGACATACGTCGTTCATATTCAATCTGTGCAGGTGTCGATGACAATAAGCTGCAGGTGGCAATAAAGCGCATAGAAGGAGGTGCGTTTTCCTCTTTTGCCTTTCAGTTAGCAGCAGGAGACATGCTTGATGTTATGCCGCCTCAGGGTAATTTTCATACCCCTTTGTCCGGGGAAAACAGAAAACGGTATTTGTGCATATGTGCGGGCAGCGGAATTACGCCAATGCTGTCTATTATAAAGTCTGTTTTGTCGAAGGAACCGCTTAGCGAGGTTACTCTGTTGTATGGCAACCGCAATTCGGCTTCCGTCATGTTCAAGGAAGACCTTAGTTTTGTGAAAAACCGGTACATGAATAGATTTAACTGGGTAAATATACTAAGCCGGGAAGAACAGGATGCGGAGGTACTGTTTGGGCGAATAGATAATCGCAAGGGTGATGAACTGGCTCGCAAAGGGCTTATCAGTCTGCGTGGTGTTAACGAATTTTTCCTGTGCGGCCCTGAACCCATGATTTCAGAAGTATCCCGTGGATTGCGTGCCAATGGCGTAGATGAATCACATATTCATTACGAACTGTTTTATGCATCTGCAGAGGATGCAAAAGAAGTAGTGAAAAAGCACCATGCACGGGTCAAACAATATGGCGGGCAGATGAGTGAAGTTGTGGTCACCGTTGCCGGGCGGTCTTCACGCTTTGAGTTGACTGCTGACGGTGAAAACATTCTTGATGCGGCGATGACAAATGGCGCCGACTTACCGTTTTCCTGTAAGGGTGGAGTGTGTGCAACCTGCAAAGCACGTATAATGGAAGGGAAGGTAGACATGGATCTGAACCATGCGCTCACCGATCAGGAATTAGCTGAAGGCATGATACTGACTTGCCAGGCGCATCCGGTTTCAAAAAAGGTAGTTATTGATTTTGACCAGTTATAAAGGATGGTTACCATACTTATGTCTGTAGATATGTCTGTAAACATGGCTGGTTCTTTTAGTGGTTGAGGTGAATATTGGCCCTGAGTTAATTTCCAAGCGAGCTGCAGAACGTAATGTCAGTTGTACTTCCATGGTGGTGACGTTGTTTGGTGATTCTATTTCCCAGCACGGGGGGTGGATCTGGTTAGGCAGTTTAATCCAGGCCCTGGTACCTTTTGGTTATACTGAGCGGCTAGTGCGCACGGCGGTATTTAGACTTGCGCAACAGGACTGGCTGCAGATCAAGAAGATAGGTCGACGTAGCTATTACTGTTTTACTGACAGTGCTAATCATTTTACCGAGAAGGCGGCGCGACGAATCTACTCTGCGAGTCCCCAGGAGTGGGATGGGAGTTGGACGCTGGTTTCACCCGTGTTTGTGCCAGAAGACAGGAAAGGGGAATTTCGAAAAAGCATGTTATGGCAGGGATACCACTCGCTGGTGAATGGTATGTATGCGCACCCATCTTCTGAAAAAACTTCCTTAGAGGAAACTTTGCATGAACAAAATCTGCTCGGTAAAGTTATTGTTTTTTCTGCATCAGCAGATGATCCTGATTCGCAGGCAGCGTTAAAGACGCTGGCAGAACAAAAATGGAATCTGGATGAGCTGCGTGGGATGTATGGTGATTTTCTACGATTCTACCGACCTTTAACGTTAAAGCTTGGCAAGAATAATCCGGGACCGGAACTGAGTTTTCAGATACGCACACTAATGTTGCACGAGTATCGAAGGGTGTTATTGCGGGATCCGGATTTCCCCGAAGCAATGTTACCCAATGGCTGGATTGGGTTCGAAGCGAATGATCTTGCCCGGCGTTTGTACGCCTTGTTGTCCGAAAATTCCCTCGATTATATTCACAAAAATTTGGAAAATGCGCAGGGTGCACTGCCGGAAGTTAATGCGCAGTACTTTAAACGGTTTGGTGGAATCTAGTCCCTGAATGAATACAAACTAAAACATTGAAACGTTTGCCTTCACATCGAGCAGCAGACGCCCCGCTGTTTCCATGACCGAGGGCGACACCATGATGTGCTGTCGTGCGACCTGAACATCCCGTAGATAGCGCTGCAATCGGGAAGTCTCATAAACCGATACACCACCACCGAGAGCATACATGGCATCAACAACCTGAACACAGGAGGTCACCGTATAGGTTGTTGCCAGACGCAGATCCCGTCTTAGTGCCAGACTGGCGCGACCCTGTTGCAGCGTGCTGTCCCAAACTGCATCTATCGCCTCGTAGTAAAATGCCCGCGCGCTGCGAAGTTGCGCCTCCGCTTCGGCGAGCTTGAGATGTGTGTGTGGTTGCTCGGCAATCGTCTTCCTGGAATGTGCCCGCTTTTTACTCCCTGCAAGCGCCACAAATTCCTTAATCGAAGCACGAGCTATACCCAGCGCTACCGCGGCAATACCCAGGGCAAGAAACGTTATGCTGGGAAAGCTGGAGAGTGGGCCAGAATGGGCTTCATGCTCCAAATATCCTACACCATGCGTGGTTGGTACCAGTAAATTGTCCACCTGATAATCAACACTACCGGTACCCTTCAGACCGCTCACATGCCAGGTGTCCAATAATTCGACTTTATCAGCTGGCATAATCATCATGTGATTTGCAGGATTACCAGCCTTGTCGAGGATCGGCTCGCCGTTTTTGGTAAGCATACAACCACCCATGATCCAGTCAGCATTCTGGCTTCCAGAACCCCATTGCCAGCGTCCCGTGACCCTGAACCCCTCATCTGTCAGTTCTGCCCGACCTGTTGGCGCGAAAACTCCGGTCAACATGGTCGTAGGACTGGCAAGGATCTGTCGGCCGATCTCTTTAGATACATTCCCTAGAGCGGCACCAGAGGTTGTGCCGATGAAAGCAACCCACGCACAGGAGGCATCCCCTTGCGCCAATATCTCAAAAATTTCACTGGAGAGTCGTGGCGGAGCTTCAAGGCCGCCTATCTCCTGCGGCACGCCTAATCGATAAAAGCCGGCCTCGGCCATAAGTTTGGACAGATCTGCAGGCACTCTTCCGGCTGCTTCTATTGTATCTGCCTGATCGAAAAACAGATCACTAAGGCGCTGCGCTTCTTCAATCAGTTGTTTTGCCGTTTCCATCATCAGTCTCGTTTAAGCGATTTGAAATTATGAGGCCAACAATAACAGTTAGCCAGAAAATAAAGTCTATTTGTGCAAGTATATATGTTGATCCGGGTTCTTTTTCGCTACAAAATCAGCGAGCGTCATCTACGTCGCTACTGCAGGCCACGCCAAATTGAGCGCACGCATTTTTTTGATGAAATAGACGGGCCATGTATCGTCATTGGCAATCACACCAGCCTGTCAGATGGCCTGTTAGTATTGCATGCATTGCCGGAACGTATTTGTTCTGGCACGCACTCATTCTGGACGGGTAAGTCGAACTTCTTATGACAAATGAACTGAAAATCGGGCTGGCAACCCCCGTAGACCTTTGGTCAATGAGCATTGATGCCAAACACAGGATGCTTGAAGACGCCTGGGCCGCTGGCGTTAATCATATTTTTATGGCTGACCATGTCTCGTTTCGCGACGGTTCCGGAACGGACGGTTTTGTCGAAATTGCTGCACTTTCACAACTGCATGCTGAGATGAGCGTCATGATCAGCATCTACTTGTTGCCGCTAAGACACCCGCTACCGGTCGCACGGCAACTGGCAACCATGCACAAAATAGCTTCGGGTCGAATGTTATTCGGCGTTGGTATCGGCGGCGAAGACAGACATGAGGTTGAAATCTGTGGTGTTGACCCTCGTACTCGCGGGCGCCGGACCAACGAATGCCTGGAGATTGTGCGGCGGCTTATGCTTGGTGAGTCGGTTGACTTTGAAGGTGAGTTTTTCAATCTCAGTCAGGCAAGGATCAAACCCACCGTGGGTAACAGCATCCCCATTATTGTCGGAGGCCGCTCAAACGCTGCATTGGTTAGGACAGCGCGATTTGGTGACGGCTGGATTGGCGTCTGGTGTTCCGTCCGGCGGTATCGGCAAGCCCTGGCACTCGTTCAGCAGGCAGCATCAGAAACTGGCCGGGGCAAGACGGACTGGCTTCATGGTTATCAGCCCTGGGTGGGGGTGGCAGATTCCCGTGAGGAGGCGAGAAAACTGGTGGCAGAGGCGATGGAGGATTTCTACCATGTTCCTTTTGAAAAATTCGAACGATACGTGCCTTATGGAACACCAGATGATGTTGCGAACGACCTGGCGCCGTTCGTCGATGCCGGATGCTCCATCATGAATCTGAAAGTCGTTGCAGGCAATGACAGTCATTCGATAGCAGCAACAAAAATCATCGCTCAGTCTCTGCGAAATCGATAATTATCTGCAGCACGATCTAACCCGGCAAGACGGGCCGATGCGCCTCATGAACGAGTTCCAGGTCCATCTGTTTGTCATAAAAGCGTGACGTCAACCCACCGTAGCGCTTGGCGTTGTAAGACATTGAATATCAGCCTCTGCATGAACGAGGTGATATCGTGTAGAAATGCCAAAGGCTCGCTCGAAGCTTTTACTTATGAAAGTCGCGCAGGATGCGCAGTAAAAGTGAAACAAGACAAGGCCTTCCTAAAGGGCAGTATTACCGATGGGTAGGATATGGAAAAAGAGAATTGATCCCCGGCTAGTAGTAGATATCGCGATAGGCCGCATACATAGAAGCCATAATAATAGGAAGGGCAACGAGCAACCCGACACCTACTAGCAGTGCCCCAATTACTAGCAAAAATGTGCAACCAAGCAGATAGAAACTGAAGGGTAATATGTTTTTTAGGCCCGCCTCAATACTCAATTTCCCATCTTACTGGTGGTTTAGTTCTGGGGGTAAGGTCAAGTGATGCCATCGCCGTCGAAATCGGACGGGACAGTGACCGTTAGCGAGTCGAGCGTCACAAATATGTCAGCGGTGATACTGCCGCTAAAATTGATGGTGGGTGTGTCAGTAAAAGTGCCCTGGAAGTTCTGCCGGGCAGCGCCGCGATCTCGTCTACCACGGTCATCCCATTATTGATCACCACGCCAAATACCGTAAAGCCACCATTCTGAGAATCCAGGTTCGCAGCGTTGTTTGCCAGATTTACGAACCATTCACTGGTGGCGCTATCAGGGTCTCCGCCCACTTTGGCCATCGCAACGGTGCCGCGAGTATTCTAGATCTTGAACTCGTTGACGATCGGGGCCTGTGTTGTAATATGCGGCGCTGCATTGTCATCCGGGTCATAACGATAGCCACCACCTTGAAGGACAAAATCGGGAATACTACGATGCAGGAATGTACCTGTGTAGTCACCACGATTTACGTAACCTAGGAAGTTAGCAACCGCAATGGGCGCGTCATCTTCCAGCATCAAGATATCCAACGATCCCAGGGGGGGGGTGATCGTCACGATGGTATCAGCCCGTGCGATGGTGGTGAGCCAGAGCAGCATCAGACAAAGAAAAATCTGCTTATTCATCAAATAGCCAAATGTTCGGCTGCCTCGCTAAATGGTGGCTCCACGACACCTTCAAGGCCCATTTTTTTGCAATGCCAGGACGATTTTTTGTGCCTTTTGTCGGTCGCGGTTCGCTCCCAACGCTCTTGGTTTTCCAGCAGTCACCAGCACCTTGGCTTTCACTGAATCGACTTTGAAAATTTTGGAAAACCGGCCGGCGATGACATCTACGTCCGCTTCTAAGACACCGGACACACTAACTTTATACTTCTGCATAACTAAACCAGCGAAAAATACCTTGAGGCACGATTATTGGGGAAATGAATCGTTCATTCTAAAATCTATACCTTATGGAGCTACTTTTGTACTCTTGGAAAAACGCGCTTTATAATTCCTATTGTCGGTCATCCATAGCCACGGAAACATAGTGGGGCTTGCTGATATTGAAGGAATTGAGAGCGCCCGGATAAGTAGGGTGCTCGAAAATAATAGCGTCGCCCTCATCCAGATAGAGGCGAGCAATAAAATCGATGCCCGTGGTTAGGAAAAATAACCACTCTTTTTCTATTTTCAGAAAAGTATTCTCAACCCTTCGGATTGCCTGCCGTCCCCTTCTGCTGATCTAGACACCTGTTGACGATCAAGATTTTGGCGATTTGGCCAATTTCCCATTCTATAACGGGTGACCGGGCTGAATAACAAATACTCCTTCAGGCCTTACTCCGGCACTTTACCCCGGTTCGCTCCTCCGACCCCGCTATTTATGGGTACGAACCAAATCGGCGATGACCATGCGCGTTCCTGCAGCGTCGCCTGAAGATCAGACCGGGGTGCTACCCCCGCTTTAACAGCATCCCAGGTAGACCAGCGACAGGTTGGGTTTTCCAGTGCGCGAGCATAATAAAAGGCGCGCAGTGTCGGATCAAACTCAGGGTCAACCCAGGTTGTTTTAAGCTCGGCCGCCCCAATTCCTGGGGTGATTGAGCAATTTTCCAGATTCACACTGGCGCCATTTTCGCCGCAACGGTGAGTTACAGGGTCAATTGCCAGACCATCAGAGCAGGCGACGTCATAGACCTTCTCATGATGCTCGCCGTTGACTGTCCAACCTTTTATAACCTGAATTCTCTGTAGGTTAGCCGAAACAGGGTCGTGGGTTCCCCAGATAATAAAGCTAGGAACCTGATCTGTTTTTGCCAGCAGATCTGAACCCATAGAGACCCCGTTCTTGTAAGCCTGGGAAATCACATTTTTATCCTTCAACATTTCGTTGTTAAAACCATAACCGGCAAAGAACCTGAGGCGCATTCTGGGTCCGGAGGTGGCAAAAGTTTCCTTGCGTCGAAAAGCTGAGTAGATCGCTTCTCGAGTATTTTCTTCAGCCCAAACAGCAGCCATGCCTGAGGCACCCCAGGTTTCAAAGGCACCGGATAAATAGCGTTTACCATTAACCTCTTTGGTTAACCCTAAAAGGTTTGCGTCTTCGCTGTTTACTTCGCCAGCAGGTTCTGTATTTGCCAAGGGCAGGGAGCCCCGTTGTATACCATTGGAGTCTAACAATCCCGCCTTGGAGAAGAATTTTTCTTCATCGTCAGAGCTTGCAGCGGTATGCGTGTCGGAGGAGCCAATAAAACCGAACTTGTAAGGATTGGTAATTCCCTTGTCTTGAAATGCGAGCCCATTAAGTAGTGCTTCGCGAGCGTAGGAACCGCTGGGTTGACTCGCTAGTATGGTGGCGATTCGGTACGGCATAATTTCGAAGTTAGCCCATTCATCGGTTTCAGACAGGGCTGGGTGCGTTTCGGAAGTGCCTTTTATCTGGGTGATTTCTATTAACGGCTCATTCCGGATACGTCGCTCGGCATAATTGTCATCCACTGGATTCCCGGCCCAATCCACTAATTTGAACATTTGGCCATTGGACCCGTTTGAATTGTGTGGGATTGCCAGGCTTTCGATGCCCTGTTCACGCAGATCATCCATCCAGGCCCACAAACCTTCAGGGTTCTGGCTATGAAACCGGGAAAATGGCATAGCCGGGAGTTTGTCCGCCGCCTGGAAAATCACATTTCTGTGCAAATTACCCCGGTCGTTGGTCGAAGAAGTGTACTCGTAGGCAACAAAGGTAGTGAACTTACCAGGTCTATTAAACGCCTCAGCAGCTTTGATGGTATCTGCCCAGGCGTTGCGTGCAATATCGTTGAGCATTTCAACATCAATATCGCCATCAGCAATACCTGACAAAGTGCCTGGTAAAAATGTTCTGAATGCCGCCGTTCTTTCGGAGACGCTATCTGTGGTTAAGTTTTCGGGGGCATTCAAGTTGTGTAGGGCTTGCACATGTTCGAGCTTTGAAAAATCGGTTGAAGTATCAGCCGCCGATTTGACCGCGCCTAAAAACATTGCGTGGTCCGTTACTGCATAAAAATCCAGGGGCTGGCGTAATTGCACATCGAACCCGGCAGGGTGCTTGATTGCCTGACCTGTCGCGTAGCGATAAGCATCGTATGGCGTGGCAATGGTGCCGAAGGCAAATGCATCGAAAGAGTAAGCGGTATGCACATGTAAATCGCCGAAATAAGCACGCCGTTCCGCGTTGGCCGCAGGGTTTGCCGTAATGATGTCGGCGGGCATCTCGAGTTGATTACCGCCAAAACGCGAAGCGACCACTGCAGTTTGCACCTCCTCTTTAACTGCTTGCGCGGCCTGCTCTGAGCAGCCTGTAGCAGCTAGCGTGGCTATCATGCCGATGGCTGCCAGGCTGCTGAGCCTGCTCCTGCGAGTATCAGGTGCTATAGATGGTTTTGCGAAAAATTTCATACTAGCCTTCCCTGTTGATAGAAACCTTATCAATTCGTTTTGTTTTATTATCTGGCGAGACTATCAGATAAAAAGCAGTGCTGTGTGCGTAGCATCATGTGTGACCTTTCAGCAAATTTCCAGAGGTAGAGTAAATTGCAGTGAGCAACCCTGCCTTCTGTAGGCTAGTAGGTAAGCGGCCAATCTGACATTGACCATTCTCTGGCGGAAAACTGCCTTCCCCAACATTTATTCTAAGCATGCCTTATGAAGATACTTTTGTATTCCTGGAGAAACACGCTTTATAACTCCTATTCTCAGCGGCACTGATTGACGATCCCTGGATAGCAAACCCGTTACTTCTCACTGAAGGTAACTTCCCGGGCTTTCAACCTGCCGCTGCATTCGCTGCAGCATACATGGCCATGCAACGTCTTCCCGCAGTTCCTGTGAATGAGTCGCATGGGTTTACCATTACCTGCGTTACACCATTTATCGCCCCATTGCAGTAATGTTAGAAAGTAGGGAAAGAATGCCTCACCCTTCTCGGTCAGCTTGTACTCGTATCGCCTGGGATTCTGCTGGTACTCTTTTTGTTCAAAAATGTCCTGCGCTACCAGAAACTTAAGACGACTTGAAAGAATGTTAGTCGCAACGGGTAACTCGGCGTGAAACTGATCGAATCGAGTTAACCCATGGAAGGAAAGCGCAAGGATGTTTGCAGTCCAACGATCACCCACGATATTAATGAGGTTCTTGGAAAGCATTCGCTTGCTGGGTACTGCCTCTACCGATATGGACGAACGACGACGAACTTTCATCTCTCTTTCGTCCCGGGTCGCACCTGGCCCCGGTTTGTAGTCAATATCAAACGGCAGTACCAGCTCATCGCAGTGTCGGCAACGAAGTTCCGGAGTAAATTGCCGTCCGCACTTCACGTGATTGAAGGCTACTTTGTCAAGCTGAGGGGTATTGAAGAAATTTCGCTCCCAGGCTATGGCCATCAGGGCGTTTTCGTACAGATCGATCGACTTTTTCGTCAGGTGGTATCGCATGCGCTTGCCACCTTCACGGTCCGGCTTCAGCTGAATGCAATCGACAGATTGCAGCCATTTCAGGCGATTAGAAAGTACCCCTCGAGAGACCCCTGTGGCTGCCATCATCTCGTTAAATGAGTTAATACCCCAGAACACTTCCTGAATGATCAACAGGCACCATTTGTCGCCAACCTGGTCGAGTGCGCGATTAATTGAACTTGCGCGAGTGATCAGTTTTTTCATCTAAGCGGGCATTGGATGGTCTGTTAATGAAAGACTTTCAGAACTGGTTTTTGTCTTGCGAGCGCTAGTTTTTTAATCAGAGAATCTATCAACTGATCGTTTCTGCTATACAACTTCGATGACAACTTAGGTAATGACACCATGACCATCTCTGTCTGTTAATCACTCGCATTTATAATATAGTCTTGTTATGCAAGCATAGCAAACAGTCAATGCAGGGCAGCTATGCCTATATCGATGCTAATTAGGACACCATCTTCTTCTCATTAGTGATGCCTCAGGGAATAAGCTGGCAACAACGCCTGAGGATACCTGGACCGTTGGCTTCAAATATAATTATCCGATGAGCCGTGGAGCACAACCGGATCCTTTAATACAATGCCGGTATAGACGCTGAGGCTACAGTTTCGCATGAAGAAACCTGGCTGCGTCCGCATAAGCCTGCCCCCTCGTTTTCTCATCCCTACCGATCAAATATCCATACTTTACGCAATCACTGAGACGCGCACCAAGCCGCAGGCGCGCGGCGATCCTCTCCGGTCGTGTGGCATCTTGTTCATAATCGACAAGGCGTTCGCCATCAACCAGCGGCACACCTTTCTCATCGTAGTTCCACTCGCAACCCTCAATGTAGGGTGATTGTTCGCTGAAAAACTGCGGTTGCGTGTTCTCCCAGGCATGTCCAGCACCATCATAGACAATGGCTTCGACATCAACGCCCAGACTTTTCAGCTCATTTTCCCGCTCGGCGCAAGCTTCAAGGTCGTTGGAGGCATCTTCGCTCCCTCGTAAGGTCAGCAGTGGCGCGCCATTAGTCTTTTTGGTACCCAGCTTTTGAAAACACGGCCCATATATATCAATATGAGACGCGAAGCCACGATGATCAGGCGCCAGAGCCAGACGAATTCGATCATCCATTGCCAGCCGAGTCGCCATACCACCGTAGGAAAAACCGACAACACCGATCCTGTTTGCATCGATTCTGGGACTCGTCGAGAGTAGCTTCAGCGCTGAATACGCATCCGCGATGAGATCATACTCGGTAACTGAACCCGTCCTGATGAGATAATTGGTTTCATCATTCAGGCCTCGAGGCGCGTAATACTCGACGACAAAAGCAGCAAACCCTTCTTTATTAAGAAACGCCGCATACTCATGCTCTCTTCCCGGTTTAATGCCACCACTTCCCGGCAGGATCACCATGGCAGGCAGTGGTGCTTCTGAGTTCTGCGCCGGAAATGTCAGGTGGCCAAGCCCAGTGGTTTCCACACCGCGGGATCCAGACAAGATAATCTGAAGATCGAACGGGCTATGGCTGGCGAAGTAAATTTTGCCCTCGTCCTCGGCACCGAGCACCCGCACCGGATCTGGCCAGTCGGGGAATGACGGCAGATTCAGCACCACCAGCCAGGTCTGAACCACCGGCAACGTCAAGGCCCCTAAGGCTAATATTCCTGCAACCACCAGGCCGATCAATGTTTTAACTATTAGCTTCACTTGCGAACCGCTTGCAGATCACCAACTGTTTCCCAATACGTCTCCAGAGACTTTATGTGTTCCGCTGGTGAGTTCAATCCTGGGCCAACTCCCTTCATTCCGGCAGCACGCATCGAATCGTAGTCGGCATTCAAACTACTCCATTGTTCAGCCTGAAGACGCCAGTTGTCAGCACCATCCTGGAAGTTTACCAAGGCTTCAACACCAAACCCGGTGACCTCTCGCCCTGCCAACTCGACCAATTCACGGCATCTTTGCGCAGCCTTAAGATTCGACTCCTGGTCCCCGCCGAGCATGATGCCATCACCAATCCTTGCCGCTCGCTTGAACGCAGCATCGGTAAAGCCACCAAACCACACTGGAATCTGGCGTTGTGGCAAAGGATTAAGACCCGCGCCATCCACGCGATGATGCTTTCCATCAAAATCCACGACTGGATTTCCCCAAAGTTCCCGTATCAGCTCTATCTGCTCAGACAGCCGTTTCCCTCTCGATGAAAAGTCTTCGTTGAGCGCTTCATATTCGACAAAATTCCAGCCAGAGCCAACGCCGAGGCGCATTCGACCCCCAGACAGCAAATCGATCTGGGCGACCTGTTTGGCAACCAATGCCGTCTGACGCTGGGGCAGCACGAGGATACCGGTCGCAAACTCAATCTTTTCGGTAAGCGCAGCAAGATAACTGAACAGGACCATCGGTTCATGAAAAGCATCTGCCTCATTATAGATTCCATACAGCTTCGGCTGACGATCACGTTTAACAGCACCCAGAACGTGGTCGTAGGCCACGATATGTGAATAGCCTAGAGATTCAGCCGCCTGAGCCCAGTCGCGAATTACAACTGGATCAGTGCCTATTTCCTGGTGTGGATAGATTGCCCCAAATTTCATGGGCTGGCCTCCTGGGTGATCGCTACGCGATACTTATCGCCACCCATCCAATAGAGAATAGAACCGATAACGACGGTAACAAGACTGATCAACATGGCGTAACGTATAGATTCTGCGCCAAATTCTGGCGCAAGCAGATCGCTCAGAGCTCCTACAACAACCGGGCCGAGTCCCAAACCAATGAGATTCAACAGAAGCAGCAGCAAGGCAGATGCCTGCGATCTGAGATGATCCGGCGTCAGCGTTTGAATCGCAGCATAAGTTGGTCCGATCCAGAAAGAAGAGACAACGCCGCCAAAGAACAAAAAGACCACGGCATGAGGAACACGATACTCACCAAGCCGCCATTGCTGGCTCTCCGGCCACAGCACAAACAAGCCCAGAAATATAACCGAGAGACCCGCGCCAACCGATGGCAGTCTTAACTGCCATCGTGCATCCCTGGATGCAAGTCGGTCGCACAAAATCCCGCCGGAAATTGCGCCGATGAGTGCGCCAAATGTACCCACCACGCCCAGGACCAATCCAGCCTCGATCAGCGTAAGCCCATGAACACGTATAAGGAAACTCGGGAACCATGTCCCCATACCGTAACCTGCGAGTGCCGTAAAACCAGTAGCAAATGAAATAAGGGCAAAAGCAGGTATTCGCCAAAGCCGGGTCAAATCTTCCAGCATCGACCCTGGATCAGGCACTGCGCTTTTTAGCGGTTCCTTAACGACCATGAACACGAGCAAGCCAACAAGCACACCCGGTAAACCAAAAATAAAGAAAACGCTACGCCAGCCCATCTGATCAGCGATAACCGCGCCGCCCAACATACCCACCAGTACGCCGATCTGTGAACCGCTGCCATAGATTCCCATCGCAGTTGATCTTTCTTCAGGCGGAAAATAGGACGCAATCAACGAGTGCGAAGGCGGTGTGCCACCAGCTTCACCCACGCCAACGCCAACACGCGCAACGGCAAGCTGCCAAAAGGTTCCCGCCATACCGCAGAGCGCTGTCATACCACTCCACACCACCATCGACATCGCCAATACATTACGCCTGGACCAGCGATCAGCCAGACGGGCTACCGGTATTCCAAGCACTGCATAGAATAAAGCGAAGGCGAATCCGGAAAGAAAGCCCATTGCAGTATCAGAAGCACCAAATTCAGCTTTAATTGGCTCCAGCAGGATCGTCATCAACTGCCTGTCGATAAAACTGAAAACGTATGCGATGAGCAGTACGGACAATACGAAGTATCGGTATCTCACTGAATAGGTATTGGTCATGGTATACATGAACCTCCGTTTAATGAGATCGCCCCTGGTTCAGCCGCGAGATCACAGCAAGCGCTGATAACAGCGGCTTTCGAGATAGCATGATTTGACAGCCCCATGCCCTGGCCAACCGCTGTGACCATTGCCATGCGATGTGAGAGATCAAACAAACTCATATTAAATCGCCTAGCCGAGTTGGGCCTGACCGCCATCAACAGCAATTGTCTGCCCGTTTACATACCTTGAACCTTCGCTGCAGAGTTGAACCACGAATCGACCAATATCTTCCTCGCACTCACCGACCCGTCCCTGAGGAATAGACGCCTGAAAGGCTTCAGCTTCTTCCGGGTTGTTTGCCATCCACCAGACGAGACCCGGCGATTTTGCATGAGGAAGAATGACATTCGTTCGGATTCCATCCCCGCCCCATTCACAGGCCGCAGCCCTGGTGAGAGATCGAATCGCTTCCTTTACCGCCGCATAAGCGCCATAGCCAGACATGTCCCAGCGTTTTGCTACCGTACTGGCAAGATTGACGATACAGCCATCACCCTTGAGATGAGGATAAGCAAGTTTCATCAGCCTCAACGTCGCCAGCGGCCCTGATTCAAACCCCGCCGTAAAGACTTCGTCTGAAACTTCATTCAACAATCCATTTGGCACTTCCTGGGCATTGTTAACGAGAATATTGAGTCGCCCGAAGTGAGAAACTGTTTCGTTAACCGTGCGCGCCAGATCGGTACTGCTCTTTACATTGCATACAACCGCAAGCGCTCTACCACCCCGGTCAGCGATGGCGGTTACAGTTTTGACCAGCTTTTCTTCGGTGCGGCCAGTGACCACAACGTTTACACCTTCAGCCGCCAGCGCAAAAGCGATGCCCTCACCTACCCCTTGACCAGCACCGGTTACCAGTGCAACTTTACCCTCAAGTTCCTTCATCGAAATCACCCCAAACAATGAGACTATGGATAAAACCGGCTGATCGTATCAACCACACAAGCAGGACGATCGGCACCTTCAATTTCCACGGTAACTCGCACAACTAGCTGCAAGCTACCCTTCACTTCTTCCACCGAAACAACTTCTCCCGCACCGCGAATCCTTGAGCCTACGATGACTGGCGACGGAAAGCGCACCTTCTCACAGCCGTAATTCACGCCCATCGATGACTCAGTAACCGTTATCAAATCCGGCAGAAATTTATTGACGAGCGCCAAAGTCAGATAACCATGCGCAATAGTTGATCCAAAGGGTCCTTCTGCGGCACGGGCTGGATCCACATGTATCCACTGATGATCATCGGTTGCATCCGCGTAACCGTCGACACGAGATTGTTCAATAAGCATCCAGTCCGTGCTGCCGAGATCCGTACCAGCCAGCGTGCTCAACTCGTGAAAGGGCACTTCCATATCAGGCTCGCTGACTGGACACAGACACAGTCTCACCGGTCATGTAACTTGAATAGTCAGAGGCCAGAAAAACCATCACATTGGCCACTTCCCAGACTTCTGCAGCACGGCCATAGGCTTCCTTTGCCGTCAATTCTGCCAGCAACTCTTCAGTCGTGACTTTCGCCAGAAAAGGATGCATCGCAAGACTCGGCGCGACGGCGTTGACGCGGATGCCTAGTTCTGCGCCTTCGACACCCGCACAGCGGGTCAGGGCCATGACACCCGCCTTCGCGGCAGCGTAGTGAGCCTGACCTTTTTGTGCTCGCCAACCTAATACAGATGCATTGTTGACGATAACGCCACCGCGCCCCTGCATGGTTTGCATGGCGGCTCGCGTCATACGAAACGTTCCATTCAGGGTCACATCCAGTACGACATGCCATTGATCATCTGTCATGTCGATAAGATCAGCGGTACCACCAAGTCCAGCATTATTTATAACGACATCTGTCTCACCAAATGCCTGGGCCGCCGTTACAAACAATCGATCAACATCTTCCTGGCTGGTGACATTGCAAAGACTGGTCGCAGGCTGTACGCCTGTTTCTTTCTCCAGTCTGACACCCGCGTCTTTGAGCCTGCCTTCATGGATATCTGAGATCAGGACCGATGCGCCTTCTTCCAGACAACGCTTCGCAACCGCAAAACCGATGCCGGTACCGGCAGCTGCAGTCACGATCACACGTTTATTTTTCAGAAGGTTATGGCCTTCAACATAGGTTGGTGGGAGCGAAAGAGACATGAATTACCCTCAAGATCCGTAAACGGATTGCGCTTGTCTGCTGGAACTCAGAAGTTTGTCGACAACGTCACCAAGCTCCCCTGTCTGCCAACGAGCATTTTTGTCAACTTCGGGTCCGGTGTGCCAACCCTCAGCAATTGACAGCTTACCGCCGAAAATCTCGAAACATTGACCACTGACGTGCGCCGATTCCGCACTCGCCAACCAAACCACAATTGGCGCAACATTGTCGGGGTGGTAACAATCGAAGCTGCCGTCTTCCGGTACTTTCATCATCTCCGCAAAAACGTCCTCTGTCATACCGGTACGCGCCTGGGGTGCCAGTGCATTTGCGGTAATACCATATCGGGCAAGCTCAGCGGCCTGAACCAGGGTCAGAGTGAGAATGCCTCCTTTCGCCGCAGAATAGTTTGACTGGCCAATCGAACCCAGCAGCCCCGCGCCTGAACTGGTGTTAATAATTCGGGCATCGACCTCGACGCCATCTTTTGATCGCTGACGCCAGTACCTGACTGCATGATTGGCGATACAATAGTGACCTTTAAGATGCACAGCCATCACCGTATCCCAGTCTTCAGGGTTTAGGCTGGCAAACATTCGATCGCGGCAAACACCCGCATTATTGACAACACCGTGAACGTCACCGTAGGTCTGTATCGCCGCCTGAACGATGTGCCCAGCATCTTCGTGGTCGGTAATATCATGACTGTCAATGCAGGCATGACCTCCTGACGCCTCGATAGCAGCAACTGTCTCACTTGCCGTTGCCACGTTGATATCGTTAACAACAACATTGGCTCCGGCCTCGCCCAGTGCCAGCGCATAGCTTCGGCCAAGCCCACCGCCTGCACCACTAACAATAATTGTTCTGTCTTTACATATACCGGCCATCACTACAGCCGCTCGATGATCGTGACATTTGCCTGACCACCACCTTCGCACATAGTCTGCAGCCCCCATCGTCCACCAGTACGCTCCAGTTCATGCAAAAGCGTCGTCATCAGTTTGGTACCGGTCGCACCAAGCGGGTGCCCCAGGGCAATAGCACCACCGTTGACATTGGTTTTTTCGTAGTCGTAACCAGTGTCAGCAAGCCAGGCCATGACGACCGGCGCAAACGCTTCGTTGATCTCGACCAGGTCAATGTCTGCGATGTTCATACCGGTTTTTTCCATTGCCCGTTTAGTGGCTGGCATAGGTGCTGTCAGCATCCAGATCGGGTCATCCGCGAGCACACTGATATGATGGATTCTGGCTCTTGGTTTAAGATCGTAACGTTTTACGGCTTCCTCTGAACAAATCAGCATCGCGGAGGCAGCATCGCAAGTCTGGCTCGAGACTGCTGCCGTAATACGACCGCCCTCCTGCAGCGGCTGGAGTCCTGCCATGGCATCAAGCGTTGTACCGCGGCGCGGTGTTTCATCCATAGTAACGCCGTTTACAGGTGTGATTTCTCGATCAAACCGGCCTTCATCGATAGCACGGAAAGCACGCTCGTTTGAGTTAAGTGCAAACTGCTCGAGGTCCTGCCGCGACAGCCCCCACTTTTCTGCAATCATTTCAGCAGAATTAAATTGTGTGACCAGTCCGTCACCAAATCTCTTCACCCAGCCGATTGAACCGGTGAAAGGATCGCCAAAACCGTACGCCTGCCCGGCCAGCATCGCGGCAGATATCGGGATCTGTGACATAGCCTGCACCCCTCCCGCGACAACAACGTCTGCCGTGCCACTCATTACCGCTTGCGCCGCAAAATGGACAGACTGCTGCGAAGACCCGCATTGCCGATCAATTGTTACGCCGGGAACGTGTAACGGCAGGCCGGCAGACAGCCAGCAAGTGCGGGCGATATCACCGGCAAGGGGACCAATAGTATCCACACTACCGAAAATAACATCTTCATAGTCATCACCAGGAACATCATTCCTGTCAACCAGCTCCTTCAGGACGTGACCGCCCAGATCTGCAGGATGCATTTCTGAAAGACCGCCCTTCCGTCTACCTGTTGGCGTTCGCAATGCATCAATAATATATGCCTCTGCCATTATCGTTCTCCCTTTATTCTTTATTCCTTATTCGTTATTCGTTGCGGCTTCCAAAAAAGCCTGTCATGTGTCCTCGAATTTCGCTGTCTTTCCTGTCTCCACGAACGCATCACGGGCAGACTGACTGTCTTCGTGCATGTACATTTCAAAGGTAAACCCCTGCTCCCAACGATAGTTCCTGTCGACATCAAAAGATTCGATACCGTTCAACGCTTGTTTTGCAATTCGCAACGCATCCCGAGACTTCGAAGCGATGAGCCCCGCAAACTCGCGTGCAGCCTCAAGATGCTGGCCAATTGAAACCACCTGTTCAATCCCGCCCAGACGATGCGCTTCCCCGGCCGTTATCTGGCCACCGGTCAAAAATGCTGCACGAACCTTTGCATGGGGAAACATGCGCTGCATATGGGATGCTCCTCCCATGGCCCCGCGATCAATTTCAGGCAATGCGAAGTAGGTATTGTCTGCCGCAATCACCGCATCGGAAGACCCACAGACGCCAATTCCGCCGCCAAGTACAAAACTGTGCGGTGCCGACACGACCGGTATTTCGCATTCATGAATGGCCTTAAAAGTCAGAAAATTTCCTTTGTTAACCTCGACGATGGCACCGCTGTTTTCCGCCAGTTCCTTGATATCAACACCCGCGCAAAAACCTTTACCTTCGGCGCGAATCAGTACACAACGCACATCCGGGTTCTTTCCTAAAGATGTAATCAACTCCGGCAACTCAAGCCACATTGCACTGCTAAATGCGTTGACAGGAGGGTGGTTAAACACAAGTTCAGCTACCCTGTCGTTGATCTCAACATCAAATGGCATGTTCAGTTTCTCCTCTGGTCGTCGCGCCAATGTTCAAGAGCGACAACTCTGCCTCACTGACAATGCGTTCGATTAATTCGGTACAACTCGGCAGGTCGTCAATGAGTCCCGCAACCTGGCCACTGGGCAGCACGCCATCCTGGGGATTACCCTGTACCATCGCCTGCTGGATAATCATTGGCGCGTTCGCGGCCATTATGGTCTGACCCAACGTCATGTCCGTGTCCCTTGCCATGGCAATTGCTGACCTGACCAGATCCAGCATGGAAACGTCCATGTGCTGTTTAAAGCGCCACGCATTGACCAATGCTCTCACCAGCATGCCGATTCGACCGGATGACTCCAGGGACCGCAATCGTTCGTTCATTATCATCCGTTGGGGCAACCCATCCAGCTTCGTTGAAACAGGGATATTGGTGACAACAGACTTCAGATAAGCTTCTTTCGTCTGTTGTGGAGTTGGGCTATCTGACGTCAAAAGAAATCGCGTGCCCATGGCAATACCGTCAGCACCATAAGCAAGCGCTGCGGCAAGACCCCGTCCATCTTTGAAACCGCCACAGGCCACCACAGGAACTCCCAGGTCCAACTCCAGTACTTGCGAGAGTAAGAGCCAGGTCGGCGTCTCACCTGTATGTCCACCACCTTCCTGACCCTGACAGACCAGAATATCTGCACCAAGTGCAACAGCTTTCCTCGCATGCTTGGCCGCACCAATAGTTGGGACACAGCGAATACCCTCGCCCTTCACTTTTTCGATTATCTTCGGCGAAGGTGCCCTGCCGTATGACAGGGCCGCCACTTTATGTTCAATACAGGAATCGACAATCTGTTCGACACCTGCCTGAAAGGAATGGAGGTTAACGCCAAATGGCGCACTGGTCTTTGTCTTAATATCCCTGATCGCCTGGTCACACTCAGCCGGTTGCATCACCGCTGCAGCCAGAAACCCGAACGCGCCGCTGTCAACAGAAGCTGCAACCAGCTCTGGTGTCGCCACCCATCCCATAGCCGTCTGGATAATCGGGTACCGACATCCCAAAGCTTTTGTCAGGCTGGTTTCTAATTTCATGGCGATTCAGCCGCGCCAGTCGGATTGCCTTTGAATACAGTTGCTCTCATCTCATGCGGGTCAAGTCTCGACAGGACCTCAAGTTGGTCATCAGTTGGCGCAACCGTCGTCCCGATTTCATCAGCTTTCGCCAGCTCGAAACCGGTGTTCTCCTGTACCTGATCGAATGTCACTCCAGGGTGCAGACTAATCACCTGAATGGCGTGATCTGGTCCACCAAAATCCATCACGGCCAGATTCGAAACAATGCGCCGCAAATCCAGATAACGAGGTTGCTTGCCGCCGGGCCAGCGTGTGGAGTTGTATCCGATACCACCCACCATATCGACCTCGCCATCGACAAAGGTTCTTGCATCGTGACTCGGTACGAACATGCTGTTCGAATTATTGATAGTGTTACCCGGATAACCGCGTACACCCAGCAGCGCTGTTTTTGGTTTGTCGTAATCACCAACAACGGAAATATTCATTTGACCATATCGATCGAGTTGTACGGGTGTCACCATGGCATGTCGCATACCACGATTAACAATGTCGAAAACTCTTTCGTAAGTCATAAGACCTTCGATCTTCGGCTTGTAGTCCCCTCTGGGGCCGACAGGTACCGGTTCAGAGACAAGGTATGCTTCACCCTCGGTCATCATCAGACCAGGTTCAAACGTCGACTTTGCCAGCGAGGCTGCCAGACGTGGAACAAGTCCAATGCTGGTGACCATATATTCGCCGTCTCCCCTGAATGCTTCAGCCGCGGCACAAATACACAATTCTGCAAGAGAATAAGTCATGGCTCCTCCTAAAATATGGGTAGTGGTAGTGTGCGGACATACTCGTATCCACCCGCGCTCTCAATATAATCTGAGAGACCTTTGCCGGTGACAAAATCACTGACATAACTATCCAGACCTTCTTTAGCAAGTCCGTTGTAGTGTTGCAGGTGAACTACATCGATTCCGTAAAGTGGGCCGCATGATGTCGGATGGGCACCGCAGGGAGCGTGTGCAACCCCGGCAATAAGATTGCGTTCAATCGGCATCTGAAGGGCGACCATAGGGTCGTTGAACGTGTCCGTTTCCACAATCGCCTCTGTTGTCAGATAAGCCCGATCGGCCGCCCGGCAAAACCACTCATCGAAGAAAGGATCTGGGCCAGAGATTCTTGAATTGCCTGCAACGTCTGCTTCATTGACATGGCAGATCGCGATATCTGCTTTCAGCGCAGGCATCGCAATAAATTCTTCGCCATCCTCATAGGGTGATGTGATCATTTTGATGTCGGGATTGGTCGTCATCACATCGGATCCAAATCCGACACGCGTTGGCAGAAAGGGTAATCTCGCCGCTGCCGCTTTCAGCCCAAGCTGAAACATGCCTTCGTCAACTTCCATAACTTCTATGGCGCCGCGCTGTCGCGCCTGTCTGAAGTGACCTTCGAGTGGAACCAGATCCATGGAAACAAACCCGAAAACCAGTTTTCTTATTTTCCCGGCTGCCGCCAGCATGCCCACATCCGGCCCGCCGTAGGACAGGATGGTAAGGTCCTTCACATCTGTTTTCAGTAATTCTCGAATCACAGCCATTGGCTTGCGCCGAGCACCCCAGCCACCAATACCAAGGGTCATGCCACTTTCTATGCTTGAGGCAATCTTCTCAATCGAGGTTGTCTTGTCGATCATCTTGTTACTCCGGGAAGTTATAGGCATGACCCCAATGGTCGCCGACCGTACTGTTTGTTGGCTCAAAATCAGTCCAGTCAAACTGGAGACCGTCGAAACCAACTTCCATAGGAATGCCACCCGGGGCCAGAAAGTAGAAAGACACCATGCCATCATTGACATGACGACCCAGGCTCGCCGTAATCGGGATCTCAGCCTCGTTAACACGATCAAGGCAGGCGCCCACATCATCAATAGATGTCATTTCAGTCATAAGGTGAACCACGCCGGACGGCGCAGGCCCATTAAAGAGAGCCAGACTGTGATGTCTCGGATTCCCGGCATGGTAGAAGTGGATGCACATTTCAGGCACGCCTTCCATCGGGGCTGGAAGCGTCAAAATATCCGACAGCCCCAGCCCCAGTATTTCGCAGTAGAACTCACTCGTTGCAGCATGATCTGGTGCCGGTAGAACCGCATGACCGAGTCCAAGTTTCCCAGCGATATAGTTAAGACCCAAAGGAGAAGTAAACTCGCCCGCCGCATCTCGTCCATGGTAGATCTCGACAAGGTTTCCAGAAGGGTCTTTGGTCGAGATGTACGCCTGAACTGCTCTGGCTGCGCAGGCAACGTCAGTGCCTTCTTCCAGGGGCGCGCCGCTTTCACTCAATCGATCTTTGATCTCAGCGAAGGTTTCCGCAGAGCACTCCCAACCGGCGCCGACAAATCCCTCCGAGTCAGACTGCTCAATGAGATAACGAAACGGCGCCTCATCCAGGCGCAGGCGAACACTGCCATCTTCAGCAGTCACGGATTGAAAACCCAGGATATTTTGACCGACATCGGCCCACTGTTGTGGGTCCCGCATGGCGATTCGAACATAACCCAGTGAACTGATAGCCATATTCAAGCTCCATTAGCCTCTTTTTCTTTCAATAGATCGAGCGCTACATCAACGATCATGTCTTCCTGACCCCCGACCATTCTTCTGTCGCCCAGCTCAACCAGGATTTCCCTGGCATCGGTCAGGAAACCGAAGACAGGCGTACAAAGCTTTGCCCGTTTTATCGATCGTCGCAATATCCAGCATCAGCCATTTTCCAGGAAATCGAGGCAGGTCGCGTTAAACATACGCTGGTGTTCAACCATCACCCAGTGCCCGCACTGGGCAACTTCGATGTGCCGACTGGGTTTACACGCCCGGACAATTTTCAACCCACCGCTCGCGGGCAGGAGTTCATCATCAACACCCCAGAAGCCAAGAACCGGACACTGAATATCTGACAGCTCTTGCTCCATGTTGGGAATAACCATTTTCGAGAGAACTTCCGGTGGTTGATCCTGAAGAATCGCCCATCGCTCATCCACCAGTTCTTCGGTCACGTAAACCGGATCATAAACCAGGGTTTCCAGCATCCGCTTCAATCCATCTCTGTCCAGCGCTCCACCGACAAAATTACTGATCATTTTTGCCATGGCTGGCATCGCCATGTAGGTTTCGAATTCTTCGATGCCTCCTGGCGCCATTAAAACCAGCTTTTCAACAAGCTCTGGGTGGTCAAGTGCTGTGCGTATACTGATTGCGCCGCCAAGGGAATTCCCGACCAGAATGCACTTGTCGATGCCGAGCGTCCGGATCAGCCCAACGAGACAGGAACTGAAAAAATCTGTTGTATAGTCGCGGTCTGTTGGTTTCGATGAATATCCAAACCCTGGCAGGTCAGGCAAGATGACGCGATAGCCTGCTTCAGTGAGGCAATCTACATTACCTTTGAAATTGCTGTGCCCGCTTGCGCCTGGTCCACTGCCATGCACAAAAACGACTGTGCCCTTTTTACCATAGGCGCCATGATCGTGATAATGCAGTTCAAGACCTTTGACCTGAACTGTTTCACCTCTCGGAGGCGCTCCTGCTTTTTCATTCATCACAAACGCTCCTAGATAAACACGTCCGCATTCTCAGCGCCTAACGACATGCCACCCAGGTTTCGGGCAAAGGATGTCGGATTATTCGCAACATGAGAACGGGCAATATGCAGGTCACGCCAGATATTCTGGATTGGCGCACCATCAAAAACATTGCGACCACCGGCGACATCGAACAGCCGATCAACGGCCACAGCTAATTTGTCGATCACCAGACTGGCCTGATAGCGATACCTGACTCTATCGATCATCGCAATTTCGTTGCCATTGAGTACCGCCGCCATCATGCAATCAAAATTCCGAAACAGAATCGTTTCGACCTCATCAATATCATTAATCGTCTCGGCAACCCTTCGCGTGATATCCGGGTCATCCTTGAGTTTGGACGGATCCGTACTGCTGGTACCGGCATTGTCTGTGAATAGCGCAACCGCATGCTTCAGAGCACCAATGGCTGCAGTTGACACGACTCTTGTAAAAATTTGTGCCCATGGAATGTTGTACATCGGATTAGGCTGGTTATGGATGCAGTTAAAACCGTCCATTTGCTTGTGGGTTCTGTGATCAGGCACGAAAACCGGTTGTTCAATGACAATATCGTTAGAGCCTGTGGCCTGCAGGCCATAAACAAACCAGGTATCTTCTATCTCATAGTCCATTCCGGGTAACAGAAAGGTTCGATAACCTTCACCGGGAATAACGGCACCCAGCAATACCCAACTGCAATGTTCTGAACCGGAGCTCCAGCCCCACTTACCGTGGAGCATAAAGCCACCATCACAGGCTTCAACCCTGGCGCCAGCAGGATTATAGGAACTTGAGATCAACGTGTTGGGGCCAGCCGAATAAACGTCGTCCTGGGCTTGTTCTGACATGAGGGCGAGTTGATAAGCATGCACCGCGACAACGCCAGCAACCCAGGCGGTACTCATATCCTGCTCGGCAATGGCGATTTGTGCCGCGAAAAACTCCTGTGGCGTTGCTTCAAGCCCACCCCATCGCTTTGGCAGCAGTGCTCGCATGAATCCTGAAGCCTTAATCAGGTCCATGGCTTCAACAGTTACCTGACGATCTCGACGGGCTTGTGGCCCGAGTTCTTTCAGCCGCGCCAACTGAGGTACGATGTTAATTTCCGAGTTAGCGACAGTTTCTGTGACGCTACTGGTGCCGGATCCTGCAGCCCGATGTGAACTGGATTGAGCTGCTGTGTCCTCACCCATAGTATGTACCTCGAAAACTCAGTAAATTTAGCCGCAATATTTCACACATAAGACAGCGAGTCTACCCGTTTGCGTATTTATTTCTATAATTATTACGAATTTAGGCAATTATTGTGGATTTTTGATTCCATTTTGAACATTATTGTTAAAGAAATCGACAGAGGGAACCCAACATGTTCACCATTCGAGATAAAGTCGTCCTGATCACAGGCGGCTCAAAAGGAATCGGCCTTGGCATTGCCAAAGCCTTCTCAAAGGTTGGCGCGCGCGTCCACGTATGTGGTCGCAATGAGCCTGCCCCGGATACTTTTCCGGAGGGCTCCGGTATCCAGTTCGTGAAGTGTGATGTAAGAGACCCCGAAAGCGCCCAGGCCTTGATCACAGGGATCAGGGAAATAGAGGGTAGAATCGATGTACTGATCAACAATGCTGGTGGTGGTCCCCCAGCTGATGCGGCAACTGCATCACCCAGGTTCACCGAATCTATCATTCGCCTGAACCTTCTGGCACCTCTCTTAATGAGCCAACTCGCTTACGATGCTTTGAAAGAGAGCAATGGGTCCATCATCAATATCGCCAGTGTGTCAGCAATAAGGTCGTCACCCGGCACGATGGCCTACGGTGCCGCAAAGGCGGGACTGCTCAATGCAACCATTTCACTCGCCCAGGAGTGGGGACCTCATATAAGAGTCAATGCCATCATTGCCGGGCTGATAAAAACCGAAGCCGCAAACGAGCACTATGGCGGTCCAGACGGGATTGAAAGGCTTGAAGCAAGACTGCCGGGACGAAGAATGGGTACGCCAGAAGATATTGCGAAAGCTTGCCTGTATCTGGCCTCCGATGATGCTGCTTATGTGTCAGGCGCCTCTCTTGAGGTCTACGGCGGTGGCGAACCACCAAGTTTTCTGACCTTTATCGCAGAAGCCCAGCAATAACAGCCCGGCTCAGCTCAGGTAGGCGTCTATACTTGTCGTCATCAGCTGATAGGCACCAAGCAGCATCTGCTCCACCTGTTCCGGATCTTCCGGACGTTCGAATCTACCCGTAAACCGGAGCACCGATCCTTTGTCAGACACACAAAGATTCACTTCTGCCCGATAACCATCCACCGGCACAAAAGGATTTCGAACAACGCCGTATTCCAGACGCATAGACTGAGGGTCAACAGAAAACAGATATTCCACGATTGGATCAACACCAGAGCCCTCCTCAAAATGCAGCACTCTGGCTGGATAACCATCATGCAGCCCTTCGGTCACGTTACTCGGGCCCGGCAGCCACTGCAGGTTCGTGAAATCAGCCAACAGTGCCCAGACTTTTTCCGGGGGGTGCGCAATAACGCTTTCGAAAGTGACTTCCATATTACTCTCCAGTGCCGACGATCCTTCCCCAGCGATAGTCGTACTTAAGCCCTTTCACGGCAAGCGTTGTATCCGCGTGCTTAACACCGGGGAGCGTCATGATTTCTTCATTAACCAGACTAATCAATTCACTGCCATCTTTTACCAGGGTAATGACCAGGATGTCATACCGACCCATCATGGTCGCAACGAAGCGCACGAATTCCATTTTTGCTATTGCCTTCGCTACCTCCACCACGAGTGACAGTTCGGCGCGAACCCCTATATACGCAAGTTGCTGTGGCTCCGGTCCAGCGAAGCTGGTTAATGCCATGATCTTGATGATGTTGTTTTCCTGCAGACGCTTGATACGTCCGCGAACCGTTCCCTCTCCAAGACCCAACTCACTGGCGATATCTCTGTTACTGCGACGGCCATCCTGCGCCAGATGCTCGAGGATTCTTCTATCTACATCATCTATTCTAGGCTTACTCATAAGTTGGGCACTATTTCTGACTGATACTTATATACCTCTATCGTCAACCCGGGAAAGAGCCGTCCGATACCCTCGATACTCGCGACCTCCTTATGAAGGAACACCGAAAGCTCATCAAAAGATCTGGCGCCGACGAGAAGCTCGATATCGTTCGCGCCGGTGGTCAAATTCACTGAAAACACCTCAGGCAACTCAGCCAGATCCATCCCAACATCCTCTGCACTGCGACTGTCGACTTCAATACCGATCGCCAGTAGCAGATCGTATCCCGCGGCTGCAAAATCTGTGACTGCAACCACCTTCATCGTGCCGGTATCTTCGAGTCGACGAATTCTCTTACGGATAGTTGAAGAGGTGGAGTTCAATTCCTTGGCAATGTCCTGGGTAGAGGTTCGCCCATCCTCCTGCAGGAGCCTGATGATTTTGCTATCCAGATCGTCTGGAATGTATCCGTTCGTTTTCAAACCCGCTTCATCTTCCATAGATACTGTTCTCAGCCATTTTCACGTATTTAGATAAAATATTCACTATATTTAATCGTTTTGCGTATTTTTATACGAATAAATTACGAAACATGCTAATCTTTGAGCTATGAACAAGTTTTCGTTATCGACAGAAGACCGCATTGATCGGCTTGAATCCACTGATGAGATTCGCCAGCTCGTGGCGAAATATTCACTGTCCCTGGACATGCGTGATCTGGAAGCACACGTTAACCTTTTTGCACCGGACATTCGAGTCAGCAGGTCAGAGACTGGTCGCAGACATCTGAAAAGATGGCTCGATGACACATTACGCCTGCAGTTCACAGGCACCTCTCACCATACCGGCAACCACATCATTGAGTTTGACGATTCAGATCATGCCCATGGTGTTGTCTACTCGAAAAATGAACATGAGACCGGCCCCGAATGGGTCATCATGCAGATGTTGTACTGGGACAACTACGAACGCATCGATGGCCGATGGTTATTCAGGCGTCGCCTGCCCTGCTACTGGTACGCCACTGATCTCAACAAACCTCCGGTAGGTGACTCGAAGATGCGCTGGCCAGATCGCGAATCCTACGATGGTGCGTTTCATGAACTCTTTCCATCATGGGAAGCATTCTGGCAGACGCCACCCAATGAGGACGAACCGGAAGTCGCCGCCCCGGCTGAGCTGAACGAGTTTCTAAACACCATGCGTCGCGGTGCACCAGATCCCAGAATTCGCATCCGTTAAGCATGCATTTTGAACCGACGCTACCAGCTGCATTGGACAACGCTGCATCGACCTGGCCTGGTAAACCAGCAATAGTTGAACAAAGCTCGGTTATCACCTTCGGCGAGCTGAACACCCGAGCACGACAGATGGCGATGGCTTTCATCGGCAACGGTCTCGAATCCGGCGACAGGTTCGCCATCTGGGCACCCAACGGCAGCATCTGGCAGATTACCGCTCTCGCAGGTCAGCTTGCCGGTTGCGTTCTGGTCCCCCTGAACACACGTTATAAATCCTCGGAGGCGAACGACATTCTCACCCGCTCCGGGTGCAAGGCCATCTTTTACGCCGACTCGTTTCTTGGCAATGACTACAGAGCGATGCTTGATGACAGCAACATCCCTCACATTATCGACATCAACAGGACTGAAGACTGGGCAGCAAAATCCGTCAGCGAGGAGACGCTTCAGGAACGCATCAACACGATCACCCCTGACTCGATTGCTGATGTACTTTATACATCAGGGACAACCGGCGCGCCCAAAGGTGTCATGTGCAATCATGGGCAGAACCTCCGCGTTTTCGAAACCTGGTCTGAAGGTGTGACACTCAATTCAGCTGACCAGTATCTGATCGTCAACCCGTACTTTCATTCTTTTGGTTACAAAGCTGGATGGTTGGCCGCCCTGATTCGCGGCGCAACTGTGCACCCGGTACCGGTTTTTGACCTTGATGAAGTGCTAAACCTGATTCAGTCTGAAGCAATCAGCTTCCTTCCTGGCGCACCAACAATCTTTCAATCGATACTGGCTCACCCGAACCGAGATGAATATGACCTCTCATCGCTGCGTTGCGCTGTGACGGGCGCAGCCTCGATACCCGTGCAACTGGTAAGAGACATGAAGAGTGTTCTGGGTTTTGATGAAGTCTACACCGCCTACGGTTTGACCGAATCAACAGGTGTTGTTTCCCTTTGCAGATCGGGCGATGATTTTGAAACCATCGCCACCACCTCTGGGCAGCCAATGGATGGCACCGAAGTGCAGACTACCGGACCCGACGGCAAACCTACAGCCCCCGGACAGCCCGGAGAAATATGGGTTCGCGGTTTCAACGTGATGCAGGGTTATCTGGATGACCCTCACGCAACAAGCGAAACGATAACGCCCGAAGGCTGGCTCAAGACCGGCGATATCGGTGAGTTTACAGATTCCGGATATTTGCGAATTACCGATCGAATCAAGGACATGTATATTTGCGGCGGTTTCAACTGTTATCCGGCAGAAATCGAAAATGTGCTACTGAACCATGTCGCTATTGTGGACGTCAGCGTAGTCGGCGTCCCGGATGAGCGGTTGGGTGAGGTAGGCCATGCCTACATTATTGCGAAACCCGGCGGAGAACAGGACGAAGACAAACTGATCACCTGGGCGCGAGATAACCTGGCTAACTTCAAAGTACCCAGGCGCATTACCTTCGTAAATGAACTGCCACGCAACGCGTCAGGTAAGGTTCAGAAATTTCTACTAAAAAACAAGTAATAGAACAATGATTGCACTAAAAGTCACCGACCGCGATGGTCGCAGCCACACGCTGGAAGCCTCTAAAGGCAGTTCAGTGATGGAGTCTCTGCGCGATGAAGACATGGGAATTGAAGCCATCTGTGGTGGACAGTGCGCCTGCGCCACCTGTCATTGTCTGCTGGATGAGGCGTGGTTCGAAAAACTCACACCGCCTGGTGAAGATGAAACCGAGTTGCTTGAATCCCTGGATCACTACGAAGCAGGTCGCTCCAGACTGACCTGCCAGATAATAGTCAGCTCGCAGCACGAAGCCCTCGAACTGACTATCGGCCCCGAAGAATAACCTCAGAAAAAATAGCTGCCGCCGTTAGCCACCAGTACTGAACCGGTACACATCGACGAAGCATCACTGGCAAGCCAACTGACCGCATCGGCAATCTCATTGGGCTCTGCCATTCTGCCCAGAGGAATTGCAGCTTCCATGTCCTTAATCCACTGCTCGGGTATGCCATTCATTATCGGCGTGTTCGTAGGGCCAGGTGCTACTGCATTAATTCGGATGCCACGGCTGCCAAGCTCCCGTGCCAGCGCACGAGTAAGACCCACGATCGCCGCCTTTGATGTCACATAATGAACCGCGCCCTCTCCGGATTGTGCTGCGGTGGAAGAGATGCTGATGATAGACCCCTTGATGTCTGCATTGACCATCGACCTGACTGCAGCACGCGTGCAATAGAAAGCACCATCGAGATTGACACCCATCACACCCCGCCAGCCTTCATCTTCCATAAAGACGATGTGGTCTACATGTGTCTTCGGCGCTTCTCCATTGGCCATCTGTTCATTACGTTTAGCCATCAATTCGTACATCTGATCGCTGCCATCACCCGGCGCCCGGCCAATACCAGCGTTGTTTACCAGTATCGAAATCGGCCCCAACTTTGACTCAACTGCTGCAAAAGTCTGGTTCACAGCGTCGCTATCTGAAACATTACAGGTATAGGCCATGCAAACAGAAGGGTCCGCACAGCCGGCTACACTCTCCTGCGCCTGTTCGAAATTCAGATCCAGCGCTGCAACTTTTGCGCCTCCAGCGGCGAGGCGTTGCGCTATTGCCCTCCCCATACCCTGACCTGCTCCAGTGACAACCGCTACACGCCCAGCCAATTGAATTTCGCTCATCTTTTTCCC
>DTZW01000050.1:0-6796 GCA_012961165.1 Gammaproteobacteria bacterium | reverse complement strand
TTGTGATTTCGTTGTTTTGTTTGTGTACTTCACGCGGCTGGCGGTGGTGGTACGACCAGTTGAGATGCTTTTCCACCATCGACTGACAGACACGTCGCAGTAATGTAGCTGGCTTCATCTGATAAAAGGAACGCCGCTGCGGCTGCGACCTCTTCCGGTTCACCCAGCCGATTCATCGGTACGCCACCGGCAACTGCTTCGGTATATCCCGGAATGCTACCGAGTGCCGCGAGGTTGCTGGCAGAGGCGATCACACCGGGCGCAATCACATTGACCCGGACACCCGCTGCCGCACACTCCATCGCTGCAGCTTTTGAAAAGTGGATCAACGCTGCTTTTGAAGCCGAATAGGCAGCCATGTTATCAATCGCAAGCAATCCATTGATCGAGGCGACATTGAGGATCGAGCCACTGCCCTGGCTGGTCATATGTCGAAGTGCCGCTTGCGTGGATACAAATGCGGCATCGACATTGACCTTGAAGTCCTGCCGAAACCCTTCAATGGAGGTCTCATGGATTGCGCTCCAACCGACATGCATCGCATTGTTCACCAGAAAGTCCAGCCGGCTATGCTCAGTATAAATTTCGTCGATCAAACCCGACAGACCCTCTGAGTCAAGAACATCAAGCTCCCTGACATGCAACGCATCACCAGCACTCGCTTTGGCGGCATCCAGCACTTCCCTGCGACGACCACACACATATACCTGCGCACCTTCGGCTATTAATCTTTGCGCAACAGCAAGCCCAATCCCTTCACTGCCGCCCGTTATCAAACCAACTTTTTGGGAAAACCTGTCCATCAAAAACTTTCCTAATTCGCTATTTATACATAGTTTAACTGCGCATAAAGATCATTAATAGTCAAAATATAGTCATTATGCACAATTTTACAGATATTGTGATATCCTCGCTCCCGGAATCCGGATCAACCTTCGCAGAGGCAACCTTATGTCGGATGGGTCGACAATTATTGAACAACAGTTTGCGCTCGCAGAAAAAGTCATCGACGGCCGGACTTATCTCGATTTCGCGGAAAATCACGCCTGCCTGACGGGACTTTTCGATTCTTTCAGAGAGTTCAAAGATCAAGAACTAGTGATTTATGAACACGATCGGCTCACCTATGGTGAGGTCGCCGACCAGGCAGCCCACTTCGCGCGCATTCTCGCCAGCGAGCACAGTATTATTGCAGGCGACAGAATTGGCATTGTGTTGCCTAACAAACCAGAGTGGATTATCTCGTTTGTTGCTGTTGCAGCCCTGGGCGCAGTACCCGTGCTGATTAACGCCCGCGCAGCTGAAGACGAACTCGACTATTGTCTTTCTTCAGTCAACTGCCGAACGTGCATCACCGAAAGAACCACCGCTCTGGACATCAGAAAAATACACCCTAGCGAGTGTCGATCAAATGCAGCAGGAGATACTGCCCTGGAATTAGTAGAACGCGATCCTTCCGACGAAGCCATACTCATGTTTACCAGCGGAACGACAGGCAAACCAAAGGCAGCGGCGCTTTCTCACCAGGGGCTGATGTCTGCAATGAAAACCATTCACTATTCTAGTGCTCTGATCGCCATTCAGATGGCTGAAAAGTATGGTGTCGACTATGAGACCCTCGTGCAGATGAGACCCCCTCCCGTGACGCTGCTGGTCTTTCCACTTTTTCACGTCAGTGGCTGCCATGCTGTTTTTCTCAGCAATCTGATGCAGGGTGGCAAGATTGTACTCATGTCTCGCTGGCAACCAGAGCAGGCGCTGGAGTTAATTGCAGCCGAAAAAGTGACAGGCCTGCCCGGCGTGCCGACCATGCACTGGGATATGCTTCGCCTGGATAACCTCACCGAATACGATCTATCCAGTCTGACGACACTTTCAATCGGTGGCCAGGCCACCTCTCCGGCGCTGCTTGAAGCCATGCACCAGACTTTCCCCAACGCTATACTTGGTACAGGCTATGGCATGACTGAGTGCAACGGCGCGGTCACAATCACCGTTGGCGACGCCTATGTGGCCAATCCAAAATCGGCGGGTCGACTGGTGGCCACCGTCAAGGGAGAAATTCGTGATGAACAGGGCCAGCCGCTTCCAAAAAGGTCGGTCGGCGAAATCCACGTCCGGGGACCTTCGCTGATGTCTGGATACGCCAATGATAATGGCGATGGCGTCTTCGATGAAGACGGCTGGTTTGCAACCGGCGATATCGGCTATTTCGATGAAGATGATTTTCTGTACATCGTCGATCGACGAAAAGACATGGTAATTTCAGGCGGCGAAAATATCTACTGCGCCGAAGTAGAGCAAGCAATCGAACGTCACCCTGCTGTCGTTGAATGCGCAGCTATCGGCCAACCGGATGATCGACTGGGCGAACGGCTCATTGCTATCGTTACTCTCCTGCCTGGGACAGATGCGAGCGAAGCCGACATCCTTACCAGCTGCAGCGCACATCTGACAAAGAACAAGGTACCAAAAAGTATCATCATTGGCAGCGAGGCCATGCCACGCAACGCCACAGGCAAACTGATCAAACCCCAGATCAGAAAGCAGTACGAACAATCCTAGAGCAGACCACGATGGGCTATCCCAATTCGATCAAGATCGTAGACCTGATGATGGGCATACCAGTCAGCGAAACAAATCAGGAATGGTACGACAGCTTCCTGCCACTACTGAAAGACAATGAAAGCATCCAGCAATTTAAGATGCCGGCACAATATTTGTTTCGTGACATACCGCAACTCGAGGTAACTGATGATTACGTTGCGTTTTTAGTGGGCGAAATGGACAAGTACAACATCGACGTATCCCTGGTCGGATACTTTGAAGGCTCTGAAGCCGCGTTCTCTGCGAAGGATAACTACCCGGATCGGTTTATCTTCGACTTTCCCGTAGACCCTAATCATGGCATGGACGCAGTTCGCGCAATCCGCCGGGCCCACGCCGAGTTCGGTATCAGAGCAGTCAGCGTTTTCCCCTGTGGCTGCAATCCCCAGGTGCCTATCAATGATCGCCGAATGTGGTTGATCTATGGCGTCTGCTGCGAACTGGATCTGCCAATCCTGGTTAATGTAGGCGTTCCGGGCCCGCGTGTTCCAATGGCACCGCAAAAAACAGAGCTGGTCGATGAAGTTTGCTATCACTTCCCTGAACTGAAATTCGTTATGCGCCATGGCGGCGAACCGTGGGATGAACTCGCGGTCAAACTCATGCTGAAATGGCCGAATCTTTACTACTCAACTTCCGCATTCGCGCCACGACACTATCCAAAATCTATCATCAGATATCTCAATACTCGAGGGGCTGACAAGGTGATGTACGCCGGTTACTACCCCCAGGGTCTCAGCCTGGAAAGGATATTCAAAGATTTGCCAGATGTTCCAATCAAAAATGACGATGTCTGGCAAAAATTTCTAAGTGACAATGCGCGTAAACTGTTTGGCCTGCCGACGGCCAGTTAAAGGAGAGACACACAATGAGTGAAGCGAGACAGGTTCAGGACGCACGAACCGCGCCGGTGCTGGTCTGGAATCAGCTCAAGGACCTGACTACCGAGGAACTGACCCGATGGCGGACCGATCCTATTAAAAATAATCGTTCACCCGAGGAGCGAGGCATTAATCTCCCCATGCCCTGTGGCTGGTTTGTCGTCTGCTACAGTGATGAACTAGAGATCGGAGAAGTAAAACCAGTCAACTACTTCGAGCGCGAACTTGTGGTGTGGCGCGGCGAAGATGGCAGCCCCAGGGTACTTGACGCCTATTGCCCACACCTTGGAGCCCACATGGGCTATGGGGGCAAAGTCAATGGCAATGACTTGCAATGCCCATTCCATTCCTGGCAGTGGAATGGCGACGGCGCCTGCGTTGACGTTCCTTACTCGAAATCAATTCCACCTAAAATGAAAAAACCATCCTGCGAACGCGCTTACCACACGCGCGAAACAAGCGGCTTTGTCTGGATGTGGTACCACCCGGAGGGTACCGAACCAACTTATGAGCCCCGTACATTTGATGAAGTCGCCGACCCTGACTGGTCTGATTACGAAAAACACGAATGGATCGTTTACGGCCCAATGCAAACCATTGCAGAGAACGGTGCCGACACTGCCCACTTTCAGTACATCCATGGAGTCGCTGACAGCCCAGACTATGACATCAATTTCGACGGACATTGTCGAACCGCAGAAGTATACGTCAAGATGGGAACACCTAAAGGCATTGTCGATGGCACCATTGCTTATGGTGTTGACGGGCCGGGCCAACCCTGGACGAGGTTTACGGGTATTTGCGAAACACTGATGCTTGCAGGCGTGACACCCATTTCAAAACACATTACCCACCTCAGATTTGCTTTTACACAGTTGAAGTCAGACAGAGATGGCGAAAGCGGCGGTCTCGCCAAAGCCGTCATCAAAGACATCTGTAAGCAACTTGATCAGGACAAGGTGGTCTGGGATCGCCAGAAATACATCGAAAACCCGCCGCTATGCCAGGGTGACGGTCCAATCAACGATTTCCGAAACTTCTTTCGTCAGTTCTATGCCGGCGAAGAATTCGATAAGTATCGGGAAAGAGTGGCCGGGCTCACGCCTGATTGACGCGTCTTTCATGCCCAACCTGATATCGGGCAACACTCATGCAGCGACAGTGATGATCGCCGAAAAGGCTGCAGACGAAACCCTAAACACCAGGTTAACTTTATTATATAAAAGGATTCAGATGGCAGGAGAACTCTCATGGCTACAATCGCACTGACAGGCGGTGCCTCCGGAATAGGCGCGACCCTCTCAGAACAACTTCGGCATAATAACCACACCGTCATCAATGTAGATATCAAGGATGCTGACGTCATCGTTGATCTGACAACAAACAAGGGTCGAAATGCGGCGCTCGCAGAAATTGCAGCTCGTGCGCCTGACGGTCTCGATGGATTCGTTCCGCTGGCGGGCCTTGGCGGAGCAACCGGTCATCCGGCAACGCTCATTACGGCACTCAACTATTTCGGTGCGGTCACTCTGGTTGAAGGATTGCGGCCTCTGTTGGCAAAAAAATCAGGTTCAGTGGTCCTGCTCTGCTCAAATTCTGCGCCCATGTCCTCCAGCGAGGACCTACTGCTTGATCCACTGCTGGACGGTGACGAAACCGCCGCATTGAAAATCGCCGAACAGGAAACCGGCATGGAATACATGGCAGGGAAAAGAGCTCTCGCATACTGGATGCGTAAAAATTCGTTTGATTATGCTCGCGCTGGCATCCGTATAAATGCCGTGGCCCCCGGCCCCATCCAGACCCCCATGGTTGAGGCACTATTTGAAAAACCCGGTATGAAAGATGTGGTCGACAACCTGCTGCGGGTGACGCCAATTGAACGCATGGGACAGCCTCATGAAGTCGCAAACGCCATTCGTTTTCTACTTAGCGGGGACGCAAGCTATATCTGTGGGACGGTGCTTTTCATTGACGGCGGCTACGATGCTGTGACTCGGCCTGAAAGCCTATAGCCAACCTGGAGAACCAGAGCAGAAACATGCGTCCACTTGGTACACGGCGCTTGATTTATCCTCGCGGTTCTTTTGGCATCTGCAGCGCACGCTCTGAGATCACGTTTCGTTGAATCTGATTGGTACCTGCGTAGATAGTGTCAGCGCGAGAAAAAAGATACATGAGAGACAGATCCGTTAACTCGTAGTCCGGTCCGACTATTTCACCCGGCTGACCCAGGACTTCCATCGCCAGTTCGCCCAATTCCCGATGCCAGGTTGCCCAGAAGATTTTGTATGTGAATTGAGGGCCGCTGAGCGCACCGGATTCAGCACCAGACAGCATCCTGAGGGCACTGGCTCGCATCGTCTGCAGACCTCGCCAGGCTTTGGCTATTTTCTGTCGTATGAGTGGATTCTTATTCTGTCCGTTCGCATTGGCAGCATCAATGATCTCTGCAAGCTCGTTCCTGAAATGCATCTGTTGCGCCAGTGTTGACACACCCCGCTCAAATGAAAGTGTGCCCATCGCTACCTGCCAGCCCTGCCCTGGCAGGCCGACGACATTTTCTTCCGCCGTAACGGCACCATCAAAAAACACTTCATTGAAATCAGCTTCACCTGTCATCTGCCTGATCGGCCTGATTTCAATGCCCGGCTGATCCATCGGTACCAGCAGGTAAGAAATTCCTTCACGCCCCTTGCTGCCAGCTTCTGTTCGACAAATAACAAAACACCAGTGCGCGAACTGTGCGAGCGATGTCCAGATTTTTTGACCTTCGATCACCCAGCGCTCTCCATCTGGCCCGTCTTCAAGCGTGGCCCTGGTGCGCACGCTCGAAAGATCCGACCCGGCTCCCGGTTCGGAATAACCCTGGCACCACATCTCTTCACCTGACGCCATCTTTGGCAGGAATCGCTCTCTCTGGGCATCGTTCCCGAAATGAAGGATGGTTGGTCCGGCGAGCTCCACACCCATATGACCCAGCCTGCCCGGCGCCCTGGCCCGGGCATATTCCTCGGCAAAAATCACCTGTTGAGCCAGATCAGCGTTCCGGCCACCATATTTTTCTGGCCAGCCAATGGCACTCCATTTTGCGGCACCCAACACCTGTTCCCACTCGAGTCGACGTTCCGCGAAGGCGGTCTGCGATGTCACTCCCCGGATATCCGCAAACGGCCCGGACAATTGCTCCTCAAGCCAACCGGCAATCTCTGTGCGAAAGGCTTCCTGCTCAGTTGTAAACCCAAGCTTCATGCGTACGCCTCCAGACCGATTTCCTGGGCGATGGTTTCATCAAGATCCGAATTGAG
>DTZW01000049.1 GCA_012961165.1 Gammaproteobacteria bacterium | reverse complement strand
ATCGGTAGCAGTGCTTGCTGTGATGGCTGTTGCGCTGCATTTTTCGGCATTAGTCGCTCAGGTTTGGTATTTCGACCGAAAGTCGAGTGAGTATAAAGCAGAGGCTTACGCCTTATATGCATCGGTTTTTCCCAAGGACCGGAACGTCAGGGATCTACGCAGAAGATGGAAAGCACATCTTGGTCACTCGGAATCAAGCGTGAATGAGTTCCTCAGTCTGCTCGCGGTTTCGAGTCGCGGATTGTCAGAGGCTGGCCTGAGACTTAACAATGTCAATTTTAACGAAAGCCGTGGTGACCTGATCCTGCAGGTGATTGGTGAGCGTAGTGAAAAACTGGTCGAATTTACCCAGCGACTGACTAGCGAGGGACTGGAGGCAGAAATAGGTACTATCAACCAGGATGCTGGAACCGTTCGAGGGAGCATTAAGATTCGTTCCCGTGGAGTTGGCTCATGAGAGACTATTTCCGTGAGTTGATGAAGCACTACCACGAACTGGAAAAGCGTGAGCGGGTGGCGGTACTGTCACTCTCAATATTTCTTGTTGGGGTTGTTCTTTACGCAGGTATCTGGGCTCCGGTAAACAGCTATGCCCTGGAAGCCCAGGTTGACCATGATCGCTACCTGAAATTGTTAACCTATCTTAAGTCCACGGAATCACAGGCAAGAAGCTCCTCGGAAAGTCAGAGTACCGGAAAGGCATCAGGCCAATCCCTGCTCAGTTCGGTATCAAGATCCGCCCGAAGCGTCGGTATCAACCCGAACAGGCTTCAGCCTGAAGGTAGTGACGCCGTGAGTGTCTGGTTTGATGCGGTTGCGTTTACCAAGCTAATGTTATGGTTGGAGCGACTGGAATCGGGCCAGGGCATCGTTGTGCAACAAATCACCATTGATCGTCGTGACTTACCTGGGCAGGTGTCGGCGCGGCTGGTGCTCCGGCCCTGACTCGTCTTGCGTAGATTGGCTGCTTTCAATACTGAAGCTTGCACCAGGAACATTGCACCAGGAACATTGCAATGGCGTTTGAGCTAACAGGATAGTAGCGTTAAGAAGATCGTGGACGAAACCAGATATCAACGGTCTAAACCCTGCCTTTGATCCGGGCGACCTATCTATCAAGGAAGTCGCCTACCGTCGTTGACTCAAAGACCCTTCAAATTTCTCTCTAGCATTCCGAGGATGGCAAGGCATCACCGCAAAGGAATATCGTGAGTTGTAAACCCGGTCAAATGGTCAGTAGCCAAAGAGCGGCGCCGGCAATGATGCCTACCGTACGCGGCGTGTTTCCGGACTCGCGCTGACGTTTGTTAATCGTTTCAGCCGGTTTTTCGCCGTACATGACTGCGTTGATGACGGGAAATTCAAACACAGACACACTGACCGCAATCGCGAAAATTGTCGCCAGTAACATAGCCTGGGACCAGGTGTTTAGCGGTAGAAGCAGAAATATCAATACGAACAAGCCCCAGTTTGCGAAAGGGCCACCAACGCTCATTGAAAGAAACTGCCCCCGGGTGTTGAGTTCATCTTTGAAATTGAACATAAAGAATGAAACAGGTTCTTTGGCTACGGGTGAGACCGCGCCGGAAATTCTGGCGCCGGTGAAATGTCCCCATTCATGGAATATATACGCGAGGATTACTCCGGCAAAAATGGCGTTAATTAGACTCACCATTTCGGCCAGAAAAAGCCCACTTTGAGCAGCCCAGTAGTCCGATGTCCCCCATATCGTAAATGCCGTAAGGACAATAGCTGCGTGCCTTATAGCGATTTTACGCAAGCGTGAGTTGTCGCGTTTCTTGCGTGCCTCAACATCGGTGGTTTCTACTTCTGACATGGGTGTTTCCCTTCGGTTCATTCGTCTGGTTGTGGCTGGGGTACGGCTCAGGGGTACGAAAATGACTGATTCTGGTTTGCCGCCCTATGCCACTCTATAGAACTTCTGCTGTAAGGGTACACGAAGAGCCGGGAAATTGTGGCATATAGCGCAGACCGAGTTAGGCCACTTCCTATATTCACATTCACGACCAGCCGAGACTATTTGCCTGCCCTGTAGATGGCAATATCGATGGCGTGGTTAACGCCACGGTCCTCCGGGAGGGGGCGAGCTACGCCAACTCCACAGGACTTTCCAGCGTTTACGACTTCAACCTGGATGGGCTTACCGACGTGCTGGATAAGGCCGTCATCACTGGGAATATGAGCTTGGATTGCAACGCCAGCGGACCATAGATGAGTGAGAGGTGTAGTTCCAAGCTAAAGCTGTCTTAGGGTTGACTGGTTGTCGGTGACGCCGTACGAGCAACTGAGAAAACTTTTCAGACGCTCGAAGGGCTTTATCACCAGCGATGGGCTGAACATGGTCGCCGCTGCCGGTTTTATCACGGCAACCGCTAACTAATCCTGAAGACTAGCTCTACAGTGAACCTGCAAACCCGGTAATTGCTCTGATGACATCCGCATAAACTTCGGGTGTCTGCTCTGGGAATCCCCCGTCACCACCATGAGGCGTTCCGTGTGCAGTTCTACCGATGGTTGGCACACCTGCAGTTAGTAGTTTTCGGTAGTACGCCAGGCCTTCGTCACGTAGTGGGTCTAATTCGTTAACCGATATGACATGTGGTGGAAGACCAGCCAGCTCTTCTGTAGTTGCGTGGTACGGCCATGCCAACGGGTTTTCCAGGTTTTCTCCTGAGGGATCATATACCGTTACTAAGGCTGACATCGTGTTCATGTCCAGCATATAGCCATCGTTCTCGAACAGTGATGGGAGTTCAGCTGGCGGGTTGGCGTATAAACCTGAAATATATGGGCACATTGCGTACACGCCGGAAATGACGTCAAGCCAGCCGTCTTGCTTCGCCTGAAGCGTGGTCGCCAGTGATAGATTGCCGCCACCTGATTCGCCTGATATTACGATGTTCGAAATGTTTAGAGACGATCTATTCTGATCAACCCATTTTACGGTGCTAGCGCAATCATTCAGCCCCGCTGGAAACGGATGTGGCCCCATTCTTCCGGCACCATTTCTATATTCCACACCGACAACTACGACTCCGGCATCTGCAAGACTGTTTCGCCAAAGAATATAGTTGGGGTCCTCAGCTGTCATGATCACCATGCCACCACCGTGAATATGCACGATACAGGGCAAGGGACCTTCCATATCTGCCGGTCGATGAATGAACAGATTAATATCGTTATCGTCGACGCCCTGAATGACTTCCGTACTGCTGGTAACGCTTGCAAACTTAGGCATATTTGCCAGTAGCTCGGGATGAGGCAGCGCTGCTACTCGCTCGAACTCATTGGCATATTCCAGGCACGTCTCGTAGTCTACATTCAATGCTGGAGCATCAAGACCCGGTGCGAAAGAATCTACTAACGCCAACACTGCTTTGATTCTTGGATCAAGCCTTGGATCATCAACCACAGTTGCATCTGGGTTTGCAAATTTACCTGCCAGTGGTGGCGTTATGGCGCTCATTGGTTACCCCTTAAACTTAATAGTTGATATGGATCTTGTCTAAATAGAGCTTACCGCTATTCCAGATAATGCGGGAATAGAATTGGTCTTTGAGTTCAGGTGTCATTTTACTAGGTGTTCCGAGCACTATTCATTTTCGCCTGTAACCTTCGCATCCCTGTTAGCCATCTTTCGGGATCGTTGGTCTTTCTCTCCATCCATGTTTGAGCAATCGGGTCAGTCAGGATAAGAAATGATTCTGACTGGACACCCGAGACAACCATGTCTGCTACGTCCTCGGGTTCCTTGATAGGTCCTGCAGCAGATACCGCAAATGGTGAGCTGAGGTCCCCCAGCATTGGTGTACGCACGCCTAGCGGCGCAAGAAGAGAAACACGAATGCCTTCGTCGTGATAGGTAATCGAAAGCCACTCAGCAAGGCCAACCACCGCATGTTTGGTTGTCGCGTAAGTTAGATTTCCCTGCGATGTCAAAATCCCTGCCATGGATGCAGTATGCAGAAGGTAGCCCTGACCACGTGCGAGCATGCCTGGTAGTACTGCTCGCACGGCGTATACATGGGCCATGACATTGGTATTCCACTGGTCCTGCCAGACGTCGATGGGTGTATTCAGTGGGTTGCCTCCGGTTGCAACGGCGGCGTTATTGAAGAAGAGATCAATGGGCCCAAGTTGCTTTTCGGATTCAGCCACCAGGTTATTCACCTCGGCTTCTACAGAGACGTCGCAGGCAATAGCAAGCCCGCCAATTTCCTCTGCCACCTGCCTGGCACCTTCCATGTTGATGTCAGTGACAACGACCCTGGCGCCTTTGGCTGCAAATGCACGGCATGTTGCTGCACCAATACCGCTGGCACCACCTGTAATGACGCAAACCTTATTGTCTAATTCCATTTTATCCCTCTGGCATTTTGTTAATGAAACGTAAATCCTTCATAACCTTTTGCGGTTACCTGATCACACACTTCCCGGTAAGCGCCAACGCCTGCTGCGTATGGCATAAAAATGCGTGGCTTACCTTTTACGTTGGCTCCCAGGTACCAGGAACCCCCTTTAGGGAAGAGGGTCATGTTTGCGACGTCATTGACGTGGCTAACCCATTGGTCCTCTGCCTGTGATTGTGCCTCGAATACCTTCAGGTCTTGCTCTTTCATGTGCGCCAGGCAATCAATTATCCAGTCGACATGCTGTTCAATTGATACCATCATATTGCTTAGGACAGATGGACTACCCGGTCCGGTAATGGTGAACAGGTTCGGGAAATCAGCGACAGCAATACCAAGGTAGGACCTTGGGCCAGCATGCCATTTTTCCGATAGCGCCAAACCACCTTTTCCACGAATATCCATATTCAGTAGCGCGCCTGTCATCGCGTCAAAACCGGTTGCCAGGACGAGGGTATCCAGCTCTGTTAGCTCGCCGTTCACCATGACCCCACTTTCAGTAATCTCCTCGATGGGGTTGTCCTTCACTGACAGAAGGGTGACGTTTTCCCGGTTATAGGTTTCGTAGTAGCCTATGTCGACGCAAATGCGCCGGGTGCCAATCGGATGATTAGTAGGGCACAGCAGGTTCGCCGTTTCCTGATCTGCTACGGTTTCATGGATTTTACGGTGGACAAATTCCTTTGCGAATCGGTTGGCTTCCTCGTTCATCAGTTGGTCGCCGATCGCTCCCATGAATTTGGCACCGCCTGTTACCCAGGCGTCTTCAAGAACCTGGGTCGCCTGGTCCTCTGACAACTGGCTCCGCAGGACGGGTTCCACGGGCCCGTCCCTGGGCTCTATCTTCAGATCGCCGAAACCTGACCCGATAGCATGTTTGTGGTTTTCGCGGTGGGCGCGGTAATTTTTCTTAAATTCGTCGACCCAGTTCTGATCAAGCGGTTTGTTTTTGGCTGGAACGCTGAAGTTTGGCGTGCGTTGAAACACCGTGAGATGGTCGGCCTCCTCTGCGATCACTGGAATCGCCTGAATACCAGATGAACCCGTGCCGATGATGCCAACTCTTTGGTTTTTGAAACTCACCGGTTCGTGAGGCCACATACTCGCCTGATATAGATTACCGTTGAAATTTTGTACCCCAGGTATGTCCGGGAGTTGCGGGACAGACAGGCATCCGGTTGCCATCACGCAGAAGCTCGCAACCACGCTGTCACCTTTATCGGTTTCCAGCTGCCAGTTGAGCGAATCATCCTGGTAGTGAGCTGACGTCACGCGTGTTTCGAAGTGAATATCCTTGCGCAGGTCAAAACGACGACTGACGTGCTGGGCGTATTCCAGGATCTCCGATTGTGGTGCGTATCTTTCGGACCACTGCCATTCCTGTTCAAGTTCAGAAGAGAAAGAGAAAGAGTAGGCGAGACTTTCAGCATCACATCGTGCGCCAGGATACCTGTTCCAGTACCAGGTTCCGCCGACATCGTCTCCAGCCTCAAATACAACTGCCGACAGACCCAGTTGCCGGAGTTTGTGCAACATGTACATTCCGGCGAATCCTGCTCCTACGATGGCAACATCGAACTTCAGACTTTTGCGCAGCATACAGATAGGTATCCAAAATAAGAGGTTGTAGTGTCGCCGCGTTGATTTCCAACGTCAACGTATGGTGTTACAGGCGATCGAGAAAAGATTCGCCATATGCAAGGGGCGGTAGTTTGAAAAAACCTGCCAGGGTTTGGCCTATATCGGAAAAGCTGGTTCGGGCGCCAAGGTCAACCGATTCTATCCCGTGTCGATAGGCTAGTATTGGGATGTATTCACGAGTGTGATCTGACCCAATCCATGTGGGGTCGCAGCCGTGGTCGGCAGTGATAAGCAGTAAATCTTCTTTAGTCATGCAGGCGGTGACGTCTTCAAGTCGCTGATCGAAATAGGTGAGGGCATCTGCATAACCGGCTGGATCTCGTCTATGTCCGAAATCCTGGTCAAAGTTAACCAGGTTGGTAAATATCAGTGTGTTGTCAGGTTCTTCCTTGATCTTTTCAATGGTTGCATCGATTAGTGCGGGCAGTCCAGTTGCTTTCGTGCTGGTTGTAATGCCGCGATGGCCAAAGATGTCCGATATCTTGCCTATTGCCACAACATTCATCTGCTGTTCGGTCATTACATCAAGCAGTGTAGGATTGGGTGGCTCGAGGGAGTAATCCCTGCGGTTTCCCGTCCTTTTGAAGTCCGAAGCGTTTGATCCGATGAAAGGGCGAGCGATGACCCGTCCAATATTCGCATCATAAAGTAACTCACGTGCGGCCTCACAAAATTCATAAAGCCTGTCCAGCCCAAAACTGTCCTCATGTGCTGCGACCTGGAACACGCTGTCCGCGGAGGTATAGCAAATTGGTTTACCTGTTCGCATATGTTCTTCACCAAGGTCGCGAATGATGTCAGTGCCCGACGCGTGACATCTCCCTAGTGTGCCGGGGGTGGCTGTTAGCCGGGTAAGCTCATTCATGAATAGCTTCGGGAAACATTCGGGAGTGTTCGGGTAGTATCCCCAGTCATACATCACGGGTACCCCGGTCATTTCCCAGTGACCACTGGGTGTATCCTTTGCAGTGCTGATCTGGGCGGCCGCACCATATGCGCCTGAACACGGCATTTCATCCTGCAGCGAAAAGACGTCACTGCTTACCGCTTTTGTTGCGGCGACCAGGCCAAGGCCGGCAAGGTTTGGCAATGCCAGCGGTTTACCTGTTCTTTGCTCGAAGCATTGTGCAACGTGAGCAAAGGTATTCGCTCCAGTATCTCCAAACGCTTCAGCATCCGGGGCAGAACCTATGCCGAATCCGTCTGCCACAAGAATAATTGCTCGTCCCATTTTCACTCAAGTAAAGATTGCCAGGCTCCAGTATACCGGGAAATGATGGTAACCTGCCGCTTTGCGATACTAACCTCGGAGCTTCATGCTCGTCGTCGGACAAAGCTTATTGGGGATGTTATTTATCATCCTGACGGGATACCTATTGTCTTCGGAGCGATCGAAGATTAACTGGCGGACTGTGCTGGGTGCTTTTGGTATTCAGCTGGCAATCGGTGCCCTTGTCCTTTATTTCCCACCTGGAATGCGGGC
>DTZW01000048.1 GCA_012961165.1 Gammaproteobacteria bacterium | reverse complement strand
CCGACCCGGGTTCGGAATAGCCCTGGCACCAGTAGTGCTCTGCAGAAAGCATTTTTGGCAGATAATGGTTTTGTTGTTCTTTGGTGCCGTAGCGAAAAATGACTGGTGCCAGCATGCGTAAACCCAGTGGAATCAACTTGGGGGCACCGGCTTTTTCACACTCGCTGTTAAAGATGTAGCGTTGATTTGAGGTCCAGCCAGTCCCGCCAAATTCTTTTGGCCAGGCAACGCCGGCCCATCCCCGCTTGTGGAGTATCGCCTGCCACGCCATCGCAGCATTATTGTCCCCGAGCGAGGTTGTGGAGTTTTTGTTGCCTGCAATTATTTCCGGCGTCAGCGCTTCGTTGAGCAACGCACGAATTTCTTCCCGAAAGGCCAGTTCTTCCTCTGTAAATGCTAGTTCCACAGTTTTTACTCGCGCAGTCAATTTTTGTTTTAGTTTAACGAGAGCCTGTTTGCTAGTCACGTGGCAATGTATGGCCGTGGACTCCGTACAGGCCTGCGGGTCTTTTCAGTCCTTGAAACCGAGATTACCTCTGGTTCCTGTCACAGGACCCTAACCTGCCGAGGGAGACCCTTGATCTGCTGATCGATATGGCTGTTCAGTTGGGCTATGACCGGGGACTGATCCAGTTTCCAGAGCGGCGAAAGGGTTTTCTGCGCCTCCGCCAAACCTGATATATCTGGTGCGCTAGTCTGCGTTATTTTCGTTCTCTGTTTCGTCTCGGTATTCTAGCTGGATGCCGTGAAGAAAATTTCTCAGGATTTGTTCCTGGCACTCTCTGTAATGCTTGTGTCCTTTCTTTCTGAAAAACGCACTGAGTTCATGTTTGCTTATCGTAAAATCGACAAGTGCCATTATTCTTAATATGTCTTCAGCCTTCAGGTTAAGCGCTATCTTGAGTTTCTTGAAGATAATGTTGTTGTTGAGTTTGTCTTCCGGTTCCGGTTGCGTACCTTCTTTCTTGCCGCGCATCTCGTTAATAAGGCCATTTAGGTAGCAGGCCAAGATTTTGTCATCGCATGGCTGCTGCTCGGGATCGTCGTCCTTTTTTAACCAGTTACTTACCTGGCTGCGGCTTACTGCCAGGTCAGCTTGTGCGAAGATGGTGATCATTTTCGAATCGTTAAAATCAAATGAATAGCGAAGTCGGCGGAGAATGTCGTTGTTGTTAATGGTTAAGTCCCGTTTGTTGTTGGTTTGGCGCCCTGTTTGTTGAGGCGAATGCCATCAGGTTGAATCTTAATAATACGCTGTTTGTAGAGCCCGCCGATGGCTTTCTTGAATGACTTTTTACTCATACCGAAAAGCTCCTGGATTTTCGCAGGATCTGTTTTGTCATGAGCGGCTGCAAATCCATCGTGCCCCTTGAGGTAATTAACAACTGTCATGGTGTGTTGATCTCGTGTTTCTTGTTCCTGCTTGAGGGCCAGGTCAATCTTGCCATCGGGTCTCACAAATTTGATGAAACCACGCCTTGATTGGCCAAAACTAAGCCGTTCGTTGACCTCATCTTTGTACAGTAGTCCCCAATAGCTGTGATTGATAATGGCCTTAAACCCCAGATCGGTGCTGTTTGCGATGATAAGGTCAACCTGTTGACCCGGTTCAAAGTCGTGTGGCGCTTGATCATCAATGAACTTTTCTATTTTGGACGAAGCGGTGATTCTGCCATCAGCATTATTCAAATAGATGTACACCAGATAGGATCGGTCCACCTCCATTGGCCTGTGTTGCTCGCCAAAAGGTGCCAGCAAGTCTTTGTCCAGACCCCAGTCCATAAAAGTACCGTAATCTGTGTTCGCGACCACTTTCAGGTAAGCGAATTCCCCAACCTGTACCTTGGGGGTTTGCGTCGTGACGATGAGTCGGGTTTCAGAATCCTGATAAAGGAAAACGGGTAGGTGACTGTCTACCTCCAGACCGGGTGGGCAATATTTAGTTGGCAACAGGATTTCACCCAGATTTTCCCCGTCCACATAGGCGCCCTGATCAGTCAGTTTTGATACGCGCAAGATGTAGGTTTGCCCGAGGGTCAGCATGGTTGGCTCTTATTATTATTCTGGATGGGTATTCTAACCCCCTCGTCTTGGTTTTGTTCTTCTTGTTGGTGCGGCGTTTTGAGGGTCTTCCGGCCACGGATGTTTTGGATAGCGCCCCTTCATTTCTTTTCTGACGTCCTGGTAGGAAGTTTGCCAGAACCCGGCCAGGTCCTGGGTGACCTGCAGTGGTCTGCCGGCGGGGGATAGCAGATGGACCGTGAGCGGTATCTGGCCATTGAGGACTGCTGGTGTATCAACACATCCAAACATCTCCTGCAACTTTACTGCGAGTACCGGCGGTGTAGTTGTGTAATCAATCGAGTAACTCGAACCGGAAGGCACCTGCAACCGCTGCGGAGCCAGTGTATTCAGTTGTTGATTCTGCTCCCAGGTCAGTAGCGCTGTAAGAATGGATTTTAAATCGAGTTTCTTAAAATGGCTTAGCAGGTTGACGGGTTCGAGATAGGGGCCGAGCCAATCATTCATGGAAGCCAGCAGGCGTTCATTGGACACGTCAGGCCAGGTTTTATAGCCGGCATTAGCTCGGACGAGTTCAACGCGCGCCTGCCATTGTCGAATCTCCGGTGTAAAGGGTAAGGTTTCCAGGCCTGAAGTTTGAACATGTTTTATGAGCGCTTCTTTTTTGGCTTCAGCCGGAACCTTTGAGAGCTTGTTGCGGCTTAACACGAGATCGCCAATCTGTTGTCTTTCTTCGGCAATGAAGCGTTTTGTTTTACTGTCCCACTCAACAATGGTGTTGTGCGTAACCTGCTCTGAGAGTAAAGATTCGAATAGTGTTTCATCTAAAGTTGCGGCGGATCGAATCATGTCGCCTTTCGATCTCGCCATTCCTCCGATCTCAGCGACGGCTAGCCACCTGGACTGTTCCAGAGCATGGTTCCCCGGGATGCTTGCTCCCCGGCCATTCGACAATTGAAAGCCGCCAGCGTGTCGGTGTCTGGCAATCCGATCAGGGTAGGCGCAGGAGATCAGATAGCCTGATACCTGATGAGGCTTAATTGGGTTTGTCGCTGTGGCGGTGACGAGTTGTTTGATTTGCGTGGAAAATATTTCGGCGAGCTGATGGGTGCGGCGAAACCAGCCACGATGTTGATTCGGGCATTTTGATTGTCCTAGCAGGATGTCGATTCTCTCGTTCATATCGGGAGTGTCCCGGCCCAATGGGTCGCGATCCGACAGGATGCTCGCAATGAGGCTGGCTGTGTCGGTATGGCCAATCGATTGCCCGCAGATCAGCATATGTGCAAGGCGAGGGTGCACGGCAAGGCCGGCCATCTGGGTACCGTGGTCGGTTAGCTGTAGTCCGTTGTCACCCTTTACGATCGCGCCGAGTCTCTTCAGCAACGATACTGCCTGCAACCAGGGACCGCTTCCTGGTGGATCCAGCCAGGCGAGTTCCATCGGGTCATTTATCCCCCATTTCAGTAGTTGCAGCGCTACCGGTGTGAGGTCGGCGCTTAATATCTCTGGTGTTGCATGAGGAGCCATCTGATCCTGCTGGCTTTTTGACCAGAGCCGATAACATTTTCCCGGGCGCAGTCTGCCCGCTCGGCCCATCCGTTGTGTGCTCGATGCCTGGGAAATTTTGCGTGTGTGCAGCCGTGTCATTCCCGTTGTTGGATCGAAGACAGGTTCCCTGGCAAGACCAGTGTCGATGACAATATCCACGCCATCGATGGTTAAGCTGGTTTCTGCGATGTTGGTTGCAAGTACGACTTTCCTGTCGCCGGGTTTTGGGACTGGTGCGATGGCGCCTTGTTGTGCTTCCAGGGAAAGATTGCCATAAAGAGGCCGCAGGTGAACCCCGCTGATTTTTCTATTATGCAGCTCGATCGTAAGCGAGTCTGCCACTCTCCTGATTTCGCCCTGGCCGGGAAGGAATACCAGAATGCTGCTGTCGGGGTGGTCAGTCAGTGCCTTTAAGGTTGCCGCGACAGTCTTGTCATTGATTGAGTCTCGAGGCTCGCTGGGTTTACCGTAGACGAGGTCGACCGGATACTGTTTCCCTTCGCTCCGGACGACGGGTGCCCCGGTGAGTTCTTCCAGTTTATGGCTGTCGAGCGTTGCCGACATGATTAATACTTTAAGTGGATCGTCCTCCCTGAATAGAGATCGCCCTTTCAGGCACAAGGCAAGCGCCAGGTCTGCGTCCAGGCTACGTTCATGAAACTCGTCAAAAATAACCAGTCCCACGTCGTCAAGGGAGGGGTCCTCTTGAAGCATCCGGGTGAGGATGCCTTCTGTAATCACTTCGATTTTTGTGTGAGACGAAACCCGGGTGTCAAGTCGCATTCGATATCCGACGGTCTGGCCCACAGTTTCCTGAAGCAGATCCGCCATACGGTGCGCCGCTGCGCGGGTTGCGATGCGGCGTGGCTCCAGCATCAATATTTTCTTGTGCTTTAGCCAGGGCTCGTCTGCCAGTGCCAGCGGAACAAGGGTGGTTTTACCTGCGCCGGGTGGCGCCTGTAGAATTGCCTCATGGTGTCGCTTGAGTATCGACTTCAACACTTCGAGAATTTCGATAACAGGCAATTTAATATCAGTGGGAATCAACGGCGTAGTCTTTAAGAAACAAGGTTGAGTTGCATCGCAATAGGCCGGAGCCTGGTCACTATCTGCGGCTTCCACTCTATGTGCCTAACTTCCCTGCCGCAAATCATATAGAATCGAAGCGATTGACCGCTTCAAATCGGCCGGTTGGGAAGTTCTGTTTGCCAGAGTTTACCAACGGCGTCGAAGCCCGACTACTATCAATAGCAATGAAGACAGATATCGACAACCCATTCAATATTTTCAGGTTCATATTATTAACGCTCGACAGGCGAAGAGTGACCATTTTTCTCCTTGCTGTACTGATTACGATGAATGTCGAAGCCGAGATATTTGCACCCTTTACTACCTCAAATATTAATCCATTTGTGCAACTACATGGCCTGCCCAGCGCGCGTCCAGCAAAACTGGTGCCTGATAAGGCTCTGGTATGGCAGGTTCAGACGGACATCGCCAACAATTTCACAGAGAACACGGATGGCTTTGAGTCGATACAGATTGATGGTGAGACCTACAGAGTTAACCTGTCTTTGCGGTATGGCTTTGGTGACAGGTGGGAGGTTGGGATCGACGTGCCTTATATTCGCCATGGACCCGGCCAGTTGGATGCGTTTATTGAAGGCTTCCATGATTTATTAGGCTTAAGTCAGGCTGATCGCGATGATCGCCCTCGTAACCAGCTTGACTATAGCTACACCTCAGGCGTGAACACGATGCGCCTGAATAAATCAGTCAGCGGGATTGGAGAGGTACGCCTGAATCTGGGATACAAATTGCGCGAGTATGAGAATCGAACCTGGAGTGTCCGTGGCGGTGTCAAGCTGCCTACCGGAGACCCCGACAAGCTTACCGGTTCAGATGGAACTGATGTCTTTGTGGGGTTGTATTTCAGTGAAGGCGCATTTCTGGGAAATGAATCGCTAAGTTTTCACGGCAGTGTAGGGGCGCTCGCGATGGGTAATGGAGAGTTAGTTGGAAGCGATGTTGAAGACCTCGCGGTCTATGGTTCAAGTACTCTGGCGTGGAAACTTTCCTCAAATTTCAGTCTTAAGGCACAATTTGATTTTCATTCAGCCCTCTATGACTCCGGAGTGGAAGAGCTTGGCAGCTTTGCAGGCCAGCTTATTCTCGGTGGTTCCGTCAAGCTGGGGCGAAAAGTGCAATTGGATCTGTCTGTCAGCGAAGACGTGATTGTGGACGCTGCTCCTGACGTAGTTTTTAGTATCGGTTTGCGGTCCCTTTTCTAAGTGCTGCCCCAGATTATTGCTCTGCGGGTTGATGGCGGGTGGCAATCTATCTAATGTTAGTAAATTGGTGCACTGACCAGGTTGTTAAGTTGCATCGAGCTTCTGAGGGTAAACTGGCGAAACTAGATTGCGAGGGCCGGAATGTTTTGTGCCGAGGCCTCAATGTAGCCTGGTCTTAAGGTAATTTTGTGCCGGTAATCTGCCAGTAGTGTCGGTAGCACGATGTGGCTCGTCGAGGCCCAATCCAGACATGAAACAAGCAGTATATCGACGGTCCCGAAGTGTTCTCCCTGGGCAAATTGCTGGCCATCAGCAAACCATCGCGCAGCCTCACGCAGGCCCCTGCTTACATATTCCTTTGCGGCCTCAACGGCCACGGGCGCTGATCCGTAAGTTGCGGAAAGGCCGTTCGGGGGCTCGCCGTGAAGACGGGTTGTATACAGGCGGGCGTCGATCTCAGTCATGAGATACATCGTGTGATCCATTAGGGTGGCTCGCTCCAGCGTTCCTGGTCCCGGCATGGGTAACACATCTTTGCCATAACGGTCGGCCAGATAGTTTACGATCGCTGCACTCTCACCAATTTGTACCCGATCGTCTTTGTAAAATGGTACCTTTTGCCTTTCGTTAAGCGCGCGGAATTCAGGATTATCCATCCCCGGGGAGCGTGGTGCGATCTTTCTGTGTTCGAAGGCAAGTCCAAGTTCAATCAACGCCCAAAGTGGTCGAAGCGTACGTGGCGTTCCGAGGCCCCATAGGGTTCTATTAATGTCAGTCATGATCCAGATCAGCCTCTGTTGAATACATTGTCACTGTACCAACAAGAAAACTAGTTGATAATCTTAACTGTTTAAAGGTTTTTCAGTTACACGATTGTGGCTGTAATAGCTCTTCAAGCTTCCTTAGGCACCCTTGCATGCTTTTCTTGATGAAGGGTTCGACCTCGACGGGGATCACTTCCGTCTCCCAGCGCATTATGCAGCGACCTTTATCGATAGAATTCAGCTGAATGATTGCCAGGTGATGTTCTAGGGGAGGGTTCGAGTCGATACAACTGTACTCAAGCCGCATACTCTCATTGTTATGCAAGAGTATTCTTTCTGCGATCTGTCCAGCACCGGGCATGCCAAGACGGCGAACTTCCCCATCGAAAACACATTCTGTGACGCCGGGTACCCAATCAATTCGATCGGGAGTTCCGACGATGTCCCACAGTTCCATCGCAGTGGATTTAAATTCGTGCTCAATCAGGATCGCCATGATAGTCATATTTCCTGTTTTATTTCTTGCTTGACGGGGGCTCTAGTCAACCGGAAAAGCCAAGTGTGAACCACCTTCCACGGCGTGTACGTATTTATATATATCATTCATTCAAACGCGATTGCCTGTCCGGGAAGGGAGCGAGCTTTATGTGTGGGTATAACGTCTTTGGGGTAGACCCTATGCTGGCGCCAGCCTGTGTGCGTGGCTGTAGAGATTAAACTGATTGTTGCGCACAAAACCTGCAAGGGTGATTCCCGTTTGTTCAGCCAGCGCAACCGCAAGACTCGACGGAGGTCCAATGGCAACGATTATTTGTGCGCCCGCAACGGCTGCTTTCTGGACCAGTTCAAAGCTGGCCCTGCCGCTCAGTACCACACCGTTTGCGCCAAGTGGTAGATCGTTGTCGAGTAGGAGGCTGCCGATCAGTTTATCCATGGCATTGTGGC
>DTZW01000047.1 GCA_012961165.1 Gammaproteobacteria bacterium | reverse complement strand
ATCGGCTCAACATTATCCGTGATATGTTTCTTCACCGCGTCCATGAGCGGTTGTGCCTGTTCAGACATGGCAAGGTTAAATAGGTCGGCTTCTAGATCAGGCATCGTAATCTCCTTTAGATACTCATTAGCTGAAACAAGATTTCAGGTTATCGAGACTATCACCCTAAATGAACGGGGGAAAGTGAGCGCAGGGAAGTAAGGGGTTCAGACCTCTTCGCCCTGCGCTCTCGCTCTTTCGAGACGGGTACTTTCATCCTTTGGCAGATGCCGCCAGGCCAGGATTAAGAGGAAAAAAGTCGCTACAAAAATCAATAAGCCAGTCGCAATCGCAGTTTGCAGAGATTCCGCTCTGTCCATGCCACCCGCCCTGTAAACGTCAGATAGCTGCCCCATGAAGTAAGGCCCCATAGCGAGCCCAATCATCGTGTTAACCAGCAAAAAGAAAGCGCCAGCCACTGCACGCATACGCGGCACCACCAGGTCGGCAGCTGTCGAGGGTGGTATCCCGGGCCAGGAAGCACTAAATATATGATGGGCAAAGTTCAGTATAAACGCTGTCATCAAGCTTTCTGTGTAGATCATCCAGAGCACCAGTGGCGCAGTACCAAAAATGGCAATGAAGCCAATAATTAGCCTCCCCGCCGGATGCTTTCGTTTCGCCCAATCGGCAGTCACACCACCCATCGTCACCCCAATCAAGCCACCGGCCGCACTACCGAGCCCTATGTACATACCAACCTCGCCCGGAGAGGTGTCATGCAAACGCAGCAGTAGCGGTGCCGTCCAATAACCTACGCCATAGGTCACAAAGGCAATCGAGGGAAAGGCCATCATCGTGTAAATCATTGCCTTCGACTTGAAAATCATATGAAAGGTCGCCGCATCCCGTGCCTGAATGGATTGAGCCCAGGAAAAGGTGACGTAAACCCCGATACCCAGCGCGATCCACTGGGATGCATTGTCCGTTAGCCACGACAGGAAGATCGCAGCGATAATAATCACGGTAGCCGCCGCAAAATTTAGCGGCAGAGAAGCGCCATCGCGCTTCAATCCCATCAGATTGAAAAACGGCAACATTGAGGCGAACTCTTCTTTAAGGACCGAGAACGGAGCCGGGTGTTCCTTCGTCACGAGCCCCTCGCTGACGCCTCGAACCGGCTCTTTTAACGTGCGCACCCAGATCGCCATCAAAATGCCAGGAATGCCTACCGCCAGAAAAGCGGCCTGCCAGCCTTTCAAATTAAGCGGGGAAGTGCCAGGTTCCGGATAGGCCCCGTTCCAGGTTTCCATAATGAAACCACCCAGAAAAAGTCCTATCCCTCCTCCGATATAAACACCGGATGAATAGATCGCAAGCACGGTCGCCCTAAGACGGGGATGGTAGTAATCGGACAACATTGAATAGGCGGCAGGGGACGCGCTTGCTTCACCAATGCCAACGCCAATCCTGAACACAGCCAGCATCGGAAACGATCTGGCAAACCCCGACATCGCTGTCATGACGCTCCAGACCAACAAACCCGCTGAGATCAGGCTCCGCCGCACCCAAACATCCGCGAACCGGGCAAGGGGTATTCCAAACACCGCATAGAAAACAGCAAATACTGTTCCATACAGAAACCCCATTTGCGCATCCGTCACGCCGAGGTCCGCCTGGATATCCTGGGACAGGATGGAGAGAATATTCCGATCAATGAAATTGAAAATGTAGACGATCACCAGCACAAACAGGACGTAGTGCGAATACCAGCTACCTGGCTTGTTGTTTTTGTTCTCTGTACCGTCTGACATGACCTCTCCTGATCGCGAAGCATACTACTACCCAGTTGAACAAAGCACTGTTCCCCTGGCGGATCTATTCCGGCACACTTCATTTTTCCCTATTCGCTTTTCCCGGAGTTTCTCAGGTGCCAATAGATCATTCTTCCTACGAAATCGATGTCATGATTTCCGCAAAGTCAATTGCTGCAAAAGTAGAGTCTCTCGCAAAAGAGATTACTGCTTTTTATGCAGGAACAGACAAGCTTGTGGTGGTTGGCCTGCTACGCGGTTCTTTTGTGTTTATTGCCGACCTTGTCCGAGAACTCAATATGCCAGCGGAGGTAGACTTCCTTGAGGTTTCATCTTACGGGGATTCAATGAAATCGTCCCGCGAAGTCAGGATCATGAAAGACCTTCGCGGCGAAATTGAAGGCAGAGACGTGTTGGTCGTTGAAGATATTATCGATACAGGCCACACGATGGCGCACGTCATGACATTACTTCAATCACGGGGACCAAAACGGCTGGAAATAGCAACGCTGCTGGATAAACCATCGAGAAGAGAGGTTGAAATAAAAGCACGCTGGGTCGGTTTCGAGATTCCTGATGAATTCGTCGTGGGGTATGGCATTGATTATGCCCAGCGAAACAGGAACCTGCCGTACATAGGCAAAGTGAGGCAGTTATAGATGTGGTGGAAGATTGTTGCAGGCTTGCTAATAGCAATCGCCGCCGGGTTTTTCGCGCTCATCAAATCCGTCGGTGTCACTCCCGGCATCATAATACATTCGTTATCAGGTGATGGTGGGGATACACCCTCGCAAAAAATTGTACATTCACGTCTACAGGTGCCCGACGGATTCTCCGTAGGGCTCTATGCACGCAATGTCGTCAATGCACGGGTCATCATGTTCACCAGATCAGGCGATCTGCTTGTAGCCCAACCCCGGGAGTCAAAAGTCTCGATACTGGCGAGAGATGCAAATGTGGATGGCAAGGCAGACGGACAGCGCGTCCTGCTGGACAATCTCTACCGGCCCACGAGCATCGACTTTTTTGAGGACTATCTGTACATCAGCGAATCCAATGCAGTCGGTCGCATCAAATTTGACCATGAATCCGGTGAGACTATCGGCGAGTACGAGCGGATCATTACAGGACTAGGAGACGAGGGTAATCACTGGACCAAGACCATCCGGTTTGGCCCTGACGGTCTCCTGTACCTATCTTCCGGCTCTACCTGCAATGTCTGTGACGAAATCGACGACCAGCGCGCCTCCATCACCCGCTACAATCCTGATGGATCCGGTGAAGCGAGGTTTGCCACGGGACTTCGGAACTCGGTTGGATTCGATTGGGCACCTTTCGACAACCAGATATACGCCACAGATAATGGCAGGGACCTTCTCGGTGACGACTATCCCCCCTGCGAGCTTAATAAGGTTGAACTGGGCAAGTTCTACGGCTGGCCAAATGTTAATGGATTCGGTGACCTTGATCCGGATTTCGGTGACGAATCCAAATTGATTGAAGCCACCTCACCCGCCCACGGGTTCAGGCCTCACAACGCACCACTTGGAATACGATTTATTGACCTGGCTGCCTTTCCCGACGAGTATCGCCAAAGTGCACTCGCTGCACTTCACGGCAGCTGGAACAGGTCCAGCTACGACGGGTATAAGGTGGTATCACTGCATCGCAACTCTGATGGCAGCTTCGAAGAAAAAGATTTCCTGGCCGGTTTCGAGAAAGATGGCAATATCATTGGCAGACCGGCGGATGTCACCGGCGGCCCCGACGACTGTGTCTACATTTCAGACGATTATGGCATGGCAATTTATCGCGTCTGCTACGGTATTGAACAGGAGGCCATAGCCTCTGCCTCTGCGCCCGTAATTCAGGAAACCGGTCTCGAAGGCTTTGACAAGGCGACACTCCTGAAACTTCAATCCTACGGTGAACAACTGTTCAGGACTCGCGGGTGCCTCGCCTGTCATGTGGTGACAACTGGTGATGCTCCATTCGGGTTACGTCCCCTGAAAGCGATCAACCAAAGGTACACATTGGATTCACTATCGGCATTTTATAAAACCCCAACGCCACCCATGCCGCCTGCACATCTGAATGAAGAGGATCAGCTCGCTCTGTCAGCTTACCTCCTGGGAATCGAGTAGAACTACGATTCGAGAAAAACAGGTAGGTCCTCGCTCATCGGCGAATTAGCAGTGACGTGGATTCAACAGCAGCATCCAGCTCACTTTCCCCTATTCGAACGGGTTGTGACGGCAACAATCCAAAACTAATGGTGCTCATTTCGCCCTGATGCAGGAGCTCTGTCTCACCAAACTGGTTTTTAACCTTGATAGAATCTGAGCCTAACTGCACCACGGTCAGCCTGCTAGCATCGACAGCATGCTCGACCAGCAGATCCGCGTTGCCTGACAGGATAGTCGCGAAAGGTGTGTCAATCTCCATACTCGATCCGGCGCGCCTGAACGATTTACCGGTCGTAATCCTGTACTGACCGCCACTGGATGTCAGCCTCAGCCTTCCCGGTCTCGCTCGACCAGAATATTCCTGAATAGTCAGCTCAGAATCCCGCCCGACGCGCACGATCGTTCCACCGCGCAGCTTAACCTCCACCTTGCCAGACAAACCCGTGATAACGCTATCGTGTATTTCAATGTTGGAGCCTGGACCCAGCTCCAGATAAAGGTGACCCCGAAATACCCGGGGATTACCCTTTACGTCGTTCACGCGACCAATTACTGATTCAGAATCCGTGCCCCAGCTGCAAGCAGTAGACAACAACATGGCAAGGATCAGCAGGGCACGCTTTATCATTATTTTTAAATTTGTCTCTCCGACTTAAAAACCACGATACCAACAGAAGGGGGGAAACAACAACCGTGACAGCGAGGGGCTACATCGATTAATCTCCTCAACACGTTCTACTTTCCCGGATATCACGTGACCATCAATATCGTTAACCACACAGCAGAACCTGCTCGCATTGAAAATTTCTCAAAGGAGCGGTTCGTCAGCAAGCAATACATGGAGCAGGAATGGGATTCTGTGTGGAAAACTCAATGGCTGCTGGCTGGATTACAGAGTGATGTTGAAAAACCCGGAGACTATTTCATATTTGACCTGGGTCGTGAGCAAATTCTGGTGACCCAAACCTCAGAGAAAAAAGTCCAGGGGTTCTACAATGTTTGCCAGCATCGCGGCAACAGACTGGTCACCGAGGAACGCGGCCACGCTGTTAACTTTCGCTGCGCCTATCACGCATGGACTTATGACATTGATGGCAATCTGTCGATCGTCCCTTACAAGGAACGCTTCACCGATGGTGCACCCGGTAAAGAACGTGGCCTGAAAAAAGTGCACACAGAATGCTGGAACGGATTTGTCTTTGTATGCCTTGCCGATCAGCCCATGCCTTTCAAGGAGTTTCTTGGCCCCCTCGACGACATCCTGTCACCCTATCGGTTCGACAAGATGACCCTGGTCCAGGACCAGACAGTGGACCTGGATTGCAATTGGAAAGCCGTCATTGATAACTTTAGCGAGTTGTACCACGTTGACTTTCTTCATCCACAACACAAAAGTATGGTCGACTGCTGCAACGATACCGTCAGGCTATTCGAGCTTGGGCATACAGGCGTAGAAGTGCCTGGCGCAACTGTAAACCCCAGATTCCCTGTTCCGGAAATGCCAACGGACATCCAGACAGTGCAGCTTCAATCCATCGGCCTGGACCCTGCCGACTTCAAGGGACGCGTTATGGATGTACGCAGCGCGGTCCAGAAACAGAAGCGCCAGGTTGGATTGGAGCGTGGAATGGACTACTCGGGACTGTCCGACGACCAGCTCTCGGACGTCTGGCAATATAATATTTTCCCAAATGTTGTTCTTTCTTTTACGCCCGAACACTGCTGGGTTCTCAGGCCACGACCGCATCCAACGGACCCCTCAAGGTGCGAATTCGACAAAATCAGCCTGGTTTTTTTCGCAGACCCGGCGCTTGCCAAATCAGGCGAAGCCATCATGTCTGCGGGACGTCACTACCAGGGACAATCGGCTTTTGCTCCTGAAGACTACGATCGTCCCGAACGTGATGTCTTCCACTATGACGCCGTCATATCCGGTGAGAAGTCGATGACGGATACAATCGACCAGGATGTTGAATTACTCGGAGGGGTTCAACGCGGTATGAGCTCGTCGGGTTTTGACACTGTTTTCCTGAACGAAGACGAGATGAGAGTCCAGCATTTTCACAACCGGATGAACCGGCTTATTCCATAACTTATTCGACAACCTGGTCGATAGCTTCTTTCGGGGCTTGTTTGGCTTCCAGCAGCCGATCGGGTGTCAATATGTCGGCTATCCAGAGAGTAGCAGGATGACTCTCGAAAATAATTCGCAGGGTCATCGTTAACGGAACTGCCAGCAGCATACCAACCGGACCCAAAACCCATCCCCATAAAATCAGGGACACAAAAATCCACACAAACCGCAGTCCCAGTTGCTGACCCATGATCCGCGGCTCCAGGCCATTGCTGATAACCACGTTAATCACAGCATACCCGACCATCAAGAGCAGTGTCGCCATATAACCGTCAAACAACAGTGTCAGTATCACCGCGGGTATCGCCGCCAGTACGGACCCAATGTTCGGTACGAAGTTCAACAGAAATGCCAGAAACCCCCAAAGCAGCGGGTACTGCACTTCCAGAATCATCAACCAGATCGCAATCATCCCGCCAGTCAGCAGACTGGTAAAAAACTTGATGGCGAAATAACGCTGGACTGTTCGAACCACCTGCCCAAAAGTGTTATTGCCGTCGTTAAGTGACCTTGGCACATCTACGAGGATAAAAATCACCAGCAGCATGATCAGGAAGTATCGGGACAGGATCCCGCCGAGCGCAGCCAGTACGACCTGCACGTAACCCAGTGCCGCCGCCGGATCAAATATGGCTCGCAGACTGTCTGAATCATAGCCATAGTCCTGTATCCAGGCAGAAGACTGCCCAAACAGCAGGTCAGCCCTTTCCTGATAGACAGGTAACTCATGGGTAAACTGAACATAGGACCCGGTGATCACCAGCGGGACAAGCGAGGACAGACCGAGCAGTCCAATCAACACAACCAGTATGGCCACCCATTTGGGGATTCCCCGCTCGATCATCCAGTACATCGGTTCTGTACAAACAATCGCAATGAACAGCGCGAGCAGGCCCGGTACCAGCAATCCAGACGCGGCTTTCATACCGCCCATCACCAGAACAATGGCAGCAAGCGCGAAAACAACTCTTTCTGGTCGGGTCAATTCACTCAAAACCGGGAACTCTAAAGAAACAGTGACTACCAGGGCTAATTATCGCAGGGATATCATGCGAATAGTAATCTAAAAACCAGCTGACCATCCAGAACGCCAGGGTTCGATCGATGCGTTAACAGTTTCCCCGGTCGACGACAATCGTCTTACCTGCGTCCGGACCGGTCAGCCAACCGCCTGCTCCAGGAATTGTTCTATGCTGGCGCCCTCATCCAGTAACGCACAAACCGCACCTACAAACGGCGCGTCAATCCCCTTAGCAGCAAACAGGTTCTTAAACATCCTGGCCGCTCTGACGCCCTCGCTGACCATGACCATCTCGCTCTCTGCCTGCTTCAGCGTCTGCCCCAGGCCCAGTCTTTCACCCATTCCGCGATTTCTGCCGTGGGGAGATGTGGCGGTGACGAACAGGTCCCCGATGCCGGCCGCTGATAACGCAGTTTCCGGATCAGCACCCATTAGAGGCA
>DTZW01000046.1 GCA_012961165.1 Gammaproteobacteria bacterium | reverse complement strand
CAGTGACTGGTAGAGCGAGACGAGTTGATAACCGGGCATGTGCAATTCAAAACCCAGTTCTCCGGCATAGGAAACCCGCAGCATGCGCACTTGAGCACTATCAATTTTAACGTTCTGGCAACTGAGCCAGGGGAAAGCCTTGGCCGAGAGATCACTGTTGGTAAGTTGCTGTAAAATAGCTCTGGAATTTGGGCCCGTGAGCAACACGCCGCCCAGATGATCAGTGCAGTTATTGATTTTAACGTTGAAGTCGGCGCTATGTTGTTGCATCCAATGCAAATCACGGTTTTCTGAGGCTATCGGCCCAATAAGATAAAAAAGTTGTTCATTAATCCGGGTGATGGATTGCTCTGTCATGATGCCGCCATTGGCCCCATGAAACAGCGTAAGGACCATGCGACCATCCTTAACGGGTAACTTGTTGGACGACAGCTTATCCAGAAACGGCGCGGCATCAGGGCCGCTGATTTCAAACTTAGCAGCCCCTGATATATCAATGATGCCGGCTGAGTCCCGTACTGCTGCACATTCATCTGCAACCGCAGCGTGCGCCTGACTGCGCTGCCAGGTCGGAGGTTCCGAGCGAATCAGGTCGGTCTTAAACCACTGCGGTTTTTCGTAGCCCTGGACGACGTTATGTACAGCGTCTTTTTCAGCCAGCAGGGCATGCAGAGGACTGATGCGTTTCAGGCGAGCGTGAGGCCTATTGTCATTGATGCCGACGGCCGTATACATGATCTCGTAGGATTCAATGGCCTTGGTAATGCAATAGTCTCTGTCAGCCCAGGCGCCAAAACGGCGGCTGTCCAGACTGGCCATATTAAGCTCCGTCTGTCCGTGCACCATCCACTGCGCCATGTACTTACCCAGTCCTCCCTGGGCTATACCGATACTAGAGCCGCACAGGTTCCAGAAATTGCGAAGTCCTGCCTGAGGCCCGGCTAATACATTATCGTCTGGTGTGTGGGTAATAGGGCCATTAATCACAGTCTTTATTCCGACTTCACTGAATATGGGCATCAGATCCATACAACGGTTTAAGAAAGGCATCAGCCGCTCCAAATCGCCCGGAAACAATCCTCGATCGAAGCTCCAGTCCATGCCATCCAAAGCCCAGGGTTTACTGCCATAAGTCTCATAAGGTCCGATAAGAAGGCCATTGGCTTCCTGGCGCAGGTAAGCGCTGCAGTGCGAATCGCGCAGTACGGGTAACTCCGTTGCGGTATTCTCCAACGACGGATGGTTTTCGGTAATCAGATATTGGTGCTCCAGGTTAACAATGGGCAGTCTGATACCCAGCAAGGCACTCACATCGGGCGCGAAGCAACCCGCGGCATTAACCACATGTTCGGCGATTATCGTTCCTTTTTCAGTGACTACCTGCCATTCGCCACTGGCCAGGGCGTTAATTTCAAGGACCCGGTTGAATCGACTGATTTCAGCTCCTTTTGAACGGGCCAGTTGAGCCAGGGGCATGGCTACTGAGCTTGGGTCTACATGACCATCATTAGGAGTGCTGACGATGATTCGGGCTTTGTCAAAGTTAGCCCACGGATGCAAATCTTGAGCTTCAGCCTGACTGATGATATTAAACTCACAGGGGACGTTTTTAGCGCGACTTTCGAGATTGCGGAACCACTCTTCCTCCAGTCTACTGTAACCTATGCGGATACTCCCGGTTCGGTGAAAGCTGGATTCCTCACCGGTTTCTTCCGGTAGAATTTCATTGTATAGGCGAATTGAATAATCGTGAATTTTGGCAACCGTCATGTTGCCGATAAAGTGGGAACAGAGTCCGGCAGCATGCCAGGTGGAACCACTGGTCAATTCACCTTTTTCAACCAGTAACAGGTCGGTCCAGCCTTCTTTTGTTAGATGATATAACAGACTGATACCCAGTGAGCCGCCACCAATGATGACCACCTGCGTATGTGATTTCATAAGTTGTCGCGTGATCCTGGGTTAACCACGGCCCATGGCTTTTCGACTTAAGAAAATGGGGAACTGTGCGCGAATCTTTGCATCGACTTCATCGCTGATATGTCGTGGCACGTGACTGGAGAGGATCTCCTTTTTACGTGCAATAACCCCGGTCAATAGGTCTGGTCTGCCGGCATCTTTCCAGTCGTTGGGGCTCATGCGGTTGGAAAATTCCGGGTAGATGTATTCTGTCTGCATCACGCTCAGGGTCTGGTCAGTACCCAGATAATGTCCAGGACCATTCAGACAGACTTCTTTGAGGGCATCAAAGGCCAGGGTTTCTGTATTCACAGTCACGCCTTTTACCATGCGCAGGCAGGCGCCGAGTATGTCATTGTCCAGCAGTAAACTCTCCGGGCAGGTTCCAAGCAGGCTGGCATACATGCCAGCGGCCTCGTAGATGATGTTAGCGCCGGACAGGGCTGCAACTGCGGCATTGTAGCCGTGCTCAGAGCCAGCCTGGAAATCCGGCATCTTTGAATCAGACATCCCGCAACCTGTCCCCATGGGTAGGGATAAGTACTGGCCAATCTGGGCACAGGCGGCGGACAAGATACCCTGTTCGGGCGACCCACCGCTCATCGCACCGGTGCGAAGGTCTGATACAAAAGGCCAGGTACCAACGATAGCAGGAGCGCCCGGCTTGATCGCGTTGACATAAACCAGACCACCCAGGCACTCGGCCCAGGCCTGGGAGATAGTGCCTGCCAGACACGGCGGAGCCGTGGCACCTGCCTGTCCCGCAGACAGAAGTAGTACCGGCATACCGCCTTCCACAGCAATCCGCAGGCACTCCAGGGACTCTACTGCGAATTTCATGGGTGGAACCACGAAACAGTTGGACTGACTGACGAACGGCCGCGCCCGCCATGCCGCCTCACTGCCTGCAGCCATATGAAGTAATTTCAGGGTTTCTTGCAGATGGTATGCTTCAGTCCAGGATGCGCCCACATGTTTGCTGGTACCCATGATGGCGTTGTAAGTGGTGTTGATGTCCATGGCGCAATTATCGAGGATATCGCGCGGCACACAGGTTCGCTGGAACATATGGATATGCTCGCAAGTATCTGTAATGCGAGCCATATCGTACAGATCCTGGGCCGTTGAATCTCGATATTCTCCAGTAACAGGGTCCACCACCATGACCGCAGCACCGGCGGTGGAGAAATACACTTTAGAGCCACTTAAGGTAAGATCCTGTGCTGGATCCTGAGCGCAGAGCGTGAGTTCATTGGGGGTAACGTCCAGCGCATTTTGTACGACATCTCGAGACATTCGCAGGCGACCGTCTTTACCCAGTTCTGCACCATAGGCAGTGCAGGTTTCTATGCAATGTGGGGTGGCCTGTGAAAAGCCCACTTCTTCGAGGATACGAAAGGAGTTTTCCACTATGGCTTTGGTATCATCCTCGGTCAGCGGGCGATACTGGCCACCACTTTCGCCGGGCCGCACCGGCTTCAGTTCTTCGGCAAGTGGTGCTGTTCTGATCGCAACGCGAGCTTTTCTACCGCCTGAGCGTCTGGGCATCGGGGGCTCCTGTTTTGTTTTCGTCCATCCTCCAGCGATTCTGCCTCCAAGCGATGCCAGTCACAAGCCCTGCTGATACTTGTTGGCGGATGAGTGGCTGATATTCAGCACCAGGCAGTGTCGACTGATGGACAGTTCATGCGCCCTGCCCACCTTCTTCTTGCGCTCGGCCATACTTAACGACCGGGCGCTTTGGCTAAAAAATCATCCTCTCGCGCCAACCCGCCGATCTTGGCATGCAGGTCCTTCAGGTGAGCTTCATCGGCTGTTTTGTGCTCCTGACCGCTGCCGAATACAGTATCGGCTTGATCAAGCAATTGTTTCCTCCAGTCCTGAATTTCATTCTGGTGTACATCCAATTACTCTGAAAGCTCCGCCAGTGTCCTGTCGCGCTTAATCGCCGCCAGCGCGACCTTGGCTTTGAATCCCGGCAAATGGTTTCGTCTTTTACCTCGCATCATCTTCTCCTTTGGTGACTCAAATCACCTTCGGAATTTCTACCGACTGATCAGGTGAAGCCTTTTTAAATACTTGGTGAGTATCAAACCAATTCAGCACGTTGCTGCGTTGGTTGCTCCGTATCCCCCAACCTCACTGCTCTGCATTTTTCTGACACTCGGATGAAAGTTGGCTTCAGAGCTACGAATCAGAAGCTTGAATTTCGCTGAACTGCGCCTTATTTTGTCGATTGCAGGTCATCAGGCGAAATGGACGCCACTTGAGACCGCTGGCGTCAGAAAAACAGGCTGCCGAAGTATTCAGAACTTACGTGCAGCAGGGTGCAACGGACTATTGGTGAATCGGTAAATTGAGTATGGAATCAGAAGATCAAAAGTTGTTTTCAAAACCTGCGTATCGATGGTACGTCGTGATTCTTTTGACGACAGTTTACATGTTTAATTTTATCGATAGGAACATCCTGGCGATCCTCGGGCAGTCGATTAAAGATGATCTGATGATTAGTGATACTGCGTTTGGGTTTCTGGGCGGCATTGCATTTGCCATTTTTTACACGTTTATGGGCATTCCGATTGCGAGGCTTGCGGATAAGGAATCGCGCAAAACGGTGCTTGCCGTCTGTCTGGCGATCTGCAGCGGGATGACGGCAGTGTGTGGCCTGGCACAGAACTTTACGATGTTTCTTTTAGCTCGTATCGGCGCTGCCATCGGCGCTCGCACGCGACAGCGTTAGTTGACCAACTTTATTCGAGCCCACACATGACCAGCATGCTGGTTATAAATAAGCGGTGGGCATCTGGAAGGTCGATATCGTCGTCAAAATAGACGCTGGAGCGCAGCCCGATCATTAGGCCGTAAGATATTTCAGCAGCGCCTTTACTGTTCTGCATAAAAACCGAGGGAGAAGAATCAAAAATGCCTACCAGGTAGGCTTTGCAGCGTGCATCAAATTTAGTCTTGATAACTCTTAGTGCCTCGTCATTCACGGCTGCACCAAAGCATTCCAGCATGAAGCCGATCTCTTTGACGGTACTGGTTTCACCTTTGAACCAGAAATCTGCCAGCGATTGTATTTGTTTGCGCGGGTCCTGATTGCTGAAATAGTCGATGCGCTCCAGAAAGCGCACCGAAACACGTTCAAAATATTGCTCGAGGATAGAGTCTTTACCCTTGAAGTAATAAAGCAGGTGACTGGCTGACATATCGGCTCCCTGCGCAATATCAGCCAGCGTGGTTTTTACATAGCCCTTCGCGAGAGTGCAATCGTGCAGAGACTTGAAAATTGCGCGTCGGCGCTGGATACCGCGGCTCTGGCGGTGCCCGGTTTTCTTGTTTTTGCTCGTTGCTGCTACCATTGCTTAAATTTAACACACAAGTGCATCTGGTGCTGGCGCGCAGATTTTCTTGAATAATATTTAAATTCTACATAGTATCGCTCTATTAATATTTGGATGTTGAGGGTATTGGCAAGTTAAAGCGCTGATATTGATAGTATCGGTGGATGAACATTTACAAAACGCCATCGATTCGCACCAGACTTCATAAGTTACGCAGTCTGGCTCTATCTCCGTTTCAACTTCAGCGACACCGCCGGTGTGCCTGAAGGCGCTAGGGGCAAGTCGGTTAAGGCGGTAATGGTTCCACAAGGCGGTCGAAGGTGCGGCCGAGAAGCGGATCATTGAAACAACGTTCGAGCATTTGACGTTCTATTAAACACCCAAGCGGGTTGATTTTGTCGATAGCTTGCCGAACGTGACTACCGGTAAGTGACTCAAGCCTAATATGTGCCATACCTATTGGGAAGCAGCGGAGAACCAGGTATGAGTGAGTTATTATCCGATGAGCTATTGTCGACCATCGGTCGCCGGAGCGAGCCGCGTCGTGAAATTGTCACGCGCCGTGATATAAGAAAATATGCTGTTGCCACGGACAATCGGCAACGCAAATATCTTGATGGTGACCAGGCACCGCCGATGTTTCACGTGCCCCTGTTCTGGGACGTGGTTGAGTTGGCTCAGTTAACCCCTGACGGTGTTTCAATTGATAGCCTGTTGCCCAAATTTCCCCTTGAGAAAGCCATGGCTGGTGGGTTGAATATTGAGTACCACAAGCCTATCTACCCCGGCGATTGGCTGACCTCTACCCGGACCTTAACCGATATTTACGAGAAGCAGGGCCGTTCGGGTTTGCTTATTTTTTACGCGGTGCTCATGGACATTGTTAACGATGATGGCGACCTGGTCATTCGCGAAAAAACCACAAGGATATTACGGTGACGACAGTCAATGCGGAACGCTTCGCCGGCCTGCGCGTGGGCGAGCAATTACCGGATCGAGAATATAAGCCCGACAATGTGCAGCTTATGCTCTATAACGCGGCGCTTTGGAATGGGCATCGCATTCATTTTGACGAGCCTTATGCCAAGAACGTTGAAGGATATCCGGGACTGGTTATCGCCGGTCCCATGCTGGGTGACTGGCTACACCAGTGTGTCGAGGAATGGCTAGGCGAGGATGGTCATATTTTTTCGATTGATTATTCCAACCGTGTGGCGACCTACATTGGTGATGTGCTGACTGCGGGTGGGGAAATTGCAGCGCTACGTCCGGAGGCAAGGGAAGTTGAAATCGACGTCTATATCAAGAACCAGTCTGGTGACGTGGTGACACCGGGTAAAGTTGTGGTGAGGTTTGCTGGTAATGGATAAAAGCCTGAGAGGGAAAGTTGCCATCGTCGGCGTGGCGGATACCGAAGTCGGTGTTCTGCCCGGGCGCACGCCAATGGAACTGGGAGTGGAAGCAGCGCTGGCTGCCATTGCGGACGCGGGCCTTGAAAAAAATGATGTTGATGGTTTGGTTACCTGTAACGCCATGGCGCAGCCGATGATGTATCACGCTGAAGCAACCGCTGAATATTTACAGATTTTCCCGCGCTATTGCATCGCAGCTGGCGCAGGGGGCGGCACTACTTTTTCAATTATTCATCACGCGGCTTCCGCCATAGTGACTGGCATGGCTGACGTAGTGGTGGTGGCTATGGCAGATGCAATGCGCAGCGGTTTGACCCGTGATCAGGCGATGTTGGTGCAGGCATCGACCGGGCATCCGGAATTTGAGCAACCTTATGGTCCGACGGTACCAGCCTATTACGCGTTGATCGCGCAGGCACATATGGCCGAATTTGGGACCACCCAGGAACAGTTCGCAAGTATTGCCGTTGCCTGTCGGGCGCATGCGGCGCGTAACCCTGCTGCGCAGATGCGAGACTTGATCAGTGTTGAAGATGTGCTCGAGTCCAGGATGATTGCCGACCCTTTACATCTACTGGATTGTTCGCTGGTGTCAGATGGTGGCTCTGCCTTAGTGCTGACATCATCTGAGCGTGCGGCTGACATGAAGCAAACCCCGATATATCTGCTCGGTGCCGGTGAGGGGCATAGTCATGAGCATATTAGTGCGGCTCGCAACCTGACAACCTCAGCTGCGAAGGAAGCGGGGCAGCGAGCTTTCGAGATGTCGGGCCTGCGCCCAACAGACATGGACTTTGCGCAGCTCTATGATTGTTTTACTCCAACAGTGTTGGTAGAGCTGGAGGATCTTGGGTTTTGCAACAAAGGAGAGGGCGGTGCTTTCGTTGAAAGCGGTGC
>DTZW01000045.1 GCA_012961165.1 Gammaproteobacteria bacterium | reverse complement strand
GCCTGTTGGCGCTGACAGCTTCGAGCGAATTAATATCGTCGGCACCAGCGGCAGTGGCAAATCCACCGCCGGGGAATTGATCGCTAAAAAGCTCGGTTATCCCTACGTGGAGCTGGATGAAATCCAGTGGAAGCCCCACTGGACAGAATCGACTGAAGAAGAATTGTTTTCCAACCTGGAACGCTCGCTCGAGGGAGAATGCTGGGTGCTGGATGGGAATTATTCGAAAACCGTGCCGATCAAATGGCGGCGGGTTCAATGGGTCGTCTGGTTGGATTTCCCTTACTGGTTGACCCTGTACCAGGTCATTAGCCGAACAATTCGACGCTCTGTGACAAAAGAAACGCTGTGGGCTGGTAACCGGGAAAGCCTCAGGAAAGCATTGTTCAGTCGTGACTCGATTATTTGGTGGTGCCTGACCAGTCTGAGTAAAAATCGCAGGCAGTATCTCGCGGCAATGAGTGATGCTCGCTATCGCCACATCAGGTTCGTGAGAATTCGCTCCAGAAAGGCGCTCGTTGCCTTTATCGAGTCATTGCCGGAGTAGCATTGTCGGTTCAGCCGGGCTAGAAACTGCAGGTCGGTCTTGGCAATGATCCGCTCCCTGTGTTAAATAGTTCGTTCGCCGCCACAAATGGCGAACACGTGAGTTTACAAAGCTCGCAGACATAGAAAGTAAGCATAAGTGCCCTCATCAGGGGCGAAAAGAAAGGCTTTTACCATGAGCGATAAAACCCCGCTTGGCATCACCGAGGTCGTATTGCGTGATGCCCACCAGTCGCTGTTCGCAACACGGATGCGACTCGATGACATGCTGCCCATTGCTGAAAAACTCGATGAGATCGGATTCTGGTCCATAGAGAGCTGGGGGGGAGCAACCTTCGATGCCTGCATTCGATTTCTTGGGGAAGATCCCTGGGATCGAATCCGGCAATTAAAAAAGGCAATGCCTAACACCCCGCAACAGATGCTATTTCGAGGCCAGAACATCCTTGGGTACCGGCATTATGCCGACGACATCGTCGATAAGTTTGTCGAACGTGCTGCAGTAAACGGCATCGATGTGTTCCGCATTTTTGACGCGATGAACGATCCGCGAAATCTTGAAAGGGCGGTTGCTGCGGTAAGAAAGCAGGGCCGACACGCCCAGGGAACACTTTCCTATACGGTGAGTCCTGTTCATAACATCGATACCTGGGTCCAGATGGGCGCGCGGCTCAGTGAGATGGGCGCCGATTCGATTGCGATCAAGGACATGGCGGGGTTACTGACCCCCTATACCGCCTATGAGCTGGTGAGCCGGCTAAAAAACATCGTAGATGTGCCCATTCACATGCATTGTCACGCGACCACAGGACTGTCTTCTGCCACCTACCTGAAAGCCATCGAAGCAGGGATCGATAACGTCGATACAGCGATCTCTTCAATGAGCATGACCTATGGTCACTCACCCACAGAGGCAGTTGTTGCGATGCTGGAAGGGACCGAGCGGCAGACAGGTCTCGATATTCGAAAACTACAGGAAATCGCGGCCTACTTCAGGGAAGTTCGTAAAAAGTATGCCCGGTTTGAAGGAGCCCTCAGGGGAACCGATTCAAGGATTCTCGTTGCCCAGGTGCCGGGAGGCATGCTCACTAATCTTGAACACCAGTTAAGGGAACAGAACGCAACCGACCGGCTCGATGAAGTGCTGGAGGAGATCCCGCGGGTGCGCAAAGACCTGGGATTTATTCCCCTCGTTACGCCTACCTCGCAGATTGTCGGCACCCAGTCGGTGATGAACGTTCTGCTTGGGGAACGCTACAAGAATATTGCGCTAGAGACAGAAGGCGTTCTTAAGGGTGAATATGGATCGACACCGGCGCCGGTGGATAGTGAATTACAGGCACGGGTGCTGGGCGGCGATGCCCCAATCACCTGCAGGCCCGCAGACAATCTTGAACCGGAATTCGACCGCCTGAAGCAGCAACTGCTGTCGAAAGAAGATGAGGAAGGTCTGCAGTTCGGTGAGAATATCGATGATGATGTGCTGACCTATGCGCTGTTCCCGCAGGTTGGATTGAAGTTCCTGGCAAACAGAACAAACCCTGCAGCATTTGAACCCAGCCCGGAAATCGAGCGCCCGGCACCCGCCTCGCCAACAACTGCCGCTGGGTCCGCCGTCTATACAGTGGAAGTGTCCGGCGAACAGTTCGTCGTCAAGGTAACAGAGGGTGGCGACATTGAATCTGCGATGCCGGTTGCAGTAAGTTCGGCGCCCGCGCCCGCAGGTGTCGGGGTCACCGCACCGCTTGCCGGGAATATATTCAAGATTGTCGTGCAACCGGGGGATGTTGTCGCCAGCGGTGACGTTGTACTGGTTCTGGAAGCAATGAAGATGGAAACGGAAATCCGTGCTGCCAGTGGCGGGACAGTCAGCCAGGTGCTTGTCCGTGAGGGTGATGCGGTAGACGCTGGCCATACCCTGATTACCCTTGGATAGTTGATGGAACAGCTTATAGAACTTTGGCAGGGTACGGGGATCGCGCAGCTATCACTGGATCAGGGCGTGATGCTCCTTGTTGGTTTGGGTCTTCTTTACCTCGCGATCGCGAAAGGCTTCGAACCTTTGTTGCTGGTGCCGATTGGTTTTGGTGGAATCCTCGCCAACATTCCCGGTGTCGATATTGCCGTAGGGAACGGTGTTCTCCACCAGTTCTATTCCATGGGCATCGAGACGGGAGTCTTTCCGCTGGTGATTTTCATGGGCATTGGTGCGATGACTGACTTTGGTCCCCTGCTGGCCAATCCCAAAACCCTTTTCCTGGGAGCGGCCGCACAGTTCGGGATATTCGCCACACTGCTCGGCGCACTGGGTTTGTCCTCGCTTGGGATTTTTGATTTTAATTTGGCTGAAGCCTCAGCGATCGGGATTATTGGTGGGGCAGATGGCCCGACCGCAATTTATGTGGCCGGACAACTTGCGCCTCATTTACTGGGCGCCATTGCAGTGTCGGCCTATTCCTATATGGCGCTGGTGCCTATTATTCAGCCCCCGATCATGAGATTGCTGACCACAGAGTCCGAAAGAAAGATCGAAATGACACAGCTGAGGGTGGTGTCCGACCGGGAAAAGATATTCTTTCCGCTCATGTTGCTGGTACTTGTCGCATTGATGGTGCCGAGTGCAGCGCCACTCCTGGGGATGTTTTGTTTCGGTAATCTGATGCGCGAGTGCGGTGTGGTAGATCGGTTAAGTGATACAACACAAAATACCCTGATCAACATCACCACCATTTTTCTTGGGCTCGCCGTTGGGTCGAAGCTGCAAGCGGACCAGTTCCTGGTTCTGGAGACTCTCGGTATCCTGTCCCTTGGCATGGTCGCATTTGCCATTGGCACGGCCGCCGGTGTATTGATGGCGAAGCTGATGAACCTGTTATCAAGGCAAAAAATTAACCCTCTTATCGGTGCTGCTGGCGTTTCAGCGGTACCAATGGCGGCAAGGGTCGTCAGCAAGGTGGGTCTGGAAGCCAACCCGCATAACTTCCTGTTAATGCACGCAATGGGCCCGAACGTTGCCGGAGTTATTGGTTCAGCCGTTGCCGCAGGAATACTGATTCACTTCGCTTCCTGAGGGCGAAAAGCAGGCCGTTTGTTGTCTGCGAGCGCGTAACTTTGCCACTCTCCGCTTAGCGGAGATTTAAAACCCAGCTCCACCGCGGCGAGTTGTATTCCCTTCATGTCCTGGGAACCATACTGGCGGTCACCAACGACTGGATGATCGATACTGGCCAGGTGTTGCCGGATCTGGTGTTTTCGACCGGTTTCGATGCGCACTTCAATCAGGCTTGTGTCTGCATCAAGGCTGATCGGTTTCACCGTTGAAGACGCCATCTTGTTGTCGACGGGCGTATTAATGACTCGTTCCTCCAATAATTTTCCGTGAACAATGGCGTGATAGATCTTGGTTGTTTTCCGGTCCTGAAATTGCCCGGCTAGATGAGCTGCCGCGCTTTTCGAATGAGCCAGTACCATTAGGCCCCAGACGTAGCGATCCAGCCGGTGCACCAGGAATGTTGGCCTGTCTAATTGCTGTTCAACGACCCGGTTGATGGAACAATGGTCCCCGAAGCGGCTGCCACCGGACATCAGGCCGACGGGTTTTTCCCAGACCGAGAAGCTCGACTGATCGTCCACAAGAATGGCTTTAGCCGGCACTGCCTCCAGTACTTTTGGGGAGTAATAGATCGACACCAGGTCGCCGGGAACCAGTTTTGCCTTTGCCCGCCGCAGTCGCTTAACGCTGCTCCCTGATTTCAGCCATACCGCTCCCCTGGTCATGGTGGTTTTGATCTTCGACTTTGATAACCCGGTTTCCTGGGCAAGAAAATCGGTGGCGTAGGTCTCGGTCGAAACCGCAAGGTCTGTCAGCTCAATCATCATGGTCAATCATCATGGTAGGAGTTTATTGCTTGCACACGGTTTACATTAGCATTGATGTTACTGGCTGATCGCAGTGGTTCATAGACAAGTTCCGGGTGTATCGGTATCTTGAAGCGTGCCATCAATTTTGGAGTGAGTATGGAAAAGCTGGCTGAAGGCTATGGTCTGGTAGAAGGCCCAATATGGGTGCCAGGGCAGGGGTTACTTTACAGCGACGTGTTAAATGGCGGCGTGTTCTGCGTCGATCGCCAGGGCAACGTCACGACCGTGTTTGCTTACCGCAAAGGCATTGGCGGAATGTCGGTCCATGAAAATGGCGGCATGATTGTTTCCGGAAGAAATATCTCCTGGAAATCGGTGCCCGAGGGCGAAACGATTACGGTCCTGGATCAAAATGAGGCCGCTGGTCTTATCGGTTTTAACGACATCACAACGGATGAGGCCGGTCGAATCTATGCAGGTTCCCTGGGTTCAAGTCCTGTTTTTGAAGACGGCAGGGAACCCCGGTCCGGCGACCTGTACCTGATTGAACTGGATGGCGCAGCTCGCAAGGTCGCGTATGACATACAGCTGACCAACGGCCTGGGCTTCTCGCCTGATGGTAAAACCCTGTATCACTCTGACTCTGCGCGAAATCATATTAATTGTTACAGCGTAGCGGCGGACGGCTCCCTGGGCGAGAAGCAGCTGTTTGCGACCACAGAAATTGGCTCTCCGGACGGTCTGGTGGTTTCGGAAGATGGCAGGGTCTGGGTCGCGTTGCCGGGTGGCAGCGGGGTGGGTGTGTACCATCCTGATGGGAGCTTTGATCAGCTGATAGAAATACCCGAGCCTATGTGCACCAGCGTGTGTTTTGGCGGTGATGATTTGAAGGATCTTTACATTGTTTCCGGATCCCGTGGCTCTGATAGTGATCGCGCAGGTGCCGTTTATGTCCAGCGGGTTGATGTTGCGGGACTTGCCGTCCCATTAGCGCGCGTATCGCTCACTTCATCGTGATGGTTAGCGCTGAAAAATATTGATGCCATCAACAAGCTGTTGATGCAAAAAAGACGGAGCATATAAATGACGATTCCAATGTGGTCTTTATTAGCAGGGATGTTCCTGCCTTATATCTGGGCGTTTGGCTCATTACCCTTCCGGTTGCAACAGTTTGGTGATGCAGACTTTCGCCATCCAAGGCAGCAGGCCGAAAAACTCGTTGATGCGGGAAATGGCGTGGTCGGCGCCCAGTTTAATGCCTGGGAAGCGCTAACCTTTTTTGGCGTCGCGAACCTGATCGCCTTCATGTCAGGGCTCGATGCCGTTGGTTACTGGTCCATGGCAGCGATGATCTGGGTCGTGGCCCGGTTTTTTCACGGAGTGTTTTACGTCGCGAACATTCCGGCTTTGCGGATGATCTGTTTTGCTACCGGGCTTGGAATGAGCCTTTGGATCGTCTTTATGGCGGCAAACGGTTGATGAGCCGGGGCGCCAGGGCCTAATTGACCTGATCAAATTGACCGAGGTTGTTGACCCGAATCATCGCGCGGAGTTCTTCGATGTAGGCTGCTCCGCGTTCAGAGTAGGAAAGTAGCCCGCCGGCAAGGAGCGTCCCGGTAATCGGGGTATTGTTGGCGCGGGCCGCTAATCGAAGATCCCTGAGTTTCTTGTAGGCCGGGTGCGAGTTGAGGGTCTGCATGTAGTATTTCACGCCGTCGACGGGAGTGTTGAACTTCGATACCTCATGAGTTTTCCCCTCTGTTCGTTCGTTAGGGACCAGGCCGCAATTACTTGACCAGCACCAAAGGCCAAAGTAGTTATTCCCCTTAACGGCAAATCGAGCGGTTCCCCAGGCTGATTCATTGGCCGCCTGTGCAAGCGCAAGAGCCGCAGGAATGGTATCGATACGTCGATCCAGCAGCGTCATGGCGTTTGCAGCAAGAGGCTCGTCTGCTGTTACCCGGTATTTTTTTGCCAGCAGGCGAATAGTTTCTGTTTGTTTTGCTGTCAGGGACCGCTTGTGTTCAAGTCGCTTGCTGACCTTCAGAAACGCTGCTCGCTCCTGTCTGATATCTTTATTGGATTGCTGCACCAGCGGCAACAGGTAGGCGAAGAAGGTTCTTTTTTTGGTTTTAACATCATTGATCGCGCTGAAGTCCGGTGTAAGGGTTTCTTGCGCAAGTTTGTCAGCCTCGCGGTTTGCTATCCAAAGGAGCAGCGCCAGCATGACAATGGTTAGTGGAATGACACTGATCGCTCGACTATTTGACATTCGGTGACTGATTACCATGTATCGATGAAGGGTTTCTTTTTGCCTTCTCGTTTGGGCGGTTTTGGCGCTGATTTCAGGCCTGCCAGAATCCAGTCGCGGCTGGCGGCGGGATCGATCACCTCATCAATTTCAAAAGCAGTCGCGAAGTTAACGGCTTTCCCCCGATCGTACATTTGTGCGACCCGTTTTTCATATTCAGCCAGGCGTTCTTCTGGGTTTTCGATCGCTTCAAGTTCCTTACGATAGCCTAGTTTTACAGCGCCCTCCAGTCCCATACCGCCAAATTCGCCCGTCGGCCAGGTGACGGTGAAGGTTGAGGCCTTGAAGCCGCCTCCGGTCATCGCCTGGGCACCCAGCCCATAGCCTTTGCGAATGACAATGGCCATTAAAGGAACGGTGATACTGGTGCTGATGACAAACAGGCGAGCGGCGTGTCGAACCAGCGCGGTTTTCTCGATTTCAGGGCCCACCATAATGCCTGGGCAATCAATCAGCGAGATGATCGGGATATCGAATGCGTCGCAAAGCTGGATAAATCGCGCGGCTTTGTCTGCGCCATCGGAATCTATCGCGCCTGACAGGTGAATCGGATTGTTGGCGAAGATGCCGACAGGCCTGCCTTCAATGCGCGCGAACGCCGTAATAATGCCGATGCCAAATTCCGGTCGAAGCTCCAGTACTGAATCTTCATCGGCCAGCGTGTCGATGATTTCTCGAATGTCATAAACGCGCAAGCGGTTTTCCGGGATGGCGAAGCGGAGCTTACGTTGGTCCGGGCAGGCCCAGTCAGTCGTGGCACCCTGAAAATAAGACAGCAGCTTTTTGGCGGCAGCAACTGCCTCTGCTTCATCTTTCACGGCAATATCAACCACGCCGTTTGGAACCTGCACGCTCATGGGGCCTACTTCTTCAGGTTTGAAGATGCCAAGACCGCCGCCCTCAATCATTGCCGGACCGCCAATGCCGATATTTGAATCTTCTGTTGCGATAACAATGTCACTTGAGCCGAGC
>DTZW01000044.1:6146-7713 GCA_012961165.1 Gammaproteobacteria bacterium | reverse complement strand
GAAAGTTGCTCGGTATAGACGATCCAGCAGGGCTGGTGGTTCTGCTGCTGGTTGTCGGCTTTGTCTTTATGGCAAAGGACTGGCGCTACGCGATAGCCGCCTTTGCCATCCTTGTGGTGGTGATGTTTGTAGCTAATATGGTCTAGAGGCTATTCATTAACTAAACAGAAACAACATCGTGTGCTTTTTCAATAAACAGCAGGGTTGTGTCGGGGGTTGCGGTAGATGAGCAACCCACTGCGCCAACCCCACCGCTTCGCCGCTATTTTGATGCTGATGCTGTCTGTACAAGTGGCAATCGGCCAGGCGGAAGAACGATCAACAACCATTCACCCCGAAGAACAAATTCACTGGGCTCTCGCGTCGTTTTTCGGCACCGGTTGGTATCGGGTAGACGATAATCGTTCGACCTTTATTCTTCATCTGCCGGTAACTCATCAGATTAGAACGCCAGATTGGCTTGGGCTGGAAAGCCACAACGTGAAAATGAATTTACGGCTGCCTGTTTCACTAGGATTTCACCAGCTCGATGACATCCCAGACTTGCTCGAGTTCGAGAATTACACCTCAGCCGCTTTTGTACCCGGCATAGAATTTGAAATACCCCTAACACGGCAGTGGACACTTAAACCCCTCGCCCAGTTTGGTGTTGGCTATGAAGCACAATCAGATGAGATGGTTATGGTTTGGTATGGGGGCATTAGGAGCCGTTTTTATCTACAACAAACAGAAACCAAATCAATTGCTTTATTGGGAAGTATCGCTTTTGCTGGAAACAACCCCGAATATGAAGCAAGGAGTCGGTACGCGGCTCTTATGGGGGGTGTTGAGGGCGGCCACCGACTGCCACAGATGGGATCGATGAGTAAGCCTTTTAACCTTTATTGGCATGCGACGTACACCAATTTGTTTGATGAGATTGATTTCCATATCAGCCCGAATCGGTTCAGTAGTATCGATGATCAGTGGGAATTTGGAGTCGGGCTCGGTAAAGCGGGTAAACCCACTTCATGGTGGATGTTTACTTTTGATAGGCTAGGCTTGGCCTATCAACGCAGCACAGATGGAGATTTTCAGGCAGTAAAGATTAGTGTTACCTCACCATTCGATCTCTAGGTTATTGCATAGGAACAGTTAGAAACGAAATGAAAACCTCTGGTTAATGGATTTTTGCGGTAAAGGCCATCAAAAGCCGATCCGCACGAAACAGATGTATGCACCGGACTAGCCTGGGTGATTAATCCATTGTTGAATCATCAGTTACATTACCTAGAACACCAATAAGGGTAGAGCTTTCCAATGGGATACCTGTAAATACTCTCCCCACATTTTTTGGAGAAAAATATGAAGATCACATATTGGAAACTGACATTATCCATTGCGCTTGGCATCGTTCTGGCGACGATACTGGAGAACGCTCTAACCCCGTTGTTGAAACGATTGTTGGCCCTGCTCTGAAACCAAAGATTGGCGCGTATTGATTACGCTTGCTTGTCGCGCTCCCGAGATACTTCTTTCGAGTCTTGAATTGCCAAAAAACACTTTAAACGGAAGAAAGAAAATGGAA
>DTZW01000044.1:384-6095 GCA_012961165.1 Gammaproteobacteria bacterium | reverse complement strand
GCCCTGCTTTATTTGGGAGGTGTCTGCCTTATATTTGTCGCTAAATCTATAGCAATCAATAGAAGTGCGGCCTAACAGGCCGAACAACTCTTGATTATGGTCCGCTCGCTGACCGCTCCTGCAGCCGATCGGCCAGGCCAGTCGCCCGTTGCGCACTACGGCCTATCGCGCCGGCGAGCACCTCGTGTGCAGCCCAGATCTCAAGCGATTGCTCAGCACGGGTAATACCGGTATAGATCAGTTCGCGTGAGAGTACCGGTGAGAGTTGTGTCGGCAAGACCAGTACCACCCTGGCGGCTTTGATTTTCTCTTTTGCTCGGCGGTGGCCTTGCGTGGCCAGCCGGGACGGGCATCAAACGAGAACTTCTTCAACTTCGCTTACGAGGATGACCAGGGTGAGACCCTGGATGGCGGGCAGGCATTACACCCTGACTTTTCCGGAGGGTCAGGAACCGCCGGTGGATGCGTTCTGGTCGGTCACCATGTACGGGTATCCCGACGGGTTTCTGGTCGAGAACCCCATCAAGCGGTATTCGATCGGTACCTACAACGAGATGCAGCGCGGCGATGATGGGTCCCTGACGGTCAGCATCCAGCATGAGTCCCCGGGTGCGAGCCAAGAGAGCAACTGGCTGCCGGCGCCGGCGGGCCGTTTCTACCTGTGTTTGAGGATGTACAACGCAAAGCCCGCGGCATTGAATTTCGACTGGGTGCCGCCGGCGGTCACACGGGCAGAATAAGGCAAGAGACTTCAGCCTGGTTGTTCGGCAAACTGGTCGATTTCGGCATCGACACCGTACTTCGCCAACCACAGGATATATCAGGGCAAGTGCGACATATCCTGCGTTTTATACGTTATGGCGTAACAATATTAAACCAGAAGTTAAAGTTATCGAGCATTCCGAGGAAACCATCAAATATGGATCTATCTCCGCTCAGTTTGACTTTGCCACTGGCGATGGCCTCATCAAAACTTATCTCATTAAATTGAATGCTGTCCAACGTGCTCTTTGTCATAGCCAGTGTCAAATCAGCTTTGGCCGCTTGATTCTGGGTATAGTTCATCACCGAATTTTCTACTGTTAAAGTATAGTGACTGTCGCTATCCGTGAAATCAACATTGATGTTAAACGCCTTACCTTCAGCTTTTTCTGGAATTAACCGGACGGACAGATAATCAAACAGCATGCCTGGTGTCATCGCGCGAATGGTATCGGGAGTGGCGGTTTGTGTTCCACCACCGGTGGGTACGCCATTGCGCAACTCGTAAGCACCCTGTAAATATACTGAACGCCACGGGCCGGATTCGGCTTGGTAACCTAACTGCTCTAACGCGTCGGCAAGAAGTTCTTTGGACGCGGTGCTCTTGGGATTGGCAAATACAGCGTGTTTCATTACTTCTGCAACCCAACGATATTCGCCCTGATCAAAAGACTTCTGCGCTTTTTTCAGCACCTCTTCTTCACCGCCCATAAACGCCATATATTTTTGTGCGACTATTTCTTGGGGCAGGTTGTTCAAGTCGGAAGGATTGCCGTTGTACCAGCCCATATAACGTTGATAAACAGCGCGACTGTTGTGACGTAATGTGCCGTAGTAACCTCGAGTCGCCCAATTGTTTTCAAGGGCAGGCGGCAGCTCGATCATTTCAGATATTTCTTCGCCGTTATAGCCCTGATTCATTAGACGCACGGACTGGTCATGAGTAAACTTGTAAATATCGCGCTGCTTTTTAAAGTAGGGGATGATCCTGTCATTACCCCAGACAGGCCAATGGTGGCTTTGAAACTTGACTTCAACTTTGTCGCCCCATCTCTCGATGGTTTCATTAAGGTAACTAGACCACTTGAGTGCGTCACGGACTTGTGCGCCTCTCAAGGTCAAAATATTGTGCATTGTGTTCGTTGAATTCTCTGCCATCCATAAGGCGTTCCATGCGGGGAACCAGGTATTCATCTCGGCCGGGGCTTCTGTGCCTGGTGTCATCTGGAACTCCATTTCCACACCATCAATGGTCACGACTTCTCCAGTATTCTTGATCTCGTGCGTGGGTAGCAGTAAACCAGCAAGCCCAGTTGACACGGTCATGCCTAGTCCACCATTCACGCTTCCCCTGGCATTTCTCGGCAACAATGCGCCATACATATAAATCGCTCGCCGGCCCATGACATTGCCAGCAATAACATTCTCTGAAACCGCATGTTCAGTAAAATGCTCAGGCGCAAGAATTTGCACTTTACCGGAATCAACATCGGCTTTAGAAACAATGCCAGGAGCGCCTCCATAGTGATCGAGATGGCTGTGGCTATAGATGATGCCTAAGACAGGTCGCTCACCTAACTTTGAATTGATAAAATCTAATGCCGCTTTAGCCGTTTCAGGCGAGATCAATGGATCGAAAACAATCCATCCGGTTTTACCTTTGATAAAAGTTATATTGGTGAGGTCATAACTTCTAATCTGATAAATATTCTTTGTGACTTCAAATAAGCCATGCTGCATGACCAGTTGTGAATTTCTCCACAGGCTTGGGTTAACGGTATCAGGAGCAGGCTTATCCAATGAGATATAGGTTTTGTATTGTTCTAGATCCCAGACCACGGTCCCATCCGCAGACTTGATCGTAAGAGTCTCAGGCCTGGCAATCAGGCCCCGCTGGGCGTCTTCGAAATCTTGCTGATCTTGAAACGGCAGCGTATTGAGTACGCTCCTATTAGCCTCAATTGTGTACTTTGTAGCAGGCTTGGAATCTGCCGCGGCAGTAACAGGAACGCCAGTTCCCAATGCCAGCAGTGCGAACAATTTTACGTAAGGTTGGTTCATACCTTTTACCTCAAACTTGATGTTGCAATAATTCCCCTTAATTTTATACTACTTTTATTGGGTGGGGATCATTTTCAAGAATGCGTTACCTCGTCTCGATCTTGATGGCCATGTCTGCTCCAGCAACGGGCACATACGCCCTCAACACCGCGTAGAATGGCTTGCCGCTGGGAACCCCGTTCTTGCCCTCACCATCGGGGCTGAGGGTCACGGTGTCGGTGCCTGTCATCGACCAATGAACTCTCAAATCTGTAGGATAGTTTTCAGGAGGCTGGACCATTAGGAAAATCAGTCGCCATCATCAAACTGCGACTGATCTAGGTGTGCTTCGTTAGGCGCCTTACCCGCCCTGGTGCTGCACAGCCTTGCCGCCAGGCCGGTTGCGCGCTGGGCGCTACGGCTGATGGCGCTGGCCAGAACTTCGCGATCACCCCAGATCGCAAGCGAGTGCCCGGCGCGAGTTATGCCGGTGTAGATCAACTCGCGTGAAAGCACGGCTGAGAGTTTCTTTGGCAGGATCAGCACTACCCTGGCGGCTTGTGAGCCCTGTGCCTTGTGCACGGTGATGGCGTAGGCAACCTGGTGCTCCGGCAGGCGGCCAAGACTGACGACACGCTCATCACCGCCGGCATCAAGGAACACCGCCTGCAAACGCCCCGGCGCATTGTTATCCGGCATCACAATGCCGATATCGCCGTTAAAAAGACCCAGCGCCGGGTCGTTTCGGGTCACCATCAGCGGCTGGCCGGGATAAGCCTGTACACCTGCTGATAACACAGCCGTGGCACCCAACTGGTTACTGATACGCTCGTTAATATCCGTCACACCCCTTGGCCCATGACGATGTGCACACAACACCATCAGTTCGTTTAATTTTGCAAATGCGGTTTTGGCCCCGGCGCCCTCGCGCACAAGCCGCGCCACCTCGGCATAGACCGGTATAACGCGTTCAGCCAGCAATGCGTCAAGAGCGTCATCTTCGTGCACCGATTGCAGCATCACCTGTGTGGCATCAGGGTCATCCAGTATGGCTATGGCGTCTGCCGTTCGTGCCTCACGGATCGCACCAGCCAAGCCTGCGATAGGGCTATTGATCCCAAAACGCCAGTTATGAGTGAGCGGGGCCAAAGCGCCGGCCAGTGGACCGCTATCGGCCGCGCAGCAGATATCCCCCAGCACGGCACCCGCCTCCACGGATGACAGTTGATCGCGATCCCCCAGCAGAATAAGCCGCGCGTGGGTAGGCAAGGCCTCGAGCAGACTGACCATCAGCGCGAGATCCACCATCGAGGCCTCATCCAGCACCAGCAAATCGCAATTGAGGGGTCGGCCCGCGTGATAACGCGGCTTTTTGCCCGGCCGCCAGCCCAGCAGCCGGTGCGCGGTAACGGCATCGGTGGGCAGGGTATCGCCAGGCGTGACTGCCGGCAGGGTATCCGCCAGTGCCTCGCGCAGTCGGGCAGCCGCCTTGCCGGTGGGGGCGCACAGCAGCATGCGCTCAGGTGCCGCCAGCTTAAGCTGCGAAAGTAATGCAAGGATTCGGACCACCGTTGCCGTCTTGCCCGTCCCCGGTCCGCCGCTTATGATCGAAAAACGGTTATGCACCGCAAGCGTTGCAGCGTTGCGCTGATCAGCGCTTGTCGCATCATCAGGAAACAGCGTATCGAGCGCTGCTTCAAGTTGTGTCGAATCTATAGCAACATCGCAGATCTGCATGCGCTGCATAATCAGTTCAGCCAGCCGTCGCTCAAGTTCAAAGTAACGATACAGATACAAGCGACCGTCAGGCGTTATGACTAACGGTGTCGTTGCGGTGCCATCACTGACAAGCGGCGAACTCTTGAGCGCCTGTAGCCAGGCATCAAGATCAGGTGCGCCAACCCCGGGGGCATCGTCGACATCAAAGAGTGTGCCGCCCGCGACCTGTGCCAGATCGACACAGACTTCGCCCGATATCACCCGCTCACCGGCGAGAGCCCCGGCCAGCAGGATGGAATCATCTACATGGGGGTCCAGTCGGCCGAGCAAACCGGCAAAATGCAGCGCGATATCGGAAAGCTGGCCCGCTCGCCAGGCTCGTTGCAGACTTTGGATCATGGCGCTCATGGCCGCCCACCTACCAGCGCATCAAGATCATCGATCAAAGTCGCCGATGGCCGATCAAAAAACACCCCGTTGCCCGGGAGATTCGGATCCATCCCCCGCAAAAAAAGATAGTAGGCGCCGCCAAAGTGATGCTCATAGCTGTAACCCGGGATGCGTGTGCGCAGCCAGCGATGCAGTGCCAGGGTATAGATCAGGTACTGCAGGGTGTAATGCGAGCGATGCATCGTGGTGTTAAGCGCCGTTGTACTGTAGGCACCAAGATCACCGCCCAGGTAGTTGGACTTGTAGTCCACAAGGTAGTAGCGCCCGCTAGCCTGAAACACCAGGTCGATAAAGCCGTGCATGAATCCCGCCAGAGGCTCAAAGTGCCAATCGTCTAATCCTGAGCGCAACGCCGGATGCAACCTGGCCTTGTGGCGCACCAGCACCTCGCGCCAGTGCGCGACATCCAGCGCATCTACCGGGTAGCAAAAGGCCATCTCGTCAACGCGATCGGTGTGCGCCAAGGTGCCCAAATGCAATCCGTCATCATTCAAGGAGGTGTGCAGCACTTTATCCAGCATCTCGTTGACAACGCCCGTCCAGTCATCATCGAACCCGTGTTCACCCAATACCTGGCGCACAGTCTGTTTTCGGCCCTCTATGTCGCCAGGGCCAAAATCAATGAGCTCGAACACCCGGTGCACACAGGTGCCCGCACGCGCCCCGCGTGGAAAAGCAAAAAATCCACCAGCCTCATCAGCGCGACTTCGCCCAAGTTGCGAGTCAAAATCCGGCAGTGC
>DTZW01000044.1:0-284 GCA_012961165.1 Gammaproteobacteria bacterium | reverse complement strand
AGTGAGGACGCCACGTCATCTTGCGGTACAGACTCGATGCCACTCGAGCTTGGCAGGGGGCATACCGCGATGGTCGCCTCGCTTTTGGCAGCGAGTGAATCCAGTGCATCGCTAAGATCGTCGTCTGACAGCCCGGAAAACTCTCGCGCCAGTTCAGTTGGGTCACTCGGTACACCACCGGGCAGTGGCCGGTGCAAAAGCCAAGCTAGCGCCGAGGTGGGTGCGCCGTTAACCGCACCCCAGGCGAGATAACAACGGCTTTGCGCGCGGGTCAGAGCAACATA
>DTZW01000043.1 GCA_012961165.1 Gammaproteobacteria bacterium | reverse complement strand
GGGGTCTAATAATTGGGGTCGGAGTAAAATTTACAATTTCGTCTTTGGTTTACGGCCACGCTTCCGAAAAGACTGTGCTAGTCCCGTCAGTTCTTCAAATTGAAGTCGAAACTTATCCGACGCAAAACAAAAGCGAGTATCTGTAAGCTTGCGACTATGAAGCCTTTAGCCTTTCGCTCCAGGCCATGTGATAAAAATGTAAATTTTACTCCGACCCCAATTATTTAATGTGTTTAACGCAGCTCGAATCCTGCATAACCGGTTTCAGCACTTTCATTGCAACGCACCATGTAGGCTGCGCTGCCCATATAAAACAGCATTTGCCGCTGTTTGCCCGGAATGTTTGCGCCCATGTACCAGGAGTCAGCCAAGGGCATCAACGTTTTCGCGCCCATCTCTTCCATGTGCTGGGTCCATGCCTTCGCGGCTTCGTGTTTGGCTTCGATTCGTTTGACGCCTTTGTTGCGCAGATGAATCAGACAATTAACGACCCAGTCGCCCTGAACCTCTGCACTGGCAGGGCCATTCCAAAATGCGGTTGGACTCTGCGGACCATACAGCATCAACAGGTTTGGGAATTCCGGCACGGCCAGCCCTAGTTGGGTGTCGACGCCGTCTTGCCAAATCTCCTTCAACGTCCGACCGGAGGTCCCGCGCAAATCGATTTGGGTGAAGCCACCGGTGCCAGCATCAAATCCCGTAGCCAGAATCAATAGGTCCAAATCGTATATGTCTTCGGACGTGCGAACGCCTTGGGGTAAGATTTCGGCGATGGGGTTTTTCTTGATATCCACCAATGTGACATTTTCTTGGTTGAAAACCTCGTAGTACCATTGTTCGAGTGATGGACGTTTAGCGCCGAATGGGTGTGGCGGCGATAGTGGTGCTAGTAATTCGGCGGTTACCGGATCTTGAACGCGTGCCTGCACTTTCGCTCGCCAAAAGTCGTATGCCAGGCGATTTGATTCCACATTGGTGATGATGTCGCTGAAGGTTCCCGTCCAAAAATGAAACCCACCCTTGGCCCAGGCCTTTTCGAAAACCTCTTCGCGCTCTTGTTTTGAGACTTCATGGGCGCATCGGTCATCCGTTTCAAGATCATAGAAGCCGCCGCCCGATGCATTCCGAAGTCGAAATATTTCTTTGAGACCTGACTTCTTTGCCTTCTCTTCCATTTCATGCAGTTGGCGTTGTTGCATGGCAAGCGCAATCATTGGCGTGCGCTGAAAAACCGTCAGCTCCGCCGCAACCTTGCTGGCCTCTTGTATGACTTGTACCCCACTGGCCCCGGTGCCGATTACACCGACGCGTTTACCGGACATATCAAGCCCCTGCTTTGGCCAGCGGGCCGTGTGGACCGTAGCGCCAGCAAAGTTGCTGAGCCCTTGCAGGTTTGGTGTGTGAGGTTTGGCGGCAAAGCCCATACAAGTGAGCACAAATTGCGCCTTAACGGTTTCTCCATCTGCGCAGGTGATGCGCCATTGGCAATCCTCTTCATTGAACGATGCTCTGGTGACGCGTTTTTGGAATTCGGTGTCGCGTCTAAGGTCGAGCTTCTTGTCGACATGCGCGAAATAGCGTTGTAGCTCTTCCCAGCCAGGAAAGCGCTCTGTCCAGCACCAGCCGTGCCACACCTCTTCCATGGAATATTCGTAATTGGGAATGTGGGAATCAACCCGTGCGCCGGGGTAACAGTTCCAATGCCAAACCCCCCCAAAGTCGTTCCCGGCATCAAACAGCTTGGCATCAAAGCCCAGCTTACGCAGCCGGTAGAGTTGATAGACGCCGCTGAAGCCAGCGCCAATGATCAGGACCTCAAATTTCCGGGTATCCCGGTTTTCTTGTCCCATGTCAGCGTACCCCTTGCGCGAAAGATCCTTAGACTGAATATAACTGACCGATGCGGGGGTGACTACAGTAGCATCTAACGGGACAAATCTATTTACGGTCCCGTTTGAGGATAGGAAGTTTAAACCGTATTTAACCCGAGATTTCAAAAGTATCCTGATTGGGATTTTTTGCGAAAAGAAGTCTGTTGAGCAGGTTTGCGGTTGAGGATAGTCAATGTCTGAATAGCCAATGATCTACTGTCTTACAGACGGCCGGGTTGATCACCGAAAAGATTTTTATATCGGGCAGGGGTGATTTGGCATGTTTGAATCTCTTCAGCAGAGACAGTAGCCGGTAAGGTATTAACTTCAACCATGAATTGACACCACTTCACGAGGGAGAAAAATCGAACTCAATATTACTAGATGTGAATAGTTAGAGAATAGGCGTTATAAAGCGTGTTTTTCGAAGAATACAAAAGTATCTTCATAAGGCATGCTTAGAAAACAACTAAACATCAGGATGAATAAAAGTATTCAGAAATTGACAAGAGCCATTATCAGAGTCTTCGATTGATATATGCCAGAACCATTTGCGTTCGGCATTGTCGTGACGCTTGCAGCCCTGGTACTGACCTGGTGGCTGACGCCGGCTAGCGTGGGAAAGGTGGTCATGTTCTGGGGTACTTTACCCCGGGTAATTACACCGCCCCCGTTGTTGTTACGTTTTGTGGGAACAACGAGTTTGCTCATTCGAGCATTTGGGGCGAATACGCCATGATACCGAACGAGGTTGTGGCGCGGTCTGGGTACCAGCGCTGCAAGCTTGCTGAGAAAATCCAGGGGTGAAAACAAAATGTGTGCGGTGCCGTTGCGAAATGGGTTTTTCAGCTCATATTGAATCTGGCCATCAGCTCTGACTGTGAGCCGTTCCATACAAATTGCAGGTCTGGAAACATATCGGCAAAGGCATTTCGACCCGTTATCAACAACAGGTTTACTGAAGAGAAGGAAGTCGTAATTACAAGAGATCAACCTTTGGAGGAGTGGTTAGATCGTTAAATGGCTGGTAGCGGGCCTCAAATGAGGCCCGTGCAATCAGGTAGTCTCTTTTTAAAAGTTGTACTTTAAGCTGACACCCCACCATTTGGGCTTGCCGTAGTATTGCTCTGTCATTCCAAAGACTGCCTCCGTTGATAGATCGAAGGTCTGAACCAGGTACTCCTCATCGGTGACATTATCTATAAAGGCCACCGCTTGCCAACGATCGTCACTGGTAGTGTAGCTTACTCTAACGTTACTCAAGCTGTATCCGTTTTCAGTGACAGCTGGGGCCTGGGTGAGGGCAAAGAAGTGTTCGGAGCGATACATGGTATCGAATTGAACGGCAATGGCCCCAATGTCGAGCAGCCACTCTTTGCGAATCATCAGGTTGGTCGCCCATTCCGGAGACTGCACTGAGGTGGTATCAACACCGCCGGGAAGTTCGACATCGATATCGTTATAGGCGATGCCAACGAGCACATCCCAACCCTCGCCGGGTGATAGTTGGGCTTCGATTTCAAAACCCTGGCTGTCGGCTTCTGCATTGACCGTTAGCGTATCGATACCAACGATATTAAAAGCCTGATAGTCCTCGTAGTCGTAGGAGTAGGCGGCGACGTTAATCCTAGCCAGGCCATTCATGAAACTCCACTTAGCACCAACCTCGAACGCATCCAGTTGTTCTGGACCATAAGACATTGTCTCGTCGTTATAGTCTGAAGGAGGGCTCAATGGGAAAATCGGCGCATTGAAGCCAGCGCCCTTGACGCCTCGGTTCCAGCTAACGTAGTAGAGCGAGTTTTCGTTCGGCAACCAGTCAAGCGACAATCTTGCGGAAACTTCCGTGTCGTCTGTAGATCCGCTGTAAGTTGCTAAAGTAGCTAGATTGTTCATGTTAGCCGAGCCGTCAAAATTTCGTGCTTCTGGGTCGAGGAATTCGACGATATTGATGGCGTAATCGAAATCTTTCTCATCTTTTATGGCCCGCGCCCCAACGACAAGATTAAGGGTGTCTGATAATGCATACTCGATTTGACCAAAGACAGAAGTCGATTGTAGATCAGACGTGTAGGGGTTACTTAGACCCGCCTCCGCGCCTGGCGTGGGGGCAGGACCGACAAATGGATCTGTAATAGCGCCGTTTGAATCTTTGATATCCAGATCCATATAGTAAACACCGACTACCCATTTCATGGACTCGTTTTCCCCATTCAAACGAAATTCCTGAGAAAACTGTTCGGCGTCTGTGTTGAGAAAGAAATTGAATACGGGTGCCGGAGATGCATCAGAATCCTCAATGTATTTACGTTCAACGGTAGAAAGATCAGTAATTGAGGTAAAGGAGACATTATCAAAGTCATGCTTGATCGTTATACTGTAGCCACGAGTCTCCAGATCATTGTAGCCAGGATCGTCATAGTCTCCTGCGAAGACATCTCCATCTGTATCCTGGTAGCCTAGGACATAGTTGAATAGATCGGGCGTGAGTTCGCCGGGTTCACCCAACGAGGTGACATGTTCAAAGAAACCAGTGTCTATGTCCTGGTCTGCCGCACGCAGGCTGAGCAGCACTTCCGTCTGGTCGGAAGGCTCCCAAAGGAACTGTAGTCTGTAAGAACTATCGTCGGCGTTGTTGAGATCACCCCCCAATCTGTTTTTCACATAGCCGTCGTTGTCGTGGGTTGATACTGAGAGTCTTGCTGACAAGGTGTCCGAGAGAGCCCCGCCGATAGCGCCTTCAAGCTTTATTTGATCATAGTCGCCAAATGTGACTTTTGCATAACCTTCCCTCTCCTGACTTGGTTTAACAGAAAGGAAGTGTGCCAGACCTCCGGTCGCATTCCGCCCATAAAGCGTACCTTGTGGGCCCTTCAGGATTTCAACTCGCTCCATATCGAAGAGAGCAAAACCAGCACCTGACATTTGGGAGATATACACTTCGTCAAGGTAGATAGCGACCGGGCTCTCAACGTTCGTTGTGAAGTCGTTTGCCGCTACCCCACGTATCGCCATGGCATAGTTGGCTTCGCCGTTAGGTTGAACAGTCGATACTCCAGCGGCCATGCGCGTAACTTCCTGAGCATTGCCGTAGCCCAGCGCTTCGAGTTGGTCACCTGTCATCGCAGTTATGGCGATACCAACATCTTGAATGTTTTGTTCGCGTTTCTGTGCAGTAACAACAATCTCTTCCAGCACTGCTGCCACGGCACTGGTGCTAACCAATGCAGCGCAGATAGCGAAAATCAGTTTCTTAGAATTTATCATCAAGACATCCTGTAAATTGAAGACGGGGAGTATAAACCACATTTGCCGAAGAAGGGACTTGTAATGTGATTGGGTTCTTGGGCTGCCATCTTAACCGCGGCAATCGTTCCAGCTTTGAGGCGTGACAATTCTTCAGAGGCGCTGTCAAAAGTTGCGCCGCTGGCATCAACGGTTTGGAATGCAGGTAAGAGGTCACTCACCTCTATCATATCGCCGTCGACCCGCTGTCCGCCGGTAAATGACAGATACAGCATCACTACCGCGACCCCAACCCCCCAGGCCGCAGAAGCTGCGCCGGTATCCAGTTACAAGGCGGCGGCGCCAAGCAGCAACCCGGCCCCCCAGAGCAGCTGGAAACCGGTCCTTTCTTGCGGAATATCGACCCGCCAGGCGCGCTGAAACCAGCGCGCGGACGTCGCTATACCAATCAACAACGATGCGATTCCCAGATATTGCATACTAACCTCGACCCGCTAATACATGACGTTTGAAAATATACCGGTGTCGAACTCATGGTTCGCCCAGGCCCCATAAATTCCATCCGCCATATTGCAGACATGGGTGCCTGCTGTGCGCAGATCACGCCAGTTTCTTTCTAATGGCCGTGTTGTCCACACCGCAGCCGAACCTGCGCTCGCGAACAGTTTGTCGACCCCGAACAATACACGCTGAACGGCGCGAACCTGGTTGCGACGGAATTCCAGGCGCTGACCGTGATCGATGGCATCGCCTTTCGTCACCTGATCCAGCCATTGCATCATCATGGTATCGACATGCGTTATGCCTGCAGCCAGATCCGCTTCAACCTCACCCAGAGCCGCCTGCTGGAACGGATCAGTTTTGCCAACCACACCCATGGCCGAGATACGTGTCTGCATATACTCTCGATATTCCTCCAACGCGCCTTGAGCGATACCAAACGTCGCCGAAGCAATGGCAGCCGAGAACATACAACCCCACGGAATCTGGAACACCGGCGTTTCCGCACGGCGGTGGCCATACTCACCATCGGCCAGCGAAGTATGCTGCACGGTCCGGTACGCAGGAACCCAGGCATCCTGAATACGAATGTCTTTGCTGCCAGTGCCACTCAACCCCATGACATGCCAGGAGTCATCAACAATCTCGTAGTCACCCCGTGGCAGGAAAAAGTGGCACATTTCCGGCTGGTCAGGTAGCTCACCATTCGCATCAGTGACCAACCCGCCCAGTACCACCCAGTCGCAATGATCGGTACCCGTGGAGTACTGCCACTGGCCGGAGAATCGATAGCCATCACCTTCAGGCACAGCCCGACCATTGGGTGCATACGGAGAGGCAACCCATGTATCCGGGTCAGCCCCGTATATCTCATCCTGCAGCTTGTGATCGACGACCGCGACTTCGAAGGGGTGTACGCCAACCACACCGGCTATCCATCCAGCGGACGCATTATATCGGCCCACCGCACGCACCCATTCAAAAAAATCCGTGGGCACAGACTCCATACCACCATGACTCTTCGCCTGCAGTAGCCGAACCCCGCCCGAGTCCCGGAGAATGTCCCTGGCAGGCTCTGTCAGTAAACCCAGTTCATCGCTCGGCACGTGCTGCTCACGCAGCGTTGGGGCATGAGCGTGAATGTACTCGACGGATTTATGCATGAGCGTACTCCAACTTACTTAGGGAACACATTACCCCAATATCAACCAACCACCTATGCAGGTGCCATCGCCGCCAACGTTGCCTGCTCGAAAGCAATAGCCTGGCCACACTTCCACGCTCCGCCGCACGGTCGAAGTGCGCATTGCAATTAACGTAGGCCGATACATCGCGCTCAAACTGTCTGGCGCGGCGCAAGGAAGATAGGAAGTATAAACCACATTTTCCGAAGAAGGGCCATGTATGGTGGTTGCTGATGATCATTCAAATTTAAGACAGCAATGTTTCAAACCGAGCGTGAGACAAACACTCAGCGCTGCAGCGGATGATCAGCAGACGAGCCGCGACGCCACAGCGACTTAAATCTGACTAAGCATTCGCAAGTAACGTACCAAACTGTTCTTTTAAAAATGAGGCTTGTAGAAACTATTCTCTGAAACCTCTCACTCTATCAACCTCTTCAAACAGGCTTTCAGGTGCAAAGATCATAAGTATGATGAGTGCGTAAATCCCAATAGATGCCAGTTGATTTTACCGAAGTTAATTTCTTCGGCAGTGGTATCTCTAAATAGAACAGCCGCAAAAAGAAGAAGCAACGAACCCTACATCATGGACAGGATGCTGATCGCAACGGTTGGACCTATGCCTTGTGCTGTTTCTTGTTGGGTTGCTATTGCCCATGCCATCACAGAGAGAAATACGCCGCCCAGTATTCCAATTATTCTTTGCGGGTGGCAGTTCATTTGATATCAGTTCTCGAATACAATACGGACAAAAGCGAACCAAGATGAGGCGGCTCAAAACAATGCATGCATTACCTATTTTTCTAGTAATTGGCTTCTTACTCAGCAGTTGTGCCGAGCAAAATCAGACCACTCAGCCTGAATTGCCAGATATCGCGACTATCAAGGACGAGCTCAGTACTGCTGAGTTTAGGGACTACGGAAAAACCTCACCCA
>DTZW01000042.1:516-7815 GCA_012961165.1 Gammaproteobacteria bacterium | reverse complement strand
CATTCTGCAAACGCTGATCCTGGGAAGTTGGTTGTACTTAAATAAAGTACTTAAATAAAGTACTTAAATAATAAAGTGCTTAAATAAAGTACCTAAGTAAAGTACCTAAATAGCGACTTACATAAACGTAGACGTAAATGATTAACGCAAGTCTTCTGAAGAACCTCATACGGGAACCGAACTGGGCGGATAGCGCCGGTGAGGCATGTCTTTCTGTGGACTTATCAGAAGCGAATTATTCGAGCGAAGAGGTGCAAGCCATAAGCCAATGGCTACGGCGTCAGCCAGTGCCGGTCATCGGTTTGATGAATAACGATAAGCGGATGTTAGATGCACTTGATCTTATTGCTGATACGGATTCGGAAGTTGAACGTCTTGCATCATTCATTGGCCAGCATCCACAGGCATCAGCAGTGTTGGTACAGGTCACCCGAGTAACGATGAGCCTGCCCGTGATTGCAGCGCTTACTGTTGAGTCACTTGGCTATGCAACGCTTCAGGGTGGTGAGGAATTCTCGCGCTGGCTTTCAGGACAGAACAAGACGAAAGTTGGCGATTCGGATATCTCGGCACCAGTACTGATGGAACGAACAGGCTCAGAACTCAGCATCCTGCTGAATAGTCCCAGCAATAGAAATGCTTTGTCTGTTTCGATGCGTGATGGTTTGAGTGAGGCTTTTAGCCTGGTGGCGATGGATGATTCAATTGAACGTGTTGTTGTTTCAGGTGCTGGGTCCTGCTTCAGTGCCGGCGGTGACCTGACGGAATTCGGCGTAGCCAAAGATGTGGCCGAAGCGCACAGGATCAGGCAGCTAAAAATGCCAGCGCAGTATCTGGTGGAACATGCCGGGCGCTATAGTTTCAATTTACACGGCGCCTGTATCGGTGCGGGCATAGAGCTACCTGCATTTTCCGGTCACATTTCAGCAAGCCGCGACGCTTTCTTTAGATTGCCCGAAGTGGCGATGGGGCTGATACCAGGTGCCGGTGGTTGCGTTAGCATTCCACGCCGGATTGGCCGTCATCGCACGAATTATCTTGCTGTCACAGGGATGGAACTGTCGGCCGAAAAGGCACTTTCATGGGGGCTCATTGATGAACTGGCCGACTAATACCCCAGGTTAAAAAGCGCGCGGCTTCCTGGAAGCACAGTGAAAAACTCTTCTAGTCTCTGGAATAAATCAATTCGCCATCTCGAACGGTCATCATCACATGGGCGCTTGATAAATCATTGCGCAACACTTGCCAGGGTGCATCTAAAAGGCAGCAATCGGCAGGTGCGCCGGGTTTGATGCTGCGGATCGATGAAGGAGCGGATAATTCACCAAGGAACCCATTCAGGGCAGACTCCGGTGTGATGCATTCGGCTTCGTTAAGTAGATGACCACTTGAAGTGGTGCGTTTTGTTGCAGCATCCATGGCCGCCCAGGGGTCTGGGTGTCCAAAAGGCAGGTCGGTGCCAAAGGCAGTAGGCACACCGGCTAGCATTAGTGAGTTTGTCCGATACAGGAAAGCATGCTCGGTCATGGGAATGTCCTTAAGGTAAGCGTCGCCTCTCTCTTGAACAAAGTTAGGTTGGGTGACCACGTTTAATCCAAGCGCATAGAGCTGTTCAATCAGTGCTGGTGGTATCACGGATGCATGTTCGATCCGATCTCCGGCCAGGGTGCTGGCGGATCGAAAGGCAGACAGTGTGTAAACTAATTCCACTTCTGTAACACAATGCACGGCCACGTTGCGCTGCTTTTCGTGACTCTCTGTGATTGTCGATACGAAATCATCAAAGTCCGGTAGCGAGGAGTCATGCAGATGAACTTTAGTTTCGCCGACGGATAGACGAGGTGTTTGTTTGCAGCCGAATAATGCTGGTCTGCCCGACATTCGTACCTTTTGCAGAAGATCCTGGCTGACCTGAAGTTCACTAAACCACTGCCAGGTTTCGGGGTTGTTTGACGGTGTCATGTCGTTGATGCCAGTAACACCAAACGCCGCTAATTGCTGACTTGCCAGCCTCACTGGCGGCACATCAGACCGCGTCAGCTTGCCTAGCAATTCATCAACATCGTACAGGCGCCCATCTTCACTGGTGAGTCGGTCCTGCTCGTGAGGTGCCAGGCTAAGTGCGGCATCTGCAATCATTTCCATGCCCGGGCTATTGAGTATCCATAATCGTCCGGATCGATGCTGAATTCTGATCGGGCGGTCCGGCGCCCAGGTATCCAGCCATTGGCGATCCAGATGTCCAGGTACGCTTTCATGGTAGCCGGTGCCCCGCAACCAATGACGACCTGGTTGCCCCCGCAAGGCAGACTTCAAATCTGCTTCCGAGGCAACATCGGGTGGGCCGCAATTGATTGAGACCAGAGAAGCGGCATACGCGATCAGATGAGTATGGTGATCGTGCAGACCGGGTATCAACAGATTGCCTTTAGCATCGATGACCGTTGAACCATCTTCCAGGTTAGCGTGGCCGGTAGCTTCGATGAACTGGCTACCCGTAATGGTGGCATTGGTCAGGCGAGTCTTACCGTCTGAATCGAGCAGCTCAGCATTGAGGATATGTATGGTCTGATCATTCGTCTTCAATCTGGAGCCATTCCCTGACACGGTCTGGCAGCAGTTTACCGGTTTCGTGCATCCAGGCGGTATCTTGCCGCATTCGGATCAGAAAAAGCCCCATCAACAGCGGCGAGTCATAGGGTTGATCTGAATGTAGCGTCTTAAAAAACTGACTTCGCTGGGCTTGAAGAAACTCGGGTGTCGATAAGTTAATCTCTTTAGATCTGACGATTGGGTTACCAGGCAATCCACGGCATTGGCTGATCCTGGGTTGATCTGTCGAACCTGCTTATGAGATTGTTCAAAAAATTTACCCAGGCAAAGGAAATACAGTGAGCGACTATCTATTCTCTGGACTTAAAGTCATTGACTGTGCAACGGTCATTGCCGCACCTGCAGCTGCAATGATGCTGGCGGACTACGGTGCGGATGTCATCAAAATCGAACAGCCCGGTGAAGGAGATATGTTGCGGATGTTGGGTGATATTCCAACAACCCCCTATGCTGACAGCGATTGGTTCTGGCAACTCGATGGTCGCAACAAACGGGGTGTGGTACTGGACCTGAAACAACCAGCAGGGATGGAAATCCTTCGTAAACTGGTCGCTGGTTGTGACGTCTTTATCACCAATCAACCGTACTCAGTTCGAGAATCACTCGGCATTACCTATGAGGATTTGAAACCGCTAAATCCCGCTATGATCTATGCATCTCTCACCGCCTATGGAGAAAAGGGGCCCGAGCGCCAACGCAAGGGGTTCGACCAGTTGGCCTACTGGGCACGAAGTGGACTGATGGAGCTTATGAGAGAGCCCGGAACGATGCCAACTCAGGGTCTTCCCGGTATGGGTGATCACCCTACGGGTGTCGCCTTATATGCCGGAATTGTGACGGCCTTATTGAATCGAGAGCGCAGCGGCGAGGGCAGTATGGTAGAAACCTCACTTCTTGCTAATGGCCTTTGGTCAGCCGCTGGCATCGTGCAGGGTGTGATGGCCGATGGTGACATGCCGCTGTATCGATCATTGAATGAAAGCCCGCCCGCCATGATGCGTCCCTACGAAACTCTCGACGGGCGGTGGCTACAGTTCAATATGATCCGTAACGAAGATTTGCAAAGTCTACTTTTTGTCGCGCTGGACGCCCCTGAACTTTTAGCTGATCCCAGATTCAGCAGCCAGGAATTGATGTTCGAAAATCGCGAACTACTGGGGCGCGAATTGCAAAAAATCATCGAACAAAATGCAGCAAAACACTGGCTTAAAATCTTTGATTCTTATGAGCTACCCGTCAATCTCGTTGCCCTGGTAGAAGAAAGTAAGAACGATCCACAGGTACTGCAGAATCAGATGGTGGTTGCGCCAGAAGACGACAGGATCAAGACACCGCTCATTGTTGAACACCCGATTCAAATATCCAATGTGCCGAAGGTGGGACCCACTTGCGCACCGGCTTTGGGTGAACATACGGGTGAGGTTTTGGCTGACCTCGGGTATACGGTAGAGGAGGTAACCAGGCTTCGAGAATCCGGCATTATTTAGGCCCAGAGGCAAGCCAAAGAGCGTGGCAGTGAGGCTGGCAGATACCTGGCAAGCAACGCAGCCACCGGCGCAGCACGTTGTTTGAGGCGCGCTCGGCATAATCGCTTTACGCAAAGGTGAGTTGCAGCAACGTTTAATTCGCAGATGGAAATTCCATTCACTGATGAGTTTGTGCGAAACTCGCAGTTCATGAAGTAGGAAATGAATATGAAACTTAAGGGGAAAATTGCCGCAATAACCGGCGGTTCGGCCGGCATCGGGTTGGCTATTGCGACAGCCTTTCTTCGAGAAGGTGCCAGTGTCGTGATTATGGCCAGAGACCCTGCCAAAGGGGCTGCGGCAGCTGAGCAGCTCGGTGGTGGCGAGCGCTCGGTATTTATCCAGGGTGATGCCACGGTGCAAGCCGACATCGAAGGCTTTGTTGATGGCACCATCGAGCGTTATGGGCGCATTGATATTTTGGTGAACAACGCGGGTGGCGCAGGAGACTTACTGCCTCTTGTCGATTTGACCGATGAATCTTTCGATTACACGATGAAGCTGTGTGTGTATTCAACATTTTGGGCGACCCGTCGCGCGTTGCGTTCCATGCTTGAGCAACAATTTGGCCGCATCATCAACATCTCATCGGTTGAAGGTAAAATTGGTAAGCCGGTTTTTTCTTCCTACACCGCTGCCAAACATGCCGTTAACGGTTTGACCAAATCCACGGCTCAGGAAGTAGGTGCGGACGGAATAACCGTGAACGCCATTTGTCCTGGGCTCATTATCACCGACATAGTCAAAGCTAACGGCCCTGCCACAGCGAAAGCGATGGGCCTGACGTTCGACGAGATGGTTGATTTATTTTCTCAGGAATCGGCCATCAAGCGTCCCAACAAAGTCGAGCAAGTTGCTGAAACTGCAGTGCTATTGGCATCCGACGTAGGTGCGGGCATCACCGGCGCCACATGGAGCGTTGATGGCGGCACGGCGCCGTACTAGTTTCGTACTAGCCTCTACCAGCTTCGCATGACGATTTTAATTGCAGTTAGTGCTTTAGACGAACCGCGTCCAGTTCGTCTAGGGCGCACAGCTTTCACAATAGACTGTAAGTCAACAGATCGGCATCTCGATAGTCATGGACTCTAGTGGTCAAGTATTCTTGGCCGCTGATTTAGAGGAGTTCCAGTAGATCTCTGCCGCCTTGTTCGGTGGTAGACCAGCAGGACGCTCTGTTTATTTATTTGGGCGATTACGTTGGGCACCGTCAACTGAATGAGTGGACGGGTGAATAGAAAGAAAATAATATATTTGTAAACATGCGTTGGGAGGAGTGATGACAAAGCTAGCTCCAATTTTTATCGGAGTCTTGACTCTGATCGTTTCCCGGCATCCTGGTCGATGCCGGTGGCGTAACTCAACAATCAGAATTCAACATCAGAACGGAGAAACTCCATGGATCTAACCAACGCCGACATGCTTCGAATGTTTGAACAAATGACCCGCATCCGTGAATTTGATGAGCGCGCCGGGTTGTTAATGGAGCAAGCAAGAGTCCCCGGCTCGGTTCACCTCTACTGCGGTGAAGAGGCAATAGCCGTAGGGGTTTGTGAAGCGCTCAATGACGACGATTACATTACCTCTACCCATCGTGGTCATGGGCACCTTATTGCCAAGGGCGGTGATGTGGAGCGCATGTATGCTGAGCTGTTTGCCAAGGCCACGGGGTACAACGGCGGCAAGGGTGGTTCCATGCATATGGCGGCTCTGGACCTGGGCATCATTGGTGCCAACGGGATAGTCGCCGCGGGGCTACCCATAGGGTTAGGAGTAGCATTCGCTAGTCAGTACCAAGGTAACGATCGCGTCACGGTCTGTTTTTTCGGCGACGGCGCCACCAATGAAGGGGCATTTCATGAAGCCATGAATATGGCCGCCATACTCAAAGCCCCCATGGTATTTGTCTGCGAAAACAATGGTTATGGCGAGTGGTCCAGCGCTGCATCGACAACGTCGGTGACCGATATTGTCGATCGTGCAGCGTCCTACGGCATAGCAGGTGCCATGGTGGATGGTATGGACATCGCCGCGGTACACGAAGCCTCAATAGAGGCCGTTGCGCGTGCCCGCAGCGGTGCCGGGCCTACGTTGCTGGAGTGCAAAACCTACCGTTACTACGATCATGTTGGCCGCGACTTTGGAATACTCCAACGGGACCCGGATGAAATCGCTCGGTGGCGTGCGCGTGATCCCATAAAGCAGTGGCGCGAGGTGCTCATTGCCCAGGGGGTGTTCGATGACAACACAGCCGACACTATTACAGCGCGTATTGCTGCCGACATGGAGCGTGCGATTGCCAATGCAGAGCAGGCGCCGGATCCGCATCCCGATGCCTTATATGAAGATGTCTATTCGGAGTCCACGGTATGACTAACAAAACAATGACTGCAGCCATTAACGAGGCTATTGATCAGGAAATGAGCCGAGACGATAGAGTCTTTGTCGCTGGCGAAGACGTGCGCGTCGGTGGGCCCTTTGGAACCGAAGCGGGTCTGCATGCTAAATACGGGGACAAGCGGATTGTTAACACCGCCATTTCTGAATTAGCGCTTACGGGTATCGGCGTAGGTGCGGCGGCTGTTGGGCTTCGACCTATTATCGAAATCATGATCATGGATTTTGTCGCGGTTGGTATGGATCAAATTGTTAACCAGATGGCCAAGATGAAGTACATGTTGGGTGGGCAAGCGACCCTACCTGTCGTGGTTACCACCCACGCTGGAATCGATAGCAGCAGCGCGGCTCAGCATTCGGGCAGTTTGGAAGCCTGGTTCTGTCACGTTCCCGGTTTGAAAGTGGTCATGCCTTCCAATGCTTACGACGCCAAAGGTCTTTTAACCGCTGCTATCCGAGACGATAACCCGGTAATTTACATTAGCAATAAACGCTGCATGCAAACCAGTATGGAGGTGCCTGATGAAGCTTATGTATTGCCCCTGGGCGTTGCGGAGGTCAAGCGTAGCGGCAGCGATGTGACGGTGGTGGCGGTTGGGCGTTCGGTAATAGATGCACTAACAGCGGCAGACGAATTGGCGAAACAGGGAATCAGCATAGAAGTGATAGATCCTCGCACGCTATCGCCGATGGACATGACCACGATATTAACATCAGTGCAAAAAACTAGTCGGGCTGTGGTAGCTCACGAAGCGGTACGGAC
>DTZW01000042.1:0-282 GCA_012961165.1 Gammaproteobacteria bacterium | reverse complement strand
TTGAGCACTTTTCCAAGCTCATTATTGCTTATGATGCTGTTGGCAATGTGGTGCCCTATCTACGCCGCCAGTGCTTCATTAGAAAGTCTTACCGTCGTTGAGAAAAATACCTATTTGCACGGCATCGACGTAGCTGATCGGAGCTGATGCCATTTTTGTTCCCGGGTAGTAGGCCTGCGGGTTAGTCAGGAAGGCAGCTATCGTAAAGTAATCCCAGGTAACGCTGGTTTTACCATTGGCCAATGCTGACGAATACGAATATCCCGGCAACGTACCGGATCG
>DTZW01000041.1 GCA_012961165.1 Gammaproteobacteria bacterium | reverse complement strand
AGGTAACGCTGAGGGCTCCTTATGGTCGTCTACCAGACGTGTGTATCCCGCTGACCTCTGACAGGTCCCGGGAGAATATACCAGGTAACGCTGAGGGCTCCTTATGGTCGTCTACCAGACGTGTGTATCCCGCTGACCCGTTCGCCCGGAAATATGATGCTATTTATCTGTCCCAGGCGTCTATGTTGGGTGCCGTTGATTTGTGTGATCATGAGAATATGGTGACATCGCCAGCACTTGGTATAAAACGCCTACTCGAGAAATGATCTAATTCCCGGCGGCGGCGTACACTCAAAAAAACTGGACAGAAATAATGAACAAAAACCTGGTATGGATAGCGGGTATTTTGGCCTCGCTGGCGGTCGGCGGCCTTATAGCCCTTGCAGGCAGCCAGAACGGTGCGCTGTGGATGGGGCTGCCATTGTTCGCACTTTGCTGCGGTATCGCATTTATAGTTCAGTGGTTTTTGTTTATCCCGGCCTATGTATTCCAGACAGAGCGATATTTTGATCTGGCTGGCAGCCTGACCTACATTTCGCTGGTCCTGGTCGCGTTGTATCTTTCCGGTGCACGTGACCCCCGATCGCTCATTATTGGAGGATTGGTAATCGTTTGGGCTTGCCGGTTGGGTACCTTCTTGTTTAGACGAATATCCGCTGATGGCGAGGATCGGCGTTTTCGCTCCATCAAGCCGGACTTTTTACAGTACCTAATGACCTGGACCATTCAGGGATTGTGGGTTTCTGTCACTCTTGCGGCAGGGCTTGCGGTTATGACGGCCTCTGAACACGAACCGATTGGGCTATTGGGGACTATTGGTATTTCCCTCTGGGCCTTCGGGTTTGTGGTTGAAGTGGTCGCCGATAAGCAGAAGTCGAAGTTCAGACGGGAACAACCCGATGAGTTCATCACCAGGGGATTGTGGCAGTATTCCCGGCACCCTAACTACTTAGGAGAGATTATCCTCTGGTTGGGTATCGCCATTGTGGCGTTGCCTGTCCTTCAGGGCTGGCAGCACGCTACGTTGATTTCGCCTGTTTTTGTCTTCTTTCTGCTGACCAAAATCTCGGGGATCAGAATGCTTGAGTTTCGGGCTAATAAGCGTTGGGGCGAGGACCCCGAGTACCAGATCTATCGATCCAATACTCCGGCTCTGGTACCACGGCTTCGGCTTTAGCTACTTCGAGTGCAATACGACGGGTAAGTGTGCATAACCCTTAACGAATGCACTCCGGATATAGGTAGGCTCTCCAACAACTTCTACGGTGTCAAAGCGTTTCAGAATCTCTTCCCAGACAATCCGCAACTGCATTTCTGCGAGCCTGTTACCCATACAGCGATGGATGCCGAACCCGAAAGATAAGTGCTGTCGTGGCCTGGCTCGGTCGATGATAAATTTATCAGGCGTTTCAATCGCTGATTCATCACGATTTCCTGATACATACCACATGACGACCTTGTCGCCTTTCTTAATGGTTTTGCCTCCAATGACAGTATCTTCGAGGGCGCGTCTGCGCATATGGGCAAGTGGTGTCTGCCAGCGGATGATCTCTGGCACCATGCTTGCAATCAGCCCTGGGTTTTCCCTGAGCTTCTGGTACTGATCCGGATGCTGATTAAGTGCAAAAATACCTCCGGTGATTGAATTACGGGTGGTGTCGTTCCCGCCAACAATCAGGAGAATCAGGTTGCCAAGGAACTCCATTGGACGTTCAAGCATATCTTTCGTCGATTCGCCGTGAGCGAGCATAGTGATCAGGTCATTGTCACCTGGTGTTTGCTGTCGCTCTTTAAAAATTTCTGTAAAGGTCGTTAGACATTCAATCAGTTCCTCGCGACGTTGGTCCTCCGATTCGATAATTCCCTGCTCAAGGTCTGCTGTTGCAACGTCGGACCAGCGAGTTAATTTTCGGCGCTGCTCGAATGGAAAATCGAAAAGGGTTGCCAGCATTTGCGTGGTCAGTTCGATGGAGATTCTATCTACCCAATCAATTTCTTCACCGACCGGTAATGCGTCAAGCAAATTTGCTGCGCGACCCCGGATGGTTGATTCCAGCTTAACCAGGTTTATCGGTGCAACAACCGGGCTGACGACCTTTCTCTGATCATCGTGTTTTGGCGGGTCCATCGCAATGAACATTGGCATCGTGAAATCTTCATCCTGGTCACCGAGAGTGATGCCGCCTTCGGAAGAGAACACCTTGTGATTGGTGTCCACCTGCATGATGTCTTCGAAGCGAGTGATGGACCAATACGGACCAAACTCACTTTCCTCACAGAAATGTACAGGGGCTTCTTTTCGGAGTCGTTCGAAATAGGCCCAGTGAGCGTTCTGTTCAAACAGGTGCGATTGAGCAACATTAAAATTCCCGTCAAGCGGGATCGAATAAGGGTCTACAACAATTTCTTTACTGGTGCTGATCGCTTCGCTCATATCTGGGTCCGTGTTATTGGCTGGGAGTTGTGTCGGCTAGTACTGGAATTCCGGCAGGTTTACGACAAGACCATCTAGTTCATCAGTCACGGAGATCTGGCATGAGAGACGTGAATTAGCTTCCCGATCAGGGTTCAGGTCCAGCATTGAGTTTTCCTGGTCATCGGCTGCGCCAGCCCGGTTCACCCATTCGCTTTCAATGAGTACGTGGCAAGTAGCGCAGGAGCACTCGCCGCCACAGTCGGCATCAATGCCCGGGACAAGGTTATCGAGAGCGATTTTCATGACCGAATCACCATTGTCCCCATCAATGGTTGTGGTCTCGCCGGAAAACTGGACAAAGGTAACTTTAGTCATTTAACTGGGCCATTCGATTAAAGGGGCAAAATTAGCAACAAAGGAGGGATCTATAAAGGTGCAATATGGCCACAATATGATCCTTTTAGGACAAAGTGAAAATACGATGAGCCCAGGCCTGATAGCTCATATTAGCATGTCCTGCAGGGACCCTCTCTCTAGCGAAGTTGCCTGAAACAGCTCCGTATCTGGTCGACCAGTGCCTGGGGTTGTTCAAAGGCCGCGAAGTGGCCACCTTTCTCCATCACCTCGAAGTGAATCAGGTTGGTAAAACGCGCTCTGGCCCACCTTTCGGAAGTCTTGAAGATCTCTTTAGGAAAAAGGGTGCAACCGACCGGAAGCTCGATTAGGTCCAGGTTTGTACTTCCGAAACTCTCCCAGTAGATCCTGGCAGAGGAGGCGCCAGCATCCGGCAGCCAGTACATCATCACGTTATCCAATAGTTCATCGCGCGATGCTACGTTTTCGGGATGGCCGTCACAATCCATCCACTGGTAAAACTTTTCAAGAATCCAGGCGGCCTGGCCGATTGGCGAGTCGGCAAGGCCATAACCCAGTGTTTGAGGCCGGGTACTTTGTTGCTTGGAATAACCGGAATCATGATCCTGGTAAAACTGCATGGATTTCAGGGCGTCAGTTTCCTGATCAGTGAGATTGTCCATATTGTTCGGGTCGGGCGGAGCGATTGGCATATTCATGTGAATGCCTATGCAATGACCCAGGTTCTGAACGCCAATTTGTGCAGTGACAATCGAACCCCAGTCACCGCCCTGGGCGACGTAGCGGTCGTATCCCAGTCGGATCATTAGCTCATCCCAGGCCGTGGCGATGCTGTCGATGTTCCAGCCTGGTGAAACCGGCTTGTCAGAATAACCGAAGCCAGGCAGGGTTGGAATAACGAGGTCGAATGCATCGCTTGCCAGGCCACCGTGTTCAGTCGGGTTGGTCAAAGGCCCGATAATTTTTTGGAATTCGACGATCGATCCAGGCCAGCCGTGGGTCATGAGTAACGGGAGGGCATCAGGCTCGGCTGACTTGATGTGTAAAAAGTGGATGCCGAGGCCATCTATTTCCGTTTTGAATCCAGGCCATTGGTTCAGAAGCGCCAGACGCGCTGGCCAGTCATACTGGTTTAACCAGTAGTCGTGGATCTCGATCATGTAAGAAAGCGGAATACCCTGGGACCAGTCTGGTGGGGTTTCCTTGTCTGGCCAGCGCGTTAGCGCCAATCGTTGTTTAAGGTCATTCAGTTCCTGTTCTGAAGTCTGAATGTTGAAGGGCTTGATACTTGTCATCACTATGCTCCCATCTGGAATTCTGGTTTGAGATTTTGGCTCGGTTAGTTGCCGGGGTGTATAACTATTTTCCCGATTGCTTTTCTGCCAAGCATTTTCATCATGGCTTTGCCTGTGTCCTGCAACCTGAATGCCTCACCGGATTGTGGGCTTATCTTACCGGACGTAATCCACTCCATAAGTGTGTTGAGGACTTCCTTGGCAACAGATGGATTGGCAGCGATGTGCCCGCCCCAGTTAACGCCAATGATTGAGCAGCGTTTTAGCAATACAAGATTCACCGGAAACTTTGGGATGTCCCCGGAGGCGAAACCAACCACAAGGAACCGTCCATCGGGACCCAGGGATCTTAGTGCAGGTTCAGCGTAGTCACCTCCAACTGGGTCGTAAACGATATTTAGCGGCGTTCCGCCCAGGATCGTTTTTAGTTCTTCACGCCAGTTTTTCGAGTTGTAGTTCACAACGTCATCTGCACCGGCTGCGAGACAGGCGTCTCTTTTTTTCTTGCTTGAAGCTGCGGCAATTACCCTTGCACCTTTGGCCTTGGCAATATCAATAGCGGCAACGCCAACGCCACCACTCGCGCCCAGCACCAGCACAGTTTCTTTTTGCTTGATGTTTCCGCAGTACACAAGTCCGTGATAGGCAGTGCAATAGTTGACGAGAAAACTGGCGGCGTTGTCATAACTGAGTGAGTCTGGAATGGGGGTGCATCGACTTTCATCCAGGGTAATGTACTCTGCCAGCCCTCCGGATGAGGGCGTGGCCAGTACGCGTTGACCCTGGCGCAAATGTTTGACCTTGTCTCCGGCACGCTCGATGATGCCTGAAACTTCGTTACCAGGAACAAAGGGTAATGTTGGCTTAATCTGGTAAAGGCCCGCAACTGTTAGCGCATCGACATATCCAAGACCCGTTGCTTCGACTTTGATCAGTACCTGATTTGGCTCTGGGACAGGTTGCTGCATCTCATGGATTTCCAGGGAGTCAGGGCTGGTAAAAGATTCACAAACAATCGCGCGCATAGAGAGCATTCATTGGCTAAGGGAGAGCTGAACATATTAAGTGAATTGCCTTGAGGTAGCCACATGGCCAAAGACGTCTCTGATGACATATGATTTGCAATCTGCTACTCATAAGCGGTACTGATATATTGTTCGTTGAAACTCCGGAAAATGAGTCAGAGATGTACAGTCTCTGTGAGGCAATCAAGGAATCTCCGCTGGTGGCTAACCTGGTAGCTAGAGGAAGGACTCCCCTGATGCTGCTCATCAACTACCGGATACCACCACTGACCTTTTAGGGGAAATGCTCGTGCAAATACAAACTGAAGGAATCCGACTGATGCTGTCGAAGATGGCGAACCAATGAAGGGCGCGTACATGCTTGTGTTGTTTGTATTGGTTGGTTGTGCGACTGAAGATTTCAGGGGCGACACACGTGCGATCAGCTTGACGGGACCAGAGGGTGACATTAGGGGTAAGGCCAGATGACTATTGGGCTTGGGCTAGGGATATCGCGGTTTCCATTTGATACAGCACGGGATTATTGGCGGTGGGTCGATCGTTGTGAAGACGGTGGTGTTGATTCGATCTGGCAGACAGACCGGCTGGTGTCGAAGGAGGCTATGCTCGAATGTATGTCAACTATGGCTGCACTGGCAGGGCATACAGAGAAAATCCGTTTTGGGATGAACGTCGCTTCAATTGCCCTACGAGATCCGCTCTTAACTGCCAAACAATGTGCGACGATTGATTTTCTTAGTGATGGAAGACTCCTGCCCGCGTTTGGTTTGGGTAGTGCTCTTGCCCAGGATTACTCCGCGACTGGCACTCAGACGAAAAGGCGAGGCAAGAAAGCAGATGAGGCCCTCGACCTGGTCGCCCGACTTTGGACAGAGAACGACGTTAATTTCGATGGAGAATTTTTTCAGTATGAAGGAGCGTCGATTTCACCGAAGCCGGCAAACCCGAGCATTCCCTTGTGGATTGGTGGCTCGAGTGAGGTTGCCATGCGCCGCACAGCGAAATACGGCACCGGGTGGCTAGGTGGTATAGACACGCCTGAGCAGGCCAAATTGGTCGTGGATGGCATTAAGTCAGCGCTTCTGGAAACAGGCCGCAGTATCGATGAAGATCATTACGGTGCTTCCTTTTTGTTTCGCTTTGGAAGCCCTAAAGATGATGTTGTAACTACCACTGCAAAGGGACTAGCAGCAAGGCTAAAGCAGTCACCGGACAGATACCTGGTCGCGGGTGATGCAAAAGCGATGGTTGGTCGAATTCGGGAGTTTATTGATGCCGGTTGCCAGAAATTCGTGATGCTACCCATGGCAAATGGTACGACAGAAGTGATGGAGCAAACGCGGCTTTTTATTGAGGAGATCCTGCCAGAGTTTGCTTGATTTCAGTCAGGTTATAGCTGGTCGATCACTTCCTGAAACTGTTGGTAAATTTCGTCCTCAAGATAGTCTCTGAATTCTCCTGCATCAAAGTAAATTCCCTTGCAGGAGGGACAACACTCGAATTTTATTTCAACCGGATCCGTATGTAGTACATGTTCCATTTTGGTCTGGCATTTAGGGCAGGCCACATCAAGAATTTCGTTGAACCTGGCGCCAACAAACTCGTCGCCAATGTCGATCGACTCTGCACCTTCCATACTTCGTAGTGTTTCTTTCTCAAGATGATCGAAGAACAAACCATGGCATTTTTCGCATCGATCAACTTCAACATCGTTAAAGTTGATGGTGTCCATTGAGCCTAAACACTTGGGGCATTTCATGCTGGTTTCCTTCGGTTAATCAGCCATGTTTTGGGAAAAGATGGCCTGGTAAGAAAGAGTCATGGCTGAAGATTATCACAGCTGGAACTGTGGCTAGAAACCTGGTCGATAGATGATGCCCATGTGCTTATACCCTGGCTGGTTGTACTCGGTAAAAATAATTACGGCGGCTACACCCTGCCGGCCTTCGACCGGCACAATCGCCATTTGGCTGATGTTCGGGATAAATCCCTCGTTCTAAACGTTATTGCTGAACAGTCTGGCAGGGAAATGTGCAAGCACGCATGTCCCGGAAAAGAGATGGCGCAGGAGCCGGAAGCCAGAACAGGCCTGTTTGAGCAGAAAACCACGAATGACTATGTGGTGATGTGGAAAGGCAGGGAGATTTGCAGGTATGCCTCTGTCCGGGATTTTGTCGATGCTCATGCCGAGGGTCTGGCCGCACTTGATGCGAACCAGGCGGATTTACTTGAAAGCTACTATAGAGATCTTTAGGCCCTGGTGCCTGCCAGGTTATAGATACTGCGGCGATGAACGTTACCTGTCACAGAATGGGGTGTCTGAACTCGAGGAGCTTGAGTCAGATTGGGTTTCTACTCGTTGATACCGATAGCAATGGTGTCGTCTTCAACTCTTACCGGATAAGTGTTGATAGGTTCAAACGCTGGCGGGGCAGTGACCTTCCCATCACTTAATCTGAATTCAGCTCCATGGTAGGGGCAGGTGATACAACCGGCCGCGATGGTGCCTCCTTCCAGGGTGAATTTCTCATGCGAACAGTAGTACGAAACGGCGAAATAGTTTTCATCTTCCCTGCACAGAAGGATTTCTTCTCCATTCAGGTCAATGTGCATTTGGTTAGTGACAGCCAGTTCAGTACACCCTGCAACGACGTAATACTTGAGTGTCATGATTTACATTTAAGCATTTTCTAACGCCATGCGAAAACCGGCTGGTCATAATCCAGCACCCTGGTGGCAT
>DTZW01000040.1 GCA_012961165.1 Gammaproteobacteria bacterium | reverse complement strand
CCTAGCACCTTGCAAACCGTCTTGCTGCGGCTATAGAGGAGTTGACTCAAGTCCTAATAAATTCGGTGATATCTTCCGATTGCACCACGTGACAATAGATCATATTGATCACCGCCAGTTCGTGGTTATGAAGATCCATTGTCGAAGCAGCACAACAATCTTCAACGACCAGTACGTTGAAACTTTCGTCGGCAAGACTGCGTACAGTGCTGCTGATACATTGATCGGTGAAGATTCCGGCTACCACTACATTCTTTATCCCGATGTTGTGCAGAATCAGACGGAGATTCGAACCTGTCAGGGCACTGTCGGTTGTCTTAGTGATGACAATCTCATCATCCTGCGGCATCAGCTCGGGCACAAGCTGACTATCCTGACGATCTTGGGGCAACAAAAGGTAATTGAAACCTGGCTTTTTCTGACTAAGCGACCGGTCCCGTCCGTCTTCTGTAAGACATGCGATCCGGGCATAAATAATCTCGAATCCTGCTTTGCGGGATTTATCGATCAATGTCGCTGTACCAGGAATCACCTGGCCGTTCATCCGCTCCAGAAACGGCGCCCACCTTGCGGTCTCAGTTGGATTATCCGGAACTTCCAGATAAGTATTCTGGATATCAATGACCAGCAAGGCCGTCTCTGAAGGTTTCAGTTCGGGATCATCGGGATCGTCAGCGGTCTCGTAGTAGAAAGATCGAAAAGCTTTTTTCCAGTCACTCATTAAAGCGTCCGCGTACTGACTCCAACACTTGTCTTATGGCGCTTTGGGCTTTCGTCAACTCCTCCACGTCACCAGACATAAATATCCTTCCTGATACACCCATCATCTGAACATCATTCAGAACTGCTCCAGGTGCGGCTCGTTCCGCCTCGTTTGCCGCAACACAGGCAAAAAGGGCTGGAGACATCTCGCATAGCAGTAAAGACTGACCTGGCACCAGCATCGATGCCGTTCTTGATCGATTGAGAATAATTGCATGCTGATCGGCTAATTTCTCGATGATATCCTCAAATAGTACCCGTGGCGCTAATTGATCCTCGGCGCGAGCCCCAATCCCCCGAAGAATGGCATCTCCTGCAGCATCGATCTCTTCCCGATCCGATGAATGAAGTTCAAGCAAGCCAAATTGTCTTTCAGTAAACAGAATTCCTGGTTCCATATCCGGCGCCGCTTTCAACGCCAGATCAGAAATACGATGAATGGCTAATGCCGGTGATACCTCGATAATCAGGCTATGTTGCCCTTCAAACGGCGGGTAACCACGAGCCCGAGTCGGTGTACTGAGATATGCAGCAAACTGCGGCTGCAGATCATAAACCGGCAAATAGACTCTCAGTTCGGTCATTGCTCTTTACCTCTTGGACCCTAGTCTGCGTTACTTCTCTGCAGTGAGTGCAAAGTGGCCGATAAGATCCACGTGGGGTCGGGGAATTACGTGGACAGCAACAACTTCACCTACCTGGTTTGCAGCTTCTGAGCCTGCTTCGGTAGCAGCTTTTACCGCCCCTACATCCCCTTTGATCACCACGGAAACAAGCCCACCGCCAACTTCATTTTTTGATACCAACTCGACATTTGCCGCTTTCACCATCGCATCGGCAGATGCAAGTGCTGGCACATAACCTCGCGTTTCGATCATCCCTATTGCCTGATTAGACATAATTTAACCTCCTGATTTTCTGGGCCTCTCGGCCAGTTGATGAATCGGGCCTGCTTAGCCCTTTTCGTCTATAGAACCAATAATCAATGCGTCTACCGGCGCCTTGATTTTCGTAAAGTACCCTGCTGCTACCGAACCCTGGGTGATCAATACCGCCTCACCGTCGTTGCAGCCTAAGGGATCCAGAGCGATTATCGACCCCCCGCCATCAAGGGTTACCTCAAGCAGAGCGCCATTTGGCAGCGTGTCTACACGTCTTGATGACCAAACACGGCCTGTCACACGTCCACGAATCATTTCGTTAACCTCTCTATCGTTTTGCCCGAACGCCGAATTACATCACTCGCCAGTGGTGTCAGCCGGACTCCTTTTGCGACTCGTACTGTTTTAATATGCTCGGGAATATTCATGGCCTGTTTCTCAGTAACTAACCCTTGCTCAAAACTCACTGCTGCAGAAGTATTGGCGGCCGGTGATAAGAAATCATCGTTTGCTCCAACAGCAACCCCTTTTGCCGGCCTGAGACGAAACACATGTCGACCCGTCTCAATCGCTTCCCGCATTGACCTATCTTGACTGATAGATACGATGCGCCGAACGAATCGCTCCAGATCCTGATTACTGTTGATCGAGACTGTTTCCTCAGTAACCTTGCTTGCCTTTGAATTTGCAGCCAGATCATTGCGATTTATCTTTTGTAGCTCTTCATACAATAGGCTCCGAATAGTCTGCCTCAGTTCATCACTCATTGCGTCAGACTGTCCTCGCATTATGAAGAGCGTTTTCGGCAGCATCCCGCGCATTGCGAATCTCGGCCTCATTTCCCGCGAGATAAAGCCGTCCATTGGCACCTATCATTCGGTAATCAATGACTTTTATGTTGGCCTGTTTTTCTGCCTCATTGCAGGCCAGAATCGCATACGAGGCTGGCTGGCACTCAAGCAGATAGAGGGAATCTCCTCCCAGGATCATCGATCCCAGTTTATTTCTGTTAATCAAGAAAGCGTGCTGATGATCCACTCCGGTTACGACCTTTGACCCCAGAATCTGTGGCCGACTCGCGTCTTCCATTTGAGCACCCATCACGTCTAATACGGCTTGTGCCCCAGCCTTCACCTCAGCTGTGGAGCGCGAGTGAAACTCAAGGTATCCAAATTGTCGCTCCACCACCAGAAGGCCCACTTTGACATTGGCGCCTTTAAGAGCTACGTCTGTCAATGTCTCAATTTCCAATCCCGGCGCTATTTCAATAATCTGGGCCGCCATGTTGTGGCGTGGCAAAGAGCCGCGCATCCACGATGCGACATACGCGAGTGTCTGCGGCTGCAACTGATCCAAAAAAATGAACGAGCGAAGTTCTGGCATGTTTAACTCAGTTGCGCAAAATTGCACGCAGTTCTTCGGCAATCAATTGGCGCAGATCTTCACGACTTGCTCCAATTAGAGCGCCTGGGCTATCTGTATTTATAGCCGGCTTAGGAACATACCTGCTTAGACCTGGAACTCCATCAGCTGGGGCTACAGGAAGTGGCCCAGAAAAATTACCAGGGATATCCTGATAATTTCCAAACACCTCTTCATCGCTTGAGTTATAAGCTAGGCGTGTCCAGTGAATAAGATGCTGCGGGCCAACGTTTTCTCCGATCGAACTACGGCCAAAATACCCAGTACCCACGGTAAAGGTTGGCGCCAACGCTGTTGAAAAACCTGATGCACCCTGGGAACATGGCACATTCACAACCACGCGATAAGCCTCTACGGCACTCGCAAAACTCATAGCGGCCGATTCATCTGTTGTATGAATTGCGGCAGAATGACCTGCGCCTGCAAGACGCAGCACCGCTCGTGCCTGAGCGAGCGCCTGTGCGCGGCTACGGACCACATGGTACGCAAGGACTGGGCAAAGCTTTTCACGAGAAAGTGGCTCTTCAATGCCTATCTGCGTAATAGGTGCTACCAGCACCTTAGTGTTTTCCGGTACTCGAATACCACACTCAGTCGCTATCCAAACAGCTGCACGACCGACAGTTTCCACATTGAATCCACGATCATGAAAAAGGTAACGGCGCAGACGCTCCACATCATCTGCATCACAAATATAGGCGCCGGCTTGCCGCAATGATTGACAAAGACGTTTGTCGATCGATTCAAACGTTATAAGAACACTTTCGTTAGTACAAAGTGCCGAGTTATCAAACGACTTTGATTCAATAATTCGTCTGGCGGCTTTATCCAGATCTGCAGTATCGTCGACGAATACCGGCGCATTTCCAGGCCCAACTCCGATCGCAGGGTTCGAAGAGGAATATGCTGAGCGAACCATGGCCGCGCCACCGGTGGCTAATGTCACTGCGGTTTTCTTGGAGCGCATAAATTCCTCGACAAGCGGGATCGTCGGCTGTTCTATGATTTGAATCACCCCAGTGGGCGCCCCGGCGTCTTCGGCTGCTTGTGCCAGCATCCGGGCGGCGTCCACACTACACTCGCGCGCTGCGGGGTGAGGGCTAATCACGATGGCGTTGCGCGTCATGAGTGCGATCAGTACCTTGTAGTTGATCGTTGCAATCGGGTTGGTCGAAGGCGTCAGCGCCATAATCACACCCGCTGGACGGGGGATTTCAACCATCTTTTGCGCTTCACTCACTCGAGGATTTATAAAATCCTGGTCACGGTAAAAGTCAACGAGAGGGTAAGCGGTAAGTTCATTCTTTATCTTTTTATGGGCGGCAACGCCAAAGCCGGTTTCTTCCACAGCCCAATCCGCGTATCGGCCTGCGTTCTCATGGGCTGTTCGGGCGACTGCATCAACGATTGACATCGTTAACTCACGATCAAACCGTTGAAATATCTCGGCGGCCCAACGTCCCCGCTCAAGAACAATATCTGCTCGGCCCGCCAGTGCCGCGGGGGTATCGGCGATATCAACCAAAGTTCTGATTTGCGGTTCCATATTCAAGCGCTCTTCCGATAGGAGGCGCCCATGACTTCGTCACACGCCAAACCAATCCCAATCTCTACCCGACGCAACACTTCTTCGCAATCTGCCTGGGTCATCAGCAGGCCAGGCTTGAATTGAAGAACTCGGGGATCAAGGGTCGAAAAAATTGCCCATACGCCGTTGTGATAAAGATGCCTCATCACTGGTTTCGCGCCTTGGGCATGATTAAATTCCAATCCCATGACCACGCCATGTTGGCGGATACCAATGAAAAAATCAGGATACGCGGCCATGATCTGCTCAAGGCCTGCACGCATATAGTCGGAAATATAGTTCACCATGGTGCGAACTTCCGGCCTTTGCACCATCTCCAGAACTTTCATCGCAACGATGCACCCCAATTCGGCACCACCGCCCGTCGAGATATGGCCAAAGCCATCTTCCTTGAGCCAACCGCCGCATCTTTCACTGATCAGTACGCACGCAATTGGGTAAATTCCGCCTCCGATGCCTTTACCGGTGACCATTATGTCCGGTTGGATACCGTACTTTGTGCAGGCCCACATCTCTCCACAGCGCATAAGACCGGTTTGCACCTCGTCTGCGATATACAAAGCATCGTAACGTTCACAAAGCTTTTTTACCGAGGGCAGATAACCCTCTTGTGGCATTGGAAAGCCATATGTCGCTGGTATGGTTTCCATGATTACGGCAGCAACGTCGCGACCGCGCAGCGCATCCTCCATAGCGTTGAGATCATTAAATGGCACCTGCACAAACTCGCCCTGGGTATCCTCCGAAAGGAACAACTTCGAAAAGCGATCGTCACCTGTCTTAACAGCCAATCCCGTATGGCCGTGATACGCCTTCACAATCGACACGATCTTGCGCTTCTGGGTCGCATGACGGGCGGTTTTCAGGGCAATATCAATGGCCTCACCCCCTCCTGACCCATACGCGGTGTAAGGCATATCAGGCGAGGGAGCACATGCAGCAAGGGCTTCGGCCAGCGCAGTACGGGCAAGGGCGGGAAAGTGATGATTTCCCATATCGAAATGCTCGCTGCCTGTCTTAAGCACCTGGACCAGTTCTGGGTTTCGGTGCCCCAGATTGTAAGTGCCGCCATTCAAGTGCAGATCAATTAGCCGGTGACCATCCATGTCATATAGGTAATACCCCTCCCGGCGATCAATGACGAGATCGATCCCCATGTCCTGCCAATCCTGGGTTTTCCCAGGATTCCAGAAGGCTCGGGATCGATCGAGAAATTCCAGTTTCTCTTCGCTCATGACGTATCCTCTGTGCACACCAATGCGCTACTCCTATAGAAAGGATGACATGCCATAAGAAGGAAGACTTGACACTAAACACTGGAAATTGACACTTCACGTCAGTCATCAAACCTGACGTAATGTCTACAATTTTGCGATCAAACTACTCAAAAAGTTAGAGTCCCGCTGCTGCTCTGTTTATCTGATTAGTCTAATTGGGCCAAGTATCGACGTCCAAGTTCCGCAGTAATCGATGCAAAAGTCGGCGCTAATTCTTTTGCAGTATCCACTTCGATATGCGAACCAATCCAGGCTAATAATGCCAAGCGTCTCATCATGATAAAGGTTTCTATCTCACTTTCGTCTTCCGCATCGAGATCTCTGGCTGCGCGATAACTACGCACCCACGCCTGCTTCAACTCTGGAATTCGTACATCGTCCTCCATGAAGCTGATCCCTGCAGCAAAATCGTACATAAACCAGCCTAGTCCACAATCATCGAAATCAATGAGTCTTGTCTCACCATCGCTAATCAGAAGGTTCGCCAACCGCATGTCTGCATGAATTAGTCCAAACCGATTGGGTTCATCTCCATATCGAATCAGCCGCTCAACCACGGTTGACTCCGCGACTTCCAAAACCTCTTGTATGCTGGTAGTCATATTTGGCCCATCGCGCCAATTGCCCCAGGTGGCTTTAGGGCCGAACACCGTATCAAGATTCCAGACGAGTCGTTCGAACGGTTCGGGACGTTGCCACGAGATGGAATGCAGATGCGCCTTTGCTGCTATCCCGCCGAGCTCTGCAAAGGCTTCAGTCAAGTCATCTGTTTGTTCCGGCTCACTACCTTCAACAAACTCGAACATCGCCAGATACCTTTGCTGATCAAGTTGTTCACTTTTTGCCGACTGAATCGTACTGCCGTCTTTTCCTTGGATAATTTGGGGCGTTCTAATGTCGCCGCTTTCGTTTAGAGCATCAGACCACGCGTGCTCGCAACGGATAGCATTTTTCGTGTGATAGTCGTCCCGATGTACACGCAAAATCGACCTAAAGCCACCGGGTGCCTCGATTATGAAGGTTGCATTTTCAGATACATTAATCAGTCGCGCCTTGCTCTGTGGCGGCAAATCCCAAAGGCCCAGTGCACTATCTGCCAGAACCGAAAGATGTCGAATAAGTTCTTCGTGTGATACCGTGCTGTTATCCATATCACCCTATCCAGCCTCGAGAACGCGCAGAATCATATCTCCTCAAGGGCTTCCAGTGACTCGGGAATAATCTGGCCGCCATCCACGATGATTGTCTGGCCAGTGATGTAACCCGCCTCATCCGAGGCAAAAAAGAGCGCAGCATTACCAATATCGGTCACCTTCCCCAGCCTCTTCAAAGGAATTGACGCGGCCATGGTATCGAGATACTCCTGTCCAAGATCCTGGAGTCCTTCGGTATAGATGTTGCCTGGCATAACCGCGTTGATGGTGACATTGTAACGAGACAATTCCATACATGCGGTCTTCAGAAATCCCAATTGACCCGATTTTGACGCGCCATAATGAGACCAACCCGGGTAACCGGTTACGGGGCCAGTTATGGATGAGGTCAAAACAACTCGACCGCCGCCGGCTTTTTCAAATTCTGGAATCGATGCCTTAACACACAAGAAAGCACTTTTCAGGTTGGTTGCCATAACCTGATCCCATTCGGACGGATCCATGTCAACCATTTTCGTCTGGGGAAAGGCGCCGGCGTTCGCACACATCACGCTCAGCCCCCCAAATGTTTCAACAGTATGGCTGACCATGCTCTGAACTGAATCCCAGTCTGAAACATCGCACTGACAGAACTCGACTGTCGCCCCAGATGATCTGAGTTCATCGACTGCAGCCGCGCCGTCTTCCTCGCCCCGTGCTGCAATCATCACCTTGGCACCCTGAGCTGCAAACACCTGGGCGATGCCTTTGCCAATACCTTTTGAGCCTCCGGTAACAATTACCGACCTATCTTT
>DTZW01000039.1 GCA_012961165.1 Gammaproteobacteria bacterium | reverse complement strand
GGTGGAGCACAAAATCTGGACAGCCCAAGCAATTACAGTGACGCTGCAGGAAGTCTGATGATTGATATTGGCATTGATGAGCAAGCCATTGCACAAATGGACGCTAACACGCCAGACAATTTTGTGCTTGGTGGTAAGCTCAATGCCGATGTCGGTTTAACCGTGCCAGAGAAAGATCAACATCTTACTCTGGGTGGTCATTGGTTAAAGTTCTTTCACGGAAGGGGTGACTATCAGAGTGCGGTAGGCCAACTTCCGATACCAGATGATCAAAAAGAAACACTCATTGCGTTTTTTGGTGGTGACAAGGATTGTCTGGATGACCTCTCCCTCACCGAGAAATGGGACTATGTGAACTCCGTCAGTTACAACCAGTTCCTATTTGATCGTGTCGGGCTTTCGAAAGAGACAATTCCTATTCTGAACGCTCATCTGGTTATCCTGAATGGTCCTTCCGGCTGGAATCACACGGTACTTGAAGCGATTATGGCCGGTAGCCCAGGACTGCGGGCAATGGGGTGGCTTGCAGATTTTGTCGATTCCATTGCTGCCCTGTTGCTGGACGACATAGCAGGGGAAATACGCATGTTCCCGGACGGCAATGCATCGGTTGCGAGGTTGTTGGTGCAGAAGCTCATACCTGGCGTGGCACCTGATATGAAAGGTTTCGAGGATGTCGCCGTTACCCGGTTTGATTACGCAGCTCTCGATCAAGAAGGGCAACCAGTTCGCATCCGCCTGAACAGCACAGCGGTTGGCGTAAAAGAAGTTGGCGATCAAGTACAGGTAGACTATGTGCAGCACGACAAGCCACTCAGAATAACGGCTAGTCACTGTGTGCTGGCATGTTACAACAACTTGATCCCACACCTCTGCCCTGAAATGAGCGACGCCCAGAAAGCAGGTTTGCGTTATGGGGTCCGCGTACCTTTTGTCTATGCCAATGTGCTTCTCGACAATGGTCGAGCATTCTCCAAACTTGGAGTGACGATTACCCAATGTCCTTACGATCCGTTTCAATGGGTGAGCGCTGCACCGACTATGACTTCAGGAGGTTATGAACCTCCACGTAGTCCTGATGATCCGATGGTGGTGTTTATGATGGGCTCCCCGACGCCAGCGGACGGTCAGGAAGGCACGACCCGTGATCTGCTAAGAGTCGGTCGCCATAAAATCTATGCGACGACTTTCGATGAGTACGAGGAAGAGATACGCGAACAACTTCAGGCGATGCTAGGCAGGTTTGGCTTTGACCACGAAACTGATATTAAAGCCATCACGGTTAACAGGATCCCTCACGGCTACGCCTACTGGTACCAGGGGCTTGATGATCCTGAATGGAAGGAAGGTCAGGCCCCTCATGAAATTGGCCGTCAACAATTCGGCCGCATATCCATTGCCAATTCCGACTCGGAAGTGACGCCGCTAATGAATGCTGCGTTTGATGCCGCTTACCGGGCAGTTGAAGAGCAGATCTGAAGCGATGTCTTGATAGTTTTTCTTAGATAGTCCTAGGATGTGATTTTTAAGCTCATGAGCTTTTATGTCTGCGAGTTGGTCTAACGAAGTCGGTCAGTTTAAGGGCAACGTCCGCAAAAACCCAAGAACCGAGTCGTCGGGCGTCTCTACTAAAACACAGAAGGCGGGGGGTTAGAAATTCCAGACCGCCCCGATATAGGGACCGTAAACATCGAGTTCGCTCAACAGGTCGAAACTGGAGTCAAAGTCATAATAGGTATAGCGATATCCCAGTTGCAGCTCACCCCAATTGTAATCGTAGCCAACGGCTGCAACTGCTTCCCAGGTTAAATCAGATCCGCCACCACCAACGTCGAACTTGTAGTTCATCTTCCATTGATCGTTTAACTGATGCTGGCCCGTAATACCGACAACGGCATCCCATACGTCATCGGAACCCGATAGGTTTTTTGCAACAAGAATCTCTGCCGCAGTTGGATTAGTAACATCAATACCAAGACTAAGGTCAAGGTAGAAGTAACGTGCGCCAGCTACAAGCGCAACGTGACTAGAATCTGTTTCCAGCAACTCGTATCTGCCTGTTAAATTGACAACCCATGCGCTCATTTCCACATCAACATCAATCGTCTTTTCTATACTAATGGGACCGAGAGGAATAGTGATATCGATGGCGTCATCATCGGAAATGCCAAAATAAAGAATGTCAGTGTGTGCGGTCCAGCGTCCTTTACGGCCTTCAAAGGCAAGCATCGCGATACCGTCAAGATTTTTGAGAATGGTCTCAAGATCAATTTCCAGAGAATCGCCTGTCGGGGTCTCTGCACTAATGGTGGGTAGCCACCCATAGATCATTGCTTTGTATTCCCAGCCATCGTCAGTATTGTCGTCTTGTGCTGCGGGCTCTGCCGAGGCGTTAAACGCAAAAAAACAGGCGAAACAGAAGAGTAGACAAGCTCTGCCTATTGCTCTGATTAGGTGGTCATCTTCAATAGGGTGGAAGTACATTGTTTACTACTCCTGATTAACTGAGTCTCGTCGCTGATCACCCTTTAACGGGGGAAATTCACCCTGCCAGTGCAGAAATATTCTGAGTGATCAACCCACTTGAGCGTAGGCCAGCAAACCATTACGCATACAGATATTGACCATCCAATATCGACAAACTGTATCACTTAACTTTCTATGACCAAATCACCAAAGAGGATACTTTTGTAATTTTGGAAAAATGCGGTTGAAAATAACTATCTACAAACCGCAGGTTAGCGAGCCTGATAGCAGACTCGCTAACGGATGCGGAACAACTAACTACGTGGATGCAGCTACCGCTGCCGTGTAATTGGTATAGAACCTTTCCACTAATTCACCGATCTCTTGGCGAGTCACATCCCATGATTCGCTGCCTTTTATTTTTTTGCCACCACCAATCTTCAGAATCCGAATAGCAAGCAGCTCACCTGTCGTAGCATCCACCAGTTCAATCTCAAGGTTCGCACCCTGCAGCTGCACTTTTTGAGCAAGCGCCTCAAGATCTTTAACTTTCGTGTTTGATGTTGCTGCATGCGCCGCTGCACCAAGCGGCGTATAGCTTAGCAAACCGCGCTTCTTCTTCAGCAACACCTCGGTAACGGCCATGTTCATCACGACCGTCCCTTCAGATGGTGCATCTACAATTTCAAGCACATCACCCAACCGACTCGTGAACAAGGCGGCCAACCTATCGGCAAGCAGAACCATCTGGTCAGGTTGCAGACCTTTGTATTTATTGTCGGCGCTCAAAATAATGTGAGGCTGAGAGACGAGTAATTTGTCATAAGCCGCAATATTACCCTCCGGCTTAGTCCATTCAAGTACACCAGCATCGTCGGCGCTCTTGGTCAGTATGGGCAAGTTCTCAATAAAACTGGATTCATAGGATTCAGCCGCATAGCTAATGCCGGGTGCCAGTATCACCAGTACGATCAATTGTTGTATTGCTCTTCCCATCTTCATATTCCTAAGGCCTTAGTAATTAAGTGGGCACATAATACCATTGGATCTACAAAAACCTAATTTCCCCCGCATAGCGTCCAGCGAACAAGAAAGCAGCACGCCAGCGCCGAGAAACTCAGAATTCTGACGTCTCTTCGTGTATTTTGTTCATAAATAACTGACTTAATATGGCTCCTTATGATGATCCTCCAATTTTTCCGTCTGCTGCTACTTTTCACAGCACTGATCACCGCGCCGCTTTATGGCTCAGAACGGCTGAAAATAGGTCTGGTCCTATCTGGTGGTGGCGCCAGAGGGGCCGCTCATGTAGGCGTCCTTAAGGTCCTCGAGGACCTCCGTATACCGATTGACGTCATTGCAGGAACCAGTATGGGTTCCATTGTTGGCGGTCTATACGCTTCCGGGCTTTCACCTGTACAAATAGAGCAGATTCTTGCTGAATTGGATTGGGACGAAGTTCTGGCTGACGATCAGAGTCGAGTCAACATATCACCAAACAAGAAGTTTCAGGAAGATCTCTTTTCTATCGGCATTTCGCCTGGATTCGAAGGCGGCCAGATAAAATTACCACCGGGTGCCATTCAGGGGCAAAAGATTGAATTAGCCCTTCAGCGCCTCACCACACACGTTGCTCACATCAATGAGTTTGACAATCTCGCGATCCCGTTCCGTGCCGTTGCAACCGACATTGTCGATGGTAACGAGGTGATATTGAAGCACGGCAACCTGGGCCGGGCGATGCGGGCTTCAATGTCGGTACCCAGTATCTTTGCAGCCATTGAAATCGATGGCCATCTTCTGGTCGACGGAGGTATTGTCAACAACCTCCCTGTTAGCGTCGCACGGGGAATGGGCGCGGATATATTGATTGTCGTCGATATCGGTGCGCCTCTCAGGAATCGTGAGGAAATTGGCAACATCCTCACGGTCACCGATCAACTCACACGAATGTTGACTGGCAGAAATGTTATCGCAAGTCTCGATAGCCTGAAGGAGACCGACTTTCTCATTTCGCCGGATCTCGGCGATATTACCTCGGCTCAGTTCGACAGGTCAGCCGAGGCGATTCCTAAAGGTGAGTACGCAGCCAGGATGATGGCAGAGCGTCTACAAACCCTATCTCTAAATTCATCAGACTACGAAATGTATCTAGCAGGCCTCAATCAAATTTCTATTGAGGATAGAACAGTCAAGAGCGTTTCTCTAAGAAACGAATCATCGATTAACGACAATGTATTGGCACAGCGGTTGAAGATTAACGAAGGGGACCCCCTTAGCCTTGACCAACTCGAACACGATATAGGCCAAATTCATGGACTCGGTGCTTTTGAAAAAGTCGGTTACGACCTGGTTCAAAATGACGATGGCGTGGGCGTAATGGTGTACGCAACACCTAAATCCTGGGGCCCCAATTACCTTCATTTTGGCCTCGATATGGAAGGCGACTTTTCTGGTGACACTGCCACCAATATGGTTTTTGGTTATTCGCGCAGCGAAGTGAACCAGTGGGCTGGCGATTGGACAACTCTGCTTCAGCTCGGGCAAGAGCCAAAGTTACTAAGCTATCTGCATCAACCACTTGGCCTGGATCTGAGTTACTTTGTTCAACCGTCTTTTTCGATAGAAAGGACCAATGTTGGCGTGTTTTCCGACGACCATGAAATCGCCAAATATCGGCTAAAGCAGTCAAGGTTTCAGTTAGTTGTCGGCAAAGAGTTCGGCACAAACGCGGTGTTTTCTCTGGGTGTCGATCGACGCACCGGTGAAACCAGTGTGCTCATCGGCGACCCTAACCTCGCAGCGTCCAAATTCGACGATGGCGGCGCTGTAGCAAAATTCATATATGACTCAATTGATAATATCGATTTCCCGTCAAGCGGTGCAATGCTTAACGTATCTTACTACCAGGCTTTCGATTCGCTCGGCGCAGACGAAGAATACAAACAATGGCGTTTTCAAACAGGACTCGTCAAGACTTTTGGCGACAAACACACGATTGGTATCCTCACAAGGTTAGGTGGTACAGAAGGTGGAACCGCCTCTATTTCAAGACGGTTCTTGCTTGGAGGCTTCCTTAATATGTCTGGCCTGAAGGTCAATCAGCTTTCCGGAGAATATGCAGGTCTGGCCACTGCGTTCTATTATCGAAAGTTTGATCGCTTCAAGCTACTCCCTGCCTACATCGGGGGAAGTGCGGAGTACGGCGGCGCCTGGGCGGACAGAGACGATATCAGTGCAAAGAACTCAATGTTTGGAGGCAGCTTGTTTCTTGGACTAGATTCGCCGCTCGGACCCGTGCTAGTTGGCTGGGGACACACGAACGAAGGTGATTCAGTATTCTTTACCAAGATTGGCCGCTTCTTTAACTAAACGTTTTCACGGTTATCGTCTGGCCCGAGTATGCAAACTAGCCTTGCAATAATGCTCAGGGGAAAAGCCAGCCCGAACGCTGCAAGATTCTAACCGGCACAGAGACGGCATCTGGCCCCAAGTGTTTTGCCTCAGCGCTCGTTTCGTTTCAGGCATGTTGGTCGTGGTGTTTCTGTTTCGTATACTGACGCTTCCACAATAAGGAGTACCAGCCGGTGCGTATACCCGTAATACTTGATACCGATATCGGTTTCGATGTTGATGATGTTTGGGCACTAGCCTTTCTTCTGCGCTGTCCCGAGCTTGACGTTAAGCTCATCGTCACCGATACAGGGGATACCTATTATTCTGCAAGTCTTGTAGCGAAGTTGCTTGAGGTTGCGGGCCGAACGGACATACCTGTCGGCGTTGGCATTCCGCTTGACGAGTCAGCGCGAACCCATTCGAAATGGCTTGGCGACTACCGGCTAGAGGATTACCCGGGTACGGTATTCATGGACGGTGTTGGAGCGATTTGTAATACAGTGATGAGTTCCCCGGCTAAAGTCAGCATCATTAGTATTGGCCCTGTTCCTAATATTGCCGCGGCATTGGCTCGTGAGCCTGGGATGGTGAACAACTCAAAATTCGTTGGCATGCACGGGAGTATTCGACGTGGCTATCTGGGTGCTGACAAGCCAATGCGAGAATACAACGTTAAAAAACACTCGATGGCCTGCCAACGGGTCTTTGCAACGCCCTGGGATATCACGATTACGCCGCTCGACACCTGCGGTAATGTTTTTTTACAAGGCGATAATTTCGAGCGTCTGAAAGAATCTTCCGACCCGCTTGTCCAGGCTGTTCTCCAAAACCACTTTGCCTGGTGCGAAAAAGTGAAAGACTGGCCGATTCTTTCGCACATGAATCCCGATGCTCAGTCTTCACTGCTTTACGATACTGTGGCAGTGTATCTTGCCTTCAGCGAATCGCTTCTTGAAATGGAACAACTGCCCATTATTGTCACTGATGATGGCAGGACTTTGGTGGACGACGGCGGACAGCTAGTGAACTGCGCGATGCAATGGAAGGATCAAACCGCCTTTGAGGCCTTGCTGACTAAACGTTTATTAAACGAAGACAAGAGGTGAAGATCATTGACTGAGCAGCCAAATGTCGTCTTCCTTTTTCCTGATCAGTTACGAGCGCAAGCGCTAAGTTTGTATGGCAACAGTGCCTACGTTGAAACACAGATCGAAACACCCAACATAAACCGGCTTGCGGATCGGGGAGTCACGCTAGACAACGCTATTTCTAACTGTCCTGTCTGCACACCGGCACGCGCGATGTTGGTGACCGGTAGATATCCCCAGAGCACCGGGCACCTGATCAATTCAACCCGTACCCGACATTCTGAGATCTCTATCGCTGATGCTTTTTCTCATCAGGGCTACCGTACTGCCTGGATCGGCAAGTGGCATCTGCATACCGGACACTGGCCCGCCCTGGATCGGATGCCGATGCAGCCCGACTGGGTCCCCAAAGGCCGAGATCGGTTGGGATTTGAGTACTGGCGCGCTTATAACCAGCACATGGTGTACTTCAATGGTTTTGTCCACAAAGATGACTGGAACTACGAGCGCTGGGAAGGTTACGAAACCGAAGGCCTACTGGACTATGCTTTCGAATTCATAAACGAGTCGAAAAATGATCCTTTTCTGATGTTCCTGTCCCCGCATCAGCCGCACTACACGCCAGAACGATTTGCACCCGATCGCTTCTATGAAATGTTGCCCGACGAACTCACGCTGCCCGATAATGTACCGGCCTCAATGTTGCAAGCCGCAAGGGAAATGTACCGCCACTATCTGGCGATGATTTTGGCCATTGATGAGATGCTGGGTAGATTAATGGACTATCTGGAAAAAGAAGGATTGATCGATAACACCATTTTAGTGTTCGCGTCGGATCACGGCACACAGGGCGGCTCACAGGGCGTTAACCCCTGGTCAAAGAAAAACCCCTATGATGCGTCAATTCACATACCCGGCATCATTTCGTATCCA
>DTZW01000038.1 GCA_012961165.1 Gammaproteobacteria bacterium | reverse complement strand
TTAACTCATGCTTTTCTAACTCAAGGTGCCCGAAGAGTTGTACCCGTCACCAGTTCTTTACTTGAGTCCATGACGCTGAATCTAACCAGTTGTTGAGCATGAACTGAGAGCTTCTTGTAATCCTGATAGCTAATGCCTGGCACCAGGGGTTCGCGGAACCAGGGCGCATAGAATTCCAAGTTCGGGATCGCTCTCGTAGCATCAGATAGGTTCGGTGTTCCACCGTGCCAGGCCCGAACATCTCTAAGCATCACTGCTCCGGCCGGTGCCGGACAAACCGTACTCAGTTTCATCCACTCTGGCTCTTCTTTCAGATTGGGAATTTTTGATCGAGAATTCTGCGTACCTGGAATCTGGCGAGTTGCTCCATTCAATCGAGTCACATCCTGCGGCAGGAAATTTGCGCAAATATAAGGCACAGGCAGGTCTCGCAGGCTGACCTGGCCGCGCCAGTCAAAAAAGGAACTAAATGGTGTCTTGCCGCCTTCGAACCAGTCGTTTACATCGGAGTGCAATGGCTGGTAGTCAACTGCGCCCGGCAGGCAAAAATCCCCGCTCGCTGCCCGCAAAATATAGTCTGTGGAACCAAATATTGGCGTCAGGATTTTGGACAGCAAAGGTACATCCAGCAGCATCTGCCAGGCCGGTCGGTGAAGCTGACTCCTGGTCAGGCTCGAACCACCAAAGGAATAGCGATGAGAACCCCTGTTTCCGTGATTATCCGGATCCAACACGGCGACTTCATTGATAACATCATTACAGCCTGATGCCAGAAAATCTATTTGCTCGCTATTGAGCACATCGCCAATAACAACAAACCCATCCCGCTTGAACAAACTCACCGCTTCATCGACGTCGTTAGAGCCCAGGATCTGTAGCCCCTTAATACCGTTATTGGTTTCAAGATGCGCTTTCAATTCCAGAACTTGAGGATCGTCTTTCAATTTATCTGACCAGCCGGTTGGCTCCCCAGTTTCCACGCCTGTTTTTGTCACGGGCATCTCTTTTCCCCTTGGTGTAGTCTGGGGTCCACATTGGATGGCTTTAGTTTTACGTGTAGATTTCAGACGCTGTTATTTTAGATTTAATAAAATAAGTGTCAACCCAAACCCATCAAGGCATCGCTAGCGACATGGATCAAGCTCGCTATTGGTTTCGTCACCATCCGCTTGCTTTCCTTGCCTTTTCTAGCACCAGGACGAACAACAAAATTACCCACATGTCAGCTTTAGCCGTCGGCTGAATGAAGCCGCAGAAAATACCATCTTGATCCTGGTACCTCTCTTACGGCATCCTTCAAGGTAACGCTCTTTGCTGCAACCAAAAAAAAGGGAACACGAAAAAATGACCGACTACGCAACAGTCTCTGTCGAAGAAGCTGCACTCACTGGTATGGCAAGCGCTGTGCATGCTGCAGCAAAACCCGGAACGATGGCAGTGACGGATCAATACGGAAAGGTACTCACGTGGTCGGAACTCAATGGAAAAGCCAACCAGCTCGCTAACTATTTTCTCTCACTGGGTATCGGAGGGGACGATGGCGTCGCCCTGCTCTGCGGCAACAGAATTGAGTACGCCATCGTCTTTATGGCAGCACTGCGGAGCGGCGTCAGGCTGACACCCATTAACTGGCACCTCACCAGTGAGGAAGTCGGTTATATTATCGACAATTGCGACGCTCGAGTTTTTCTGGCGGATATCAATTTTGCCGAGACAGCAAGCCGCGCGCTCAGCATGAGTGAACGGGTCGAATCCAGTTTGTCGATTGGCGGCGATCTTGCTCAATTTGATGCCTTCGATGACGTACTGGAAAGCTTCTCGTTAGATAACATTTCCAATCCCACTCTGGGTGGTGGCATGCTTTACACCTCGGGCACAACAGGCAGGCCCAAAGGTGTTTACCGCAAACAAAGACCCCCAATATTGCCGGACTACTCTGAGCGCGGATACGCCTCCGGAAATGAAGTTGCGCTTTGCACTGGCCCCGCTTATCACGCTGCACCATTGCTCATTGACGTACTGACGCCACTGATTTCTGGCGCATCCCTGGTGATGATGGATCGATGGGACCCTGAACAAACACTAAAATTGATCAGCAAATATAAGGTGACTCACAGCCATATGGTGGCCACCATGTTTCACCGCCTGCTGCGCCTCGATGAATCGGTTAAGCAGCAATACAACCTGTCAAGCCTTAAACGCATTACCCACGGCGCAGCGCCCTGCCCCGTTCATGTCAAGCATGAGATGATCGATTGGTTTGGTCCGATACTGGTTGAGTACTACGCCGCCACCGAAGGCGGCGGCGGTTTTCTCATTGATTCACATGAATGGCTGACAAAACCGGGCAGTGTCGGGCGCCCGGGACCGGAGTTCGATAATAAAATTATAGATGACGAAGGCAACGATGTCCCTGTGGGGGAAATAGGTACCATTTATATGCGCGCCCCTGATTCAGGTCGATTCGAATACTATAAAGATGGCAGCAAGACGTCCTCGTCCTACCGAGGTGACTATTTTACATTAGGGGATATGGGCTACTTCGATGAAGACGGATACCTGTTCCTGACTGGTCGGACGGCAGAGTTGATTATCTCGGGTGGCGTTAACATCTACCCACAGGAAGTCGACAGCGCCATGATGCAACACCCTGCGGTACAGGACGTTTGCACGATAGGTGTACCAAACGCTGAGTGGGGCGAGGAGGTAAAGTCTGTCGTCCAGCTTAAATCTGATATTGCTGCCAGCGCAGAACTGGCGGAACAACTTATTGCGTTTACCCGCCAGCATGTCGCCAGTTACAAGTGCCCAAAAACGGTGGACTTCGTTGATGTCCTACCAAGATTGCCTACCGGAAAAATTCAACGCAGGATCGTGCGCGAACCTTATTGGGCAGGCCATGAAAAATCGATTTAGCGGTTAGCTTCCCGGCGTTGGCAATACAGTGGTATCCATCTCTTCCGGTTCCAGCCCAAGTGTAATCAACACCTTGGACATCCCCAGAAACAATCCAACACCGAGCGCCAGCTCGGCGATCTCGGCATCGCTGTAGTGTTTCTTTAAGGCTGCGATCTGCGAATCGCGGAGTTGGCCCGGTAAACCAATGATGTCATCGGTAAGCTGAAGCGCAGCAGTTTCTTTTTCTTCCAGCGTGTTTTCGTACCCATCTTCTATTTGGGCGACAATATCTTCTTTCAGACCCGCTACACGAGCGGCGTCAAAGCGGACGTTTTTTCAGTAGCCGCAATCGGTAATGCGCGCATTACGGATCCTGGTCATTTCTTTGACTTCCTGGCTGATCAATCCCTGCTGCCAGAACTCTGCATAGAGTTCACCGAACTTCGCGATGATATCTGGAGTATGACTCATCACTGTGCCGAACTCGGATGGTGCACCGGGGATCGCCGAGCCTATTCTGGGTGTAGTGGACATTAGCCAACTTCTCCTGCCATGGTCGCGTTCAACCGGCAGGACACATCAAAGAACGCCAGGGCTGTAAGCAGCGAAACACATCCGGCGTCGCCAAACGCCCGTTTGATGGCTTCGACTTCTTCGTCTTCAAGAAAGTGATGTTGATAAGGGATTTTTTCTGCAGCAATGAGCGCAGTTTGCTCAGACAGCTCGAATGTATCTAATCTCTGGGATTGCAGCGTTGTTGCTTCTTCGGCAGAAATTCCGTGCACCTGCTGGCCGTGAATTTGCGCAATACGCGCACGACACAATCCAAACACACGCTCGGGTACTGCGTCGCTTGATTCTATGGCATCAAGGAACGCGGCGTATTTCGTTTGAAGCGCCGGCCTTAGCGCCAGCGCTTCAATGAACGATTCACCATCTGTGCCGAGTAAGCTCACATTAGAACCCAAGCAGCCGTGCGTATCTATCGCGGTGAAATGCCCGATTACCAAATGATGGTTCCAGCAAGCGGGCCCGCTTGAGGTAGAAACCTGCATCGAACTCATCGGTCATACCGATTCCACCGTGGATCTGAATCAGCTGGTTAGACATTTCATACAGGAAATCACCGACCTTCGCTTTAGACAGTGAGCAGAGTTTAGGGACGGTGTCAGCGTCATCATCAATGGCCTGAAGCGCCGCTTCTACACAGGATCGCGACAACTCCATCTGACCAAACAGACCAGCAGCTCTATGGCCCAAGGCCTGGAAGGATCCGATTACCTGGCCAAACTGTACCCGGGTCTTCAGATATTCGAGTGTCATATCAAAAGCCTGCGCAGCAGTTCCCAGCATCTCGGCACCTAGACCCGCCCTGGCGCGATCCAGGAGTGCTTCAAGGATTGGATAGCCCTGGTCAACCGTGCCCAACACTGCATTTCCATTGACAGTCACAGCGTCGAAGTGAACATTTGCATAACCACGACTATCGAAGGTGGTCACCGCTTCACGGGAAACACCATCGGCACTCGCGGACACGATAAAGAGCGTAATGCCTTCTTCCCCTTCACCGCTGGTTCTTGCAGCAACCACATAATCAGTCGCTGTCATTCCCTCATGTACAAACGTTTTGTTGCCCGTAAGTTTAAAACCGGACCCAGATCTTTCTGCGACAAGCGCTGTTTTTGAGGGGGAATGCCTTGGGCCTTCATCGACCGCCAGTGTAAGAATCACACTACCATCGACGATTTTGGGAAGGATTGCCTGCTTCTGTTCCTCGTTGCCACCCTGAAGCACTGCCGACGCACCAACGAGCGCAGATGCGAACAGCGGGGACGCCGTCAGCTGTCGACCAACCTCTTCCAGCACGACCCCAAAAGTCAGGTATCCCAGGCCCGAACCGCCATACTGTTCGGGTACTACGATACCAGTCCAGCCCATTTCAATCATTGCCTGCCAGGTATCGGGGGTATATTTGCTCTCGATTCCACTGTCCCGCATTTCGCGAAACTTTTGAACCGGAGATTGTTCTGTTACCCAGGATTTCGCCTGGTCTCGAATCATGGATTGTTCTTCAGTTAATGCAGCCATCTTGGTTATCCCTTTTGAGTGTTCTCGGGAAGACCGAGGATGTTCTTGGAAATGATATTATTCTGGACTTCAAACGAGCCGCCGTAGATGGAAATGGCTTTGCCCCACAGCCAGTCCTTAACGTTGTCGAGCTCTTCTTTCGTGTAGTTGTCACCTTCCCAACCAACACCCTGGCTACCCATCAACTCCATGGTTAATTCAGCCTTACCCTGGGCAATTTTTGTTGCTGAGTTCTTCAGGATCGAAGCGGCAGCACTCACCTCTACCTTGCCTCGGGCTTCAGCAGTTATCCTGTTGACGGTTAGGCCGTGTGCTTCGGAATCCATCAGGTGATTGATGAGCCGCACCCTTAAATCCCCATCTGCCAGCGCACCGGAGTCATCTACGCCGACATAGTCTTTGGCGATCTGCTGAAACGACGGTTTCTTGGTGCCTCCACCAGGACCTCTGGCCTGAGTCTGGCTCTGACGCTCATGTTGCAACAGTCTTTTGACAACACTCCAACCTTCATTCAGCGGCCCGAGCAGGTCACTCTTTTCGACACGGGCATCATCAAAAAAGGTATCGCAAAATGGCGAGGCGCCGGATATCAATCGAATGGGTTTTGTTGACACGCCGTCCTGAGCCATAGGCAGCATTACAAAACTGATGCCATCACGTTTCTTGGCGTTAGAATCTGTTCTCACCAAAGCACCACACCACTGCGAAATATCGGCACCAGATGTCCATGTCTTCTGGCCGTTCAATTTATAGGTATCACCATCATCTTCAGCTTTCGTAATGAGAGATGCGAGGTCTGACCCAGCCCCGGGTTCTGACAGGCCCAGGCACCAACGGATTTCACCACTTGCCATACCACGAAGGTGTTTGGTTTTCTGCTCATCGGTTCCGTATTCAAGCAGTGTCGGACCAACCATCGTGACACCCATACCAGCCATCAGGGGTATCGGGTTAAAAGCGCCCATCCTGCCCATTTCCTGGCTGATGATTTTCGCCTCAGGATGACCAATACCGGCACCACCAAACTCAGCCGGCCAGGTAGGCGCGCCCCATCCTTTATCTGCGAGCCGCTGCCGCCAGAGTTCAAAGTCAGCTTTCGTGCTGTCATCGGCTTCACCCTCCAGACCCATCGCGCTTCCGACAAGTGTTTTGGGGAAATTTTCCTCGAGCCAGGTCTTGGTTGAAACTCGAAATTCCTCGAGCGCTGCTTGCTGTGACATGCGTTTACCTTCTATCTCGTTGTGTTAAAGGGACCATAAGGCACCAATAATAGGCAAATCATGGCGTTTGCGCCATGGGCCACAGGCCCGAATAGACCCGTGAATCAGACATCATAAAAAACACGCCTTGTACCGCGAACGTACTTTCGCTACGGTCTATGCAAGACCAAAGCGGGAACCAGACATGTGCACCTCTCACGACGTTGACAATAGTACTGAAAGTAACGACCCAAGAGACGGTTATCAACTTGACGGCAAATGGCCAGACTATCCAGCCGACATGCAGTTCGAGATGGGCTCAGGCATCGCTGTGGACCGGGAAGGAATTGTGTACCTTTTCACCAGGGACCTCGAACACTGGGCAACCCACCCACTTGCCATGAAAGACAAGATGGGTAAGAGCAGTATCTCCATGTTCACCCGCGAGGGACAGTATCTTGGCAAATGGGGACCATCTGATGAGCAAGGCTTCGCATTGGGCGCCCACACGCTTTACATAGAAAAAGATGGCATGTTCTGGACCACTGATCGTGATGGGCACACCGTCAAAAAATATACACCGGAAGGCGAACTGTTACTGACGCTCGGTACCTTTGGTGAATGGGGTAACGACGAGTCTCATTTTAACGGTCCGACTGCGGTCCTCGTGCAAGAAAACGGTAATATCGTGGTCGCCGATGGATATTGGAACTCCCGGCTGGTGTGGTACACCACAGAGGGTGAATTTATTAAGTCCGTCGGTGGCTGGGGCCGGGGACCGGCAGAGTTCAATACACCTCACGCAATCGCTCAGGATTCCAAAGGCAGGATCCTCGTGGCAGATCTATGCGGCGGTAACTTTCATGATTACATGACCAAACCGGGTCAAATAGAAGAATACCGTACCCAACCCGATAAGGACTGTGTTCATCGAATCCAACGTCTCACTCCGGACGGAGAATACATCGATGAGTGGACTCACATTACGCCCCTGAGCCTCGCAACTTACGGCGACAGGGTCTACGCCAGCGATAAAATGAGCGACCTGGCGATCCTGCACGAAGAAACGGGTGAGGTGCTCGGCCGGGTAGAGAAAATAGCAATCTATATCCATCAGCTTGCCATGGATCAGCACGGGGACCTGTACACCGCCTCGGTTTACCCGGAACATGCTGGCGAACTAAGGGGCCCGAAGGGCCCAAGCCATAGAAGGTGGACCCGGGCATCGCTGGCTGCCTAAGAGCCCGATAAAAACTACATCTTTAACAGCTGCTTGCCAAAGTTTGCACCGGTAAACAGCCGTTTAAGTGTCGCGGGAATGTTATCGAAACCTTCCTGGATATCTTCTTTGTAAACCAGTTCGCCACTCTCAATCCAGCCTTTAAGCCGGTCAAGTGCAACGGGATACTCTCTTTCATAGCCGCTCAACAAGAAACCTTCAATGCGAGCCTGCCTGAACACGACGTTAAAGTAATTCGCCGGTCCTGCTGGCAGCGACTCTTGTTCATAGCGTGAAATACCACCGCAGATTACAACTCTCGCATGGGAGGCAATGCGCGCGAGTACGTCGTTCAGAACCGGACCACCGACATTGTCAAAAAACACATTAACGCCACCAAGACAGTGTTCTTTCAATCGCGCCTTAACGTTATCGTTTTTATAGTCGATGGCCGCGTCGAACCGGAACTCATTGACTACT
>DTZW01000037.1 GCA_012961165.1 Gammaproteobacteria bacterium | reverse complement strand
GGTCGAAATGACAGGTGTTTCCAGAAGCGACGGTGGGTCTGTCGGGATGACAGGTGTTTCCAGAAGCGACGGTGGGTCTGTCGGGATGACAGGTGTTTCCAGAAGCGACGGTGGGTCTGTCGGTATGACAGGTGTTTCCAGAAGCGACGGTGGGTCTGTCGAGATGACGGTGGTATTTTTTACTTGGGTAACTTCACCGTAGCCGTGCCAAATACCCGGGTTTCGCCTTTCTCATTAGCAACCGTCAGATCGATTTCAACCTTTGCGTTGTCCTCGTCGATGTCGGTCACAACGCCGGTAATGGTATGGGCTTCATCGGCAATAACCGGCGCACGAAATACAGTATCAACAGCGAGCACCTCTGCCACCGGCGCCCAGTTATGAATCATTGCCACCAGGTAACCCTGGCTTAGAACGCCCGGTACCATGGCGCCTGCGAGGCCTTCCTTTTTGGCAGCTTCATGATCGGTAAACCGGGGAGCGTTCCAGCCGATCAGCTTCGCGAATTTTGTCGTAATGGCCAGAGATGTATCGGGTATAAAAGTCGGTAGATCGACACCAAATTCGACTTCATCGAGTTTTTTGATCGCCATCAGTTTCGCTCCCTCATGACCATCCTGCTATCCGAGTTAACAAGGTGGTTTCCTTCTGAGTCGTAGAACTCAATTCGAGTGACGACAAAAATCATACGACCTGAACGGCCCGTCTTGGTGTAGATATCGTGTAAGTGTGTCTTGCCTGTCACGGTCGAACCGGGACGAACGGGCCGCAGGCATTCGACGCCTTTACCCGCGTCCATACCAATGCCGAATCGCGGAAAGTCTTTCGGTAGCATGCGACTGCCACTCAGGCTGGCGATGAAGGTCGGCGGGGCCTGAAACTCTTCATGATCAGCGTCCAGGAAACGGTCGGCCGTTTCACCGCAAAGCTTTGCGTACTGAATGGTTGTTTCCGGGTCGATCGTAAATTGTTTCTCATCAAAATTGAGATTGAGGAACTTTTCTCGAATCTCCTCGATATCAGCGTCCAAAAGTAATCCCCTAAAAATGAAAAGCTTTGTAAAAAAGCCTTATCTAGTGTTTAAAGTTAATGGCCTTGAATTCGCCGGCCTGCAGTGCAGATACCAGGTCAGCCATCTCGTTAATGTCGTTTGTAAATGCTGTGCCGCAGCGGCCAATGTGGCTCACAATGTGCGAGTCGCTGCCGCCGATACCCTGGTAGCCCAGATTTTCGGCATTATCGATTGCGATCTGGTCTTCATTGTCGCGGCTGCCACCATTAAATATTTCAACGATCTTTACACCGTTTGGAACGCCGAGTTCTTCCGTGTGGGCGAACATGCCGACTCTTGGTCGCCCCGGATG
>DTZW01000036.1 GCA_012961165.1 Gammaproteobacteria bacterium | reverse complement strand
TAAGGCACATCCCAGCACCCCGTATAAGCACCCATTACGCTGGTGAAAGGCGCCGTGAACAATAACTGGCTATGAGGGGGCGTCATATTAAGCTGTCTGCCTGCCAGTTCACTCAGACAGGCTTTTATTTCATCGGTAATTATCGCCCTGAACACTCTGGAATGAGAGCACTGTTTAAGGGATTTCAGTTTAAACTGGCCCTGGTTTCCCTGCTTTGGACCGATCCAACCGTCTTCATTGCACAACCCGGCTGCAATCAGTTTCTCATACACCAATTGCCGGGCAGGTTCGATAACTGATACCGGGAGCCTCTGCTCAAGCTTAATCAGTCCCCTGTCTTGAAACGTCTCCTTCTGTTCACGACTAATCAGCATCGCGTTCACTCAACTGGGGGCTCTGAAAAAGCAGCAGCATATTCAGCCCGACAACTGAGTTGACTTAAGCAGCCCTCGGTCAATGCCAGTTCCTGGAAATGGCTGCTACTGTATTCACTGCCGATGCGAGACACGGTAAATCCAAACCGCTTGTAGTAGGCAGGATCTCCGAGAAGAAACAAAGCATCCAGCTTTTTCTTTCTGCTTAGTCTGATAGCAGCCTGCATCAGCAGCGTGCCAATTCCACTTGACTGGAATTTCGGCAATACGGCTAATGGCGCGATACCAGCGCAGCGCAGCCCCACATCAGGAACTAAACGCAAACGAGAGACAAACACACTACCCAGTATCAGGTCTGATCTTGCGACCAGACTGAACAGAACATCACCATCATTAATAAGTCCTCTCACCAGCCGTGATTCCGCCTCACTACTGATCTCATGGCCATGTGGCGCGAGCGTCTCAAAAGCCGAGTCCATCAGCCTGCAGATCTCTTCAAGATCTTTTGCAGACGCTGGCTCCACCATCACCTGGAGCCCTTCCGGTAAGCATGGGAAATGCGAAACAATCACCAGCTCAAAAAGCGAATTGAGCCAGGTTCTAACAAAGCGAACAGCTTCATCTGCACAGACCTGCGGGCAGCAATGTGGACATCACCTGATTTCGGGTTATTCATCATCTAATCCAGTCACCGTGTAATGCCTTTTAACATCGCCGGTCGTCCTCCCCCAGTCACTGTCCTTGAGCCGCTGTTGATGAAACCAATACGCCTGCCGATCAACGAACTCTTCATAAACATCAAAGCGTAATTCATTATTTTCTCTCTGCCTGATTTCAAATTTCAAGCAACCCGGTTCTGCTCGCGTAAGACCGGCATGGGTCGGTATTTGAGCCATTACGCGATCTATATCTACCCCGGGAACGTCGATAAAGCCCTTTAAAATCACCTTCATATTATTGAATCAATTCCCCTGACATTACCTGAAATTAA
>DTZW01000035.1 GCA_012961165.1 Gammaproteobacteria bacterium | reverse complement strand
TGGTATAGAGCCTTCAGCGCTGTTTTGATAGAGAGCCCTCAGCCCGCTGGTATAGAGCCTTCAGCGCTGTTTTGATAAAGAGCCCTCAGCTATAAAGAGCCCTCAGCCCGCTGGTATAGAGAGCCCTCAGCCCTGCTTGGATAGAGACATCAGGGACCTGAATTTGCCCGCCTATGGTCGCTCAAGCCATTCCCGGTTGAACCGTAAGTGTTTGATACGCTTCTGGTTCCAGGTATAAACCAGATGAATGAACCCATCTGGGCCGATTGTCATGGAGGGATACGAGAATTCATATTCGTGGTCAAGGTTGGTTGCGGTTTCTTCCTCAAGCACTTTCACGATTGTCCACTCATCCGCTGAGCCCATGGCAAGACTCAGCCGGTGGCGCCCATCTTCAAGGTCATTTAAGGCAAGGAGCAGATACCCGTTTCCAGGGTTGATGATTGAAACAGCCGAATCGGGGTTGGGAAGTTCTGTCCTGACTGGCGTCGACCAGTGAGCGCCAGCGTCTTGTGAAAATACGCTCAATACCCTGCCAGGTGGATCTCCGGAATATCTCAAAAGGCCAATGGCTGAAGATTCATCCAGGTTGGTGATAGCCGGCTGTAGTGAATGTTTCCCTCGTGAGATCCGGACTTTGTCCATGACTGTGAGGTCGCTCGAGAGTGTCAGGGTTTCTGAAAACTTACCCAGAAACTCATGGTAAACGGGTAGCTGCACTCCTCCATCTGACAGGGGTAACCCTTTCGTGCGGACCAGTGTGCTGATGTTCAGGAAAGGCGAAGTGACCAGGCGGATTGGGCTGGTCCATTGCATGCCCTGATCGAATGATTCCATGTAGTTGATGGAACTGGCTGCCCAGCCGCCAATCGAAACTGAGACATAGTACAAGCCGAGCCGACCGTCGGGCCATGAATAGAGGGTGGGGTTGCCGACTTTGCGGATATACCGGCCCAACGCCTGTTCGGTTGAATTTCGGTCCGCAATTACCCGCGGGGTAGCCCACTTGCCATCGAAGCTTGAGCTGAAAATGGCGACGTCACGATGTCCCTCTTCGGTGCCGCCGTACCAGACCGCTACAGGCTTCCCGTCGGTGATGGCAATGCTGGCGCTATGTGCTTCATTGGTTTCGTTGTTGGAGACCCAATGGGCGTCGAAAACAGGCCCCTTTTGTTGAGCCGGGATAACGGCAGGGGGAAGATATGCTGGTACCTGCCGGGCGGGAATCAACAGAACCCAACAACCGAAGAAGATGGCGGCAGATGCAATAGTTAGGGTGATCTTCGGGGCTGGGTTCATGGTTTATATCGACTGTGTTAGTACATGCTAATGGGTTTGGCGTAACTAGGAAACCTCTGAAACGGATGTGATATCCTGCATTTTTTTTCAATAGCAACTTTTTAATAACCACATTTCAATAATTAAGGTGAACAAATCATGTCAGAAAAAGCAGCTAAGGCTCTGGAAATCTACAAGAGCATTGAGGGCCAGGAAGAAGGTGTCGGTGAATGGTTAGTAATCGACCAGGACAGGATCAACCTGTTTGCTGACGCGACACTGGATCACCAGTTTATTCATATCGACCCTGAAAAGTCTGCGCAGTTGTCACCTTACAAGGTCACGATTGCGCATGGTTTCCTGACCCTGTCGCTCATTGTGCATTTAGGCGGATCCATCGCACCGCTTCGTCCAGAGGCCCTCGAAGGTGTTTTCATGGGAGTAAACTACGGCCTGGATAAAGTTCGATTCCCTGCGCCCGTTCCTGTTAACTCGAAAGTTCGGGCCCGTCACACGCTAATGTCTGCGGAATTGAAAGGCGCAAATACCATCCAGGTAAAACGTCAGGTGACTATAGAAGTAGAAGGTAATGACAAGCCGGTTTGTGTAGCCGAATCCCTGATACGTTACATGTACGGTGACTAGCTGAGCCTGATTTTTTATAAGAGGGACAATCTTATGACGGTCATAACCAAAGAGGACCTGATCCAAAGCATTCAGGACTCGCTGCAGTACATTTCCTATTACCATCCGCCGGATTTCATTCGGGGGGTTGCCGAGGCGTATGAGAGGGAAGAATCTCCAGCTGCTCGCGATGCCATGGCGCAGATCCTGATCAACTCAAGGATGTGTGCAGAAGGTCATCGGCCAATTTGCCAGGACACGGGAATCGTCAATGTGTTCCTGTCTGTCGGGATGGATGTCAGGTTTGAATCGGATCTCTCGTTGGAAGACATGATTAATGAGGGTGTAAGGCGCGCCTACAAGCTGCCTGAAAATGTGTTGCGGGCTTCGGTACTGTCAGATCCAGCGGGAAGGAGAACAAACACCAAAGACAATACTCCTGCGGTCATTCACACAGAAATTGTGCCCGGCGATAAGGTTGAAGTGCGTGTCGCAGCGAAAGGTGGTGGGTCAGAGGCGAAAGCGAAGTTTGTCATGTTGAATCCCTCAGACAGTATCGTCGATTGGGTTATCAAAACAGTGCCTACGATGGGCGCCGGCTGGTGCCCGCCTGGAATGCTGGGTATAGGTATTGGAGGGACGGCAGAGAAAGCGATGTTGCTGGCCAAGCGAGCCCTAATGGATCCTATTGATATCCAGGATCTGCAGAAGAAAGGGCCTGCCAACCGAGTTGAGGAACTGCGCCTGGAGATCTTCGACAAGGTGAACTCTCTCGGCATTGGTGCCCAGGGTCTGGGTGGCCTGACGACAGTGCTGGATGTGAAGATCCTCGATTATCCAACGCATGCTGCCAACCTGCCTGTGGCGATGATTCCGAACTGTGCAGCCACAAGGCATGCACATTTCACCCTCGATGGTACTGGTCCAGCCGAGCTTGAGGTGCCGAATATTGATGACTGGCCGTCGATTACCTGGGAAGCCGGCCCTGGTGCCAGAAGGGTGAATCTCGATACGGTCACAAAGGATGAAATGAAGGAATGGCAGCCAGGGGAAACGGTTCTGCTGTCAGGCAAGATGCTAACTGGACGAGATGCGGCGCACAAAAGAATCAGAGACGAGGGCCTGCCGGATGGCGTAGACCTGAAAGGGCGATTTATTTATTACGTTGGGCCTGTTGATCCGGTTGGAGATGAGGTCGTTGGGCCCGCGGGGCCGACGACGGCCACCAGGATGGACGGCTTTACAGAAATGATGCTGGAGGATACCGGCATCCTCGGGATGATCGGTAAGGCGGAACGCGGCCCGATAGCGATTGATGCCATCAGGAAGCATGAAGCGGTCTACCTGATGGCGGTAGGTGGCGCGGCATTCCTTGTTTCCAAAGCCATTCGCAGCGCGCGGGTAGTGGCGTTTGAAGACCTCGGTATGGAGGCTATGCATGAGTTTGAAGTAGAAGATATGCCGGTGACTGTGGCGGTAGATAGTCGTGGTGAGTCCGTCCATATCACTGGCCCTCGGGAATGGCAGGGCAAGATTGGTAAAATACCCCTGACAGAGACCTGACGGATGAGCACGAAAAGCTGAAAAACCGACAAAAATCATAAAGTTAGGTCTTAATTCAACAGCGATTTCGTTGAAAGAACTGACGCTTTGAAGTAGGCTAGCTTTCCGGCATTGAGCTAGTTTTCCCGTCTTTTTTTGGAATATTTGCAGTATGGGACAAGAACCCACCTCCGTTGATCAGTTGTATTTGAATGCCGAAAGTCTGGCGAAGGACTTCTCGTTGTTTCCCCGTAAAGAACCGGCATCAGTTATGCGGGGCTTGCTGGCAGAACAACAAATCGAGAAAGAGCTGGATAGCCTTCGTAATATGGAGGTAGATGCCTATATCGAGGCAACTGTCGCGCCAACCGAAGAGTCGACTCGTCCTGGTTCAAAGGAAATTGTCAGGGCTTTGGACGTGCCCATATTCAACGAAGTTGAGAATGGTCCAATGTATGCCGCTGAACTCGAGTTTGATTTCAACGGGACACCACGCCGAATTGGCCTGATTACACAAAACCGGGCTCATGTAACCGGCGTCTGGGGGCCGGAGCACCATAACGCTGCAGCAAAACTCGCGAGCGAATTTGGTGTTCGTTCAATGCCCATTGTGACTTTTATGGATACGCCTGGCGCGGATCCGTATGAAGAGGCCAATGGAAACAACCAGGCGCACGCAATATCAGGGTTGATTGCTGAACTTTGTAATGTCGACGTCCCGACACTCGGTATCATCATTGGTCAGGGATATTCCGGTGGCGCGATTCCCTTAGCGTCCAGCAACCTCCTATTGTCACTGCGAACCGGGGTGTTCAACACCATTCACCCCAAGAGCCTTGCCAGCCTAGTTAGGCGATACAACCTGTCGTGGCAGGAATGCGCCAAATTTGTTGGCGTGTCTTCTTATGAGCTGTACAAGCAGGGGAACATTGACGGCATCGTTGATTACGATCCAGGTGAAATTGGGAAAATTGAAAACCTGCGAAATGCAATAGTTTCAGGTATCACCTCTATCGAGGAGGGCACCAAGAAGTTTGTTTCTGAGCATCCCGAAGTGCTGGATCATTACCATCGCAATATCAACCGCTACTTCAACCTGAGCCCGACAATGGCGGCGGTGCATGCCAGTTCGACATTGAAGCTCCGAACCTCCCCCACCGAATATCCAAACGTGTTTGGTGTGGCTTTTCGATACTTGAGGTACCTGGGCCTGCGCCGGAGAATCCAGAGTACAACCGTTACCCAGTACGGGCGTCTGGTTGACGCGGAGGTCCCCGAGGGGGAACTCTCGCAGCGTATCCATCGTGAGCGCCGCACTGCCTTCCTGGGCTGGCTTCAGGATCCGGATAAAGTCCTGTACGAAGATTCGCTTAACAAAGCCTGGAAAAACTTCCAGGATAAACGCGAGGAAACTGGTGCTGAGCGCGGTCGAATTGCCCAGTTCATTTTTGGTGAGCCACAGGCAAACTTTGACTCGGCGAAAAAGGAAATTTGCCTGATGTCTGGCCTTCACCTCTATAACAGGTGGAAGTCGAGCGCAGAGGATAACCTCAGCGCATTAATCCAGCATCTCGGTGACACGCAGACCAGCAGCTACTTCCTGGCGACCGGGGATGTCAAAGACGTCAAGGGGTTGCTAAAAACTCTCTCCGAGGCCACCGACCCATTTAGGCGTGACCTCAAGGCCCGATTCAGTTTCGAAGGTAAAAAGCTGTTCGATGTTTCCTATATTGAAGAGAAGAACGAGGTCTTCCTGCTGGCCCAGCTATTATCAGAGCTGAACATTATCCTGGAAGGCGAATCTCTGTACGATGAGGAAAGACTGGCGGGTGTCAATCTTTCTGCAGCCAGCACTGAGCTGGTCGCCGGTGAGGGCGCGTCAGTCACGCCGCTAAATCGCCGACTTCTTGAAGATGCATTGGGTTCCCATGTTGAGCGAAAATCAGACACAAGCGACACAGAGCCAGGTGCCGATGTGGATATTCTGGACGTCATTCTGGATGAAGACATTCGTGAAGAGTTTATTGGCACTTGCAGAAACCTGATCCTGTTCGACTTTGTGTACGATAATATGATCGCGGACCTGGTCTCGATGGCGAGGGAAGCAAACGAATCCAAACGCATGCAACGGGATTTTGTGGCTGGTCTGTTGGATAAATCTATCCAGGATGTGCTGAAGCTCAAAGCGTTTAAAGGTTTCACCGCGGCAGATGTTCAGCAGTCTTTCTCTGGCTGGATGGAAGAGCTTGCCGGTCATTCAGGTTGTATGAATTTTCTGAAATCAGTCGAGGAATGGATTCGGGTCGTTCACAAAGACAAGTCCGATACTTTGTTTGTCGTGGTCAGTTTCTTCTTTGAAAAGGTCCTGCCTGAATATTACTCATCACGCCGAACTGGCAGAAAATTTGAAGGGAAGATTGAGCCAGTTCGAATTGGGCGAAGAAAAGATTTCTGGAACAGACTGACCATCGCCTATCGCGACCTTCTGTTCAACGAGTTCCTGAACCAGGAAAACAGATCCAAGCGCACCAGCTTTGAGACGATCATTGAGAAGTACGTAGAGCATTTTGAAGAGATAGGTGGCTCGTTGATGTCAGCTAACCCATGCTCCTTCCCGACGTTCAGGCCTTCAATTGAGCAGGCCCTTAAGGCGGGCGTTCGACCTCATGGCCTGATTACAGGTACCGGTGATTTTAAAACCGAGAAGGGTTGTTACCGTGCAGGGCTGGTTCTGTCTAATGTGGCGTTCCAGGCAGGCAGTATTGATAACTCGGACTGCGTCCGATTTTGCCAATTGCTGGTTGAGTGCGCGAAGCAGCGGCTTCCGGTTATATGCTTTATTTCATCGGGCGGCATGCAGACCAAAGAAGGAGCCGCCGCGCTCTTTACCATGGCTGCTATTAACGACCGTATTACCCGATTTATCCGGGACAATGATCTGCCCATCATCATGTTCGGGTTCGGACATTGTACCGGTGGTGCCCAGGCAAGTTTTGTTACCCACCCGCTGGTACAAACCTACTACCTGAGCGGCGCAAGAATGCCATTTGCCGGTCAGGCTGTCGTAGAGCGCAATTTGCCCTACCAGTGTCTGTTAAGTAACTACCTGTCGCTTAACGAAGGTTCTATGGCTGGACTGGTGAAGCATCCGTTCTCTGAAGATCACGATGTTGAGTTAAGGAAAATTGACCCGACCATTCCTGTGCCCAGTGAAACTGTGGAGCAGGTTGTTGACCGAGTCATGTCGGGCGTCCTGGAAGCCCAGCGTCCACTGGTCGAGCTTAATATCCCCAAAGAAGAAGAGCTGATTCGACCCGTTAAAAGAGTCCTTATTCATGCAAGGGGATGTACAGCCGTCAAGCTGGTCTCAAGAGCCAAGGCGCTCGGTCATGAGGTGGTCCTGATCCAGTCAGACCCGGATATGGAATCTGTGCCGGCTGACATGGTGAGTGACGACCCTAAACATTCGCTGGTCTGCATTGGTGGTAATACCTCCGATGAAAGTTACCTGAATGCCAGGTCGGTTATCAGCATTGCTGATGCTGAGAGGGTCGACTCCCTGCATCCGGGCATTGGTTTTCTTTCTGAAGACCCGAACTTTGCAGACCTTGTTCGTAAGCATGGCGTTAATTTTATTGGGCCAAGTGTCATGTCTATGGAAACCATGGGCAACAAATCCAACGCCATCAACACAACGATGAGCATTGATGTGCCAGTGGTACCCGGCAGCCACGGTATTGTCGACTCCAGTGAAAAGGCAGCCGAGATTTCTGAACAGATCGGCTACCCGGTACTGCTGAAGGCTGTTCACGGTGGCGGTGGTAAAGGCATCCAGGTCGTTCGCAAGCCGGAGCAACTGCACCAACTGTTTCACCAGGTGACCACCGAAGCAAAAGCTGCCTTTGGCAATGGTGACCTCTATATTGAAAAGTTTGTCACCAACCTCCGTCATATCGAAGCCCAGTTGCTACGAGACACGCATGGAAACACGCGAGTGATTGGCATTCGAGATTGCAGCGTGCAGAGAAACAACCAGAAGCTGATGGAAGAATCCGGTTCTACCATGCTGCCAAAGAAATGGAGAGAGAAAGTACTATCCTATGCCGAGAAGATTGCCGATGCGGTGAACTACACCGGCGCAGGAACCGTTGAGTTTATATACGATGTTCCAAGCGATGCGATCTATTTCATGGAGATGAATACCCGGCTTCAGGTTGAGCATCCGGTGACAGAAGTGGTGACGGGTGTTGATATCGTTGAGAAGCAATTCCAGATCGCGTCCGGTGATTCAATCGAGAAGATGAAATTCCTCGGGAAGGGCTATGGCCTGGAAGTGCGGGTCAATGCCGAAAAAGCAGTATTAGACGCTGATGGTAGTGTCTCGTTTGTCCCGACGCCAGGTGAAATCACAAAATGTGTGCTGCCTGAGGAGGACCACATCCAGCTTATCTCTATGGCGGGTGACGGCAAGGTGGTTTCGCCTTTCTATGATTCTCTGATCATCCAGATCATTTGTCATGGCAAAAACCGAAACGATGCTGTTAACAAAATGGCTGAGTATCTTGATCGGGTAGTGATCAACGGTATTTGTACGAACATCTCACTGATAAAGAGAATCCTGAGGGATGATGTCTTTCTGGGCGGCGAATACGATACTGGCTACCTGCCTGCGTATCTTGATCGAATTGATGCGGAAGACCTGATCAAGGAAATTGAGGAAGCGTCGGGCTCCGTTGGTTCCGGCCTGAGTATCGAAATGCTGAAGATCGATGACAGCGATGAGTTAAAGGTGCTGTCACCATCGACGGGTGTTTTCTACAGAACACCTTCACCATCAGAGCCTGAGTATGTCAACGTTGGTGATGTGGTGGGGACGGACGATGTTTTGTGCCAGCTTGAAGCGATGAAGATGTTCACGCCGGTCAATCTCAATACATTCTCCGGGGATGATGGTGAATTGTACGCCGGTGATGGTCGATACGAGATAACCAGAATCAACATTACTACCGGCCAACAGGTTAACGAGGGGGATTTGCTCTTTGTCATTAAACCTGTTGCTGACAGTGCTGGCGAGTCTGCCTAAATCAGTTCTGCAACACCTTTGCCGATGTAGATGACACAGATGAACCTGATGACGTAGCGGCCAATCTTTTTAAACTGGTGGTCACTCATGCGGGTGACGAGCAGGCTTGCACAGTAATTACCAAGTATTGCAGCAGCGACTACAGCGGGAATTACCCAGACAGGAATCAGATCGCTGGCGATGGTCATGATGATCGCGTAATAAATCAACTTCAGGATATGCCCCAGAGTCTGGGTGACTGCTTTGGTACCCAGAATGGCTTCCTTCGACATCTCGCTTTTTACATAAAAGATATCCAGTACCGGTCCTGATGCTCCGGCCAACATCTGCGCGGTTGTGACGATGACGCCTGAAAAGAAAGACACAGGACCCCGCTCCATATCCAGATTGATGGACGTTGGCAAAATAAGTGCGAGAAAAGGGAAGCAGCCAATCAGGATAAAAACCAGTCCAATGCTGGGTACAAATGTCAGTGTTGCAAAAAGGCCAAGAACTGCGAATGCGCCGATAGAGTAGTAGCCCAGCACCCGCCATTTTATATGGCGCCTATAGAGCCAGACCCGTGAGCCGTTGGAAAAAGTCTGCGCGACCCCGTGAAGCACCATAGCTGCAGGTACTGACAGGAAGAAGCCGAACACGCCCATCAGGATCATTCCACCCGCCATACTGAGGACGCCTGAGATGATACTGGTCGCAAGAGTTGCAAGAACAAGTAGTAAGTAAGTCATTAGGCGCAGTCTGCGTGTTCTTTATAGATGAGAAAAGAGAATCGTTGGAATACAATGCATGCAACTTTGGAATTAATGAATCTGTGGAATGAGTGTCCCTGGATTGAATACATGATTGAGAACCTGGAAACCCTACTGACGCTTGCACGTACCGGCACCATGATGGAAGCAAGTACCGAGCTTCGCATCACGCAGTCTGCGGTGAGTAAGCGAATCTCTACGCTTGAGCGTTACTACAATCGGAAGCTGATCCAGAAGAAGGGCCGGCGAGTCGAGCTTACCCAACACGGCCAGCACCTGGTCGACAAGATCTCTCCGGTTCTGTCGGAATTGAGGGATTTATTTATCCATGAAGTGGCGAGCGGTAAGGGTGAATTGGTCATTGGGGTATCGGATGCCATTTTGTCGTCCTGGGGCCCGGAAGTGTTTTACCAGGTTAGAACCGATATGCCTGAAGTGAGCTTTGTGTTCCACACTCACCGGACACCGGTTGTGCTTGACCGGATTCGTTCCGGTGAATTCATGGTTGGCGTCTGTACCGGGTCCGACACGCTGGATACCGATCTTCAATCTGAAGTCCTTACCATGGAGCCAATGGTCATTATCCCGTCTGGTCTGGAACCCATAACGTTTCCCAGCCGCGGCGAGTTGGGTGTCATAACAATCGAGGACTATTCGGGTGCCTGGAGATCATTCCAGGATGAGGTCGGGAAGCTCCGAATTAAGCGGGAAGTTTCCCTGGAATCATTTTTCAGTGTTGCGCAGATGGCTATTGCGGGGTTTGGTCACGGGATGGTGCCTATTGGTGTTGCGAAGACGCTTAAAGTGCCGGAATCCTGCCTGATCAACCTTGGGGAAAAAGGCCTTCACAGGCCTGTCCGCTTCGTCGCGCGAAAGTCGACCTATTCCCTTCCTATCGTCTCTAACTTTTACCAGTCATTGTCTGAGAAGCTGAACTAATCCGATGGGTTTTCTTCTTCTTCTTCTTCGATGGACAGTAGGGAGAACCCTTCCATACCTTCGGCTGGTGCCTCTTCCTTGGCTGGTTTCTCCCCCGCCACGTTAAACTTGGCGCGCGGCGGTGTGGCTGCTTTGGGTGGTGCTGCTTGGCTGGTTGCTTCTTTGCCTTTTCCCTGAGGTTTCTTAGCGTCCAGAGTGACTCTCAATCGGAGGTTGTTCTTGGAGTCTGCATTTTTTAATGCTTCCTCAAGTGTGATTTGCCCTGATTTATAGAGTTTGAACAGGGCCATATCGAAGGTCTGCATACCCTGTTCGGGTGATTTCTCCATTAACTCTTTGAGAGAACCGACATCGCCTTTTGCAATAAGGTCAGCAGCCCGCGGGGTCCCCAGCAGTATTTCAATCGCCGCAGCACGTTTACCGTCGACTGTTTTAACCAGGCGCTGGGAAATGATGCCTCGCAGATTCTGTGACAGATCCTTTAGAAGCTGGGTGTGACGTTCTTTAGGGAAGAAGTTGATTATCCGGTTCATCGCCTGGTTAGAATTATTAGCGTGGAGGGTAGAGAGGCAAAGGTGGCCTGTTTCTGCAAAGGCCATGGCATGCTCCATGGTTTCCTGGTGCCGTATCTCACCAATCAGTATCACGTCAGGCGCCTGGCGCAGTGTGTTGGCCAATGCTTCATGCCAACTGTTGGTGTCAGAACCCACTTCACGTTGGTTGACGATGCAACCCTTATGGGGATGCGTGAATTCGACAGGGTCTTCAATCGTGATGATGTGCCCTTTGGATTTTTGGTTGCGGTAATCAATTAGCGCAGCCATGGATGTAGACTTACCGGAACCGGTTCCGCCAACAAACAGTATTAGACCCAGCTTGGACATGATGAGCTTTGGCAGAACGGGAGGCAGTCCCAGGTCTTTGTGGTTTGGCAGGCTGTCACCGAGTCGCCGGATGACCATGGAGTATTCATTACGCTGTTTGAAAATGTTGACCCGAAACCGGCCAAGGCCACTCCGGGAAATAGCGAGGTTACACTCAGGGTTATCCTCGAAGGCATTTCGCTGCTCTTCAGTCATCACACTGTTGGCGATTACTGCGATTTCACCTGGCAGCATGGGAATATCGGAAATCTGATTCAGGGTGCCATGAAACTTGGCGGACGGGGGTGCGCCGACACTGTAATAAAGGTCAGAGCCCTCCTTCTCTACAAGAATTCGCAAGCATTCTTCAAATTCTATCTGGGCCATTGGCCAACACTCCTCTTAGCAGATCGAACGCCGGATTTTAGGTCAGCCGGCGATGGTGGTGACATAGGATAATACTGTGGAGTTGGATTGGCTACCGCCAGCTGAATCTTGGCTAGTACCGGAACTGGCGTCCGGCGGTATCGGTCAGTGTGAGTGCGTTGGGGCCATCCGCCACTTTTGTATGTCCGATCACTTTTGCGTCGATACCGAGCCCGGATGCAATCCGTATTGCTTCATCTGCTTTTGTCCGGGGCAGGTAAACTTCCATCCGGTGTCCCATATTGAAAACCTTAAACATCTCTTCCCATCCGGTTCCAGAGACAGCCTGAATCGCGGAGAACAGAGGCGGGACCTCGAAGAGACTATCCTTGATGTAATGTACGCCGGTGCCGAACCGCAGGCATTTTGTCTGCGCACCACCGGAACAGTGAATGACCCCTTTAACATGATCCCCCAGTGCTTCTCTTAGTTGATAGATGACTGGGGCATAGGTTCTTGTGGGTGAAAGGATGGCCTCGCCAACGGAAAACTCACTGCCAGGCAGTGAGTCAGACAGTCGATATGGCCCGCAGTAAACAAGTGAAGGGTCCAGGTTGGCGTCGAAAGCCTCAGGATAGTTGTCGGCGTAATGGGAGGAAAGCATGTCATGGCGCGCATTTGTCAGGCCGTTACTGCCCATACCGCTGTTGGCATGTTGTTCGTAATTTGCCTGGCCGATAGAAGATAGCCCGATGATCGCAAGGTCCGGGGTGATATCGTTTGTGATGACATCTGCCTTGTCCATGACCGCCACTGCACAGGAATCCACAACCAGGGTTCCTGTCAGGTCGCCGACGTCTGCCGTCTCACCGCCACCCGAATAAATGTTGATGCCATGTTCTCTCATGGACTCGAGAAATGCTTCAGTGCCGTCGATGAGCTCGGAAATAACTTCTCCCGGGCAGTTCAGTGCGTTGCGGTTAACAGTATTGGAAATAAGGATCCTGCCGTTCACGCCAACACAAAGCAGGTCATCCAGGTTCATGACAATACTGTCTTGTGCGATGCCGCGAAAGACAGAAGCATCACCGGTTTCCTTGTACCAAAGGTAGGCGACTATCGATTTTGTTCCCGCACCATCGGCATGAATAACATTGCACTTTGCAGGGTCACCGGAAAGGAAGTCTTCGGTCACTTTGCAGAACGCACCTGGAAAGAGGCCCTGTTCAAGTTTATCCACGGCGTTATGGACTTCCGTCTTGTCCGCGCTTACACCCCTGGCCTGATAGCGGCTGTCGGGTACTGCTGCCAGAACCGAGTAACCTGAACGGTCGTGCGCGGTAATCAGGCCGCGAAATTCCAGTTGGCGATAAGCCTTGGCCACTGTATTCGGCGCAATGCCGAGCTCCGTTGCGACAGCGCGGATGCTGGGAAGGCGCTCACCAGGCAATAATTCACCGGCAGAAATAGCGAAATGGACCTGGTCGACAATTTGCTGGAAGACTGGTGCTGCAATGCTGGTTTGAACGCTTATTTTCATGATACAAACTGTATCACTATTGTGATACAAAACGAAATACTGGTTTGTGAAGACCTGGGTAATGCCCCGCTAACCCACTATCTGCACACATCGCTCAACAAACCAATACGTAGATATCCCACCCACCAGATACAAGGGAACTTGCATTAACCCCATGGGCTGCCATGAATGCAACGTCACTTTTAGGCCAAATCGGGCGCCAACGAAAACCAAAGCAAACACCAGACCGAGGATCGTCAGCTGTCCAAGCTCGATGCCAACGTTAAACAGGAACAATGCGCCAACTGCATTTTCATCCGGTAATCCAATTGCTGACAATGCGCCCGCAAACCCCAGGCCATGCAGCAGGCCGAATGCAAATGCTGCTAACCACGGTTGGGCGCGTATCAGCGTGCGCTTTGAAGATAACGCTTCTCGCGCCAGCAGTACAATACTAAGAGCGACTAGTGCCTCAACCGGCGCCTGAGGTATGGTGATCAACTGAAATGCTGACAAACCAAGCGTCAGCGAATGCGCAACGGTGAATGCTGTCACCACGCCAAGCAGGGTTTTCCAACCAGGCACGAGATACAAAAGCACCAGCACAAACAACACATGATCAAAACCGAGTAGTAAATGCTCAATTCCAAGTAAGAGGAAAATCGGGACGGCGGTGTCAGATGAAAACTCGATGGTTGGCTGGCGTGCATTCAACAGGTAACGGGTTGTGGCCGCTTGCCTGTAGTTCACGGTAACGATAACGTCGACCAATGTCTGCTCAATACCTTTGATACTCATCACTGACAGCGGCGCATCGATGCATTCCAGAGTAAACCTCTGCTCGAGCATCACACCGCTAGTGCGCTGGCGCCCCTTGGATGCAACACAATTGGTGATCACGGCCAGATCGAATGCTCTTAAAGAGGACGAGCCACCTCCTATCCGTGATTGTTTGTATGGCTGTTTAAACAGGACTTCCCAATCGACACCATTGCCAGCCTGGGTCAACTGCAATACAGCAGGCTGAACTTCATGAGCAAACAACCGGCAGGAGGACACGCACACCAGTAAAACGAGCCATCTCATCTAACGATGGACCACGTCATAGCGCTTCAGTAGTTGCCTATAGAGAGCATCGGCGGCCTTTTCGGATTTCTGCCTGATCAGATCTGCGCGAACTTTTGTCGTAATGTAGGAAAGTGGCGTTGCCTCGGGTGCGATGCGTTCCTCGAGATAAACCAGATGGTGTCCATAACTGCTTTTATAAGGCCCTGTCCAACTCGCGGCTACTAGCTCTGACAATTGCGATGCGAACTCGGCCCCCAATAAAACAGTTATTTCACGCGCATTTTTGGACAAGTAAGTCCGCGGTAATAGCGTGGCACCGCCCAGGTCTTGCCAGTCCTCACCGGCCAACAGACTGGAGTGAACAGATGCAACCAATAAAGGGTTCGACAGATAAATCTGTTTGAAACTGTATCGCTGTGGCAGCGTGTATCGCTTAATGTTCGCCTGGTAGTAAGCGTCGAGTTCAGATTGGCTCACAGGTGTGTCTTCGGAAAACTGATGTAGAAAGCCCAGCTTCTGTACAAGTCTGCGGCGCACAATATCGTCATCCTCCATCAGTCCCTGCCGCACTGCTTCACGGTACAACACCTCTTGCCGGAGCCAGGCATCAACTAATGATTGTAATTCAGGTTCCGTCGGCGGCTGATTCATTTGTGCTTGCCATAGCGCAGAGATACGAGCGCGCACCGCATCATCAATAACAATACGATCCGTCTGTTGCAGATGATTGGCGGTAAACAGCAATGCTCCGATCAAACAAAACCACAGAACCGGTTCACGAAGCCAACGCATCATGCCTACTCTGAGGCTGGGCTGAACCAAATCGGAGAAGTCCAGGCCCGCTCCTGGATAGTCGCAGACAGGGCAGGATTCGGTTCAACGCCGGACCGCAGCGCATCCCACGTTGACCATCGACAAACTGGATTCTCCAGCGCCCGTACGTAGTACATTGCGTGCTCGGATTCGTCAAACTCCGGGTCCACCCAGCGTACAAGCATTTCGGGATCACCAACCCCCGTGCTGACGGTGCAATCTGTGAGATTTACTCTGGCACCGTTATCGGGACAGCGGTGCGTCTGAGGATTTACCTTTGCTCCGTCGGAGCAGGCGACATCAAAAACCTTCTCAGAGGAGTTCCCGTCACGGACGGAGGCTTTAATAATTTGCACTCGTTGCAGCGCGGACTTATTGGGGTCCTGTAACGCCCATACCAAAAAGCTCGGTGATTGGCCTGCCTCTGCCACAAGTTCACCGCCCATAGGGACACCGCCAGCGTAGGCTTTATCAATTAAGTCACTGGCATCTGGTGCTGGCAGGTCATAGCCGGCGAAGAATCGAACCTGAATTCTGGTACCGGAAGTTGAAAACGTCTCCTTGCGATGCAATGCGTCGTAGATAGCTGTACGAGTGTTTTCCTCTGCCCAGACACCAGCCAGGCTACCGGCGCTCCACTGGTTTCGGTAGGTCTTAAGGTACACTGAACCATCTTCTGCGGGTTGTGCCAGCGGAACTGAGCCGCGTTCAACGGGTTCATCATCGAGCCTGCCAATCTTGCTCCAGTAGTTATCTTCCGCGCCCGCATAAGATGCATTGTGTGTGTCGCTTGAGCCAATCACGCCGAACTTAAATGGATTGAAACCCTTCTTCGCCTGAAATTCGATGCCGTTTCGTAGCGCTTCGCGCACGTAACTGCCCTGTGGTTGGCTTGCCAGGTTCGAGGCGATTCTGACTTTCATTATTTCAAAGTCCGCCCACTCATCATTGGGTGACAAAGCAGGGTGAGTGTCTGAAGTGCCTTTAACTTGCGAATTTTCTACCAGGCGCTCATTGCGCATACGCAGATCTGCGTAGTCACTATCGAGTGGTTTGCCATCAAAATCCGTCAGACTAAACATCCAGCCATTGGAACCATTTGAATTGTGGGGCATCGCCAGCGACTCGTATCCGGCGAGGCGTTGCTCATCCATCCATCGCCACAACTCTTCAGGGTTCCTGGAGTCCAGTCTTGAAAATGGCAAGTCCGGCGCAGTATCCCCTTTAAAGATGACGTTCCTGTGTAGATTTTCAAACGCATCGCCTGATGAGGTGTATTCATATCCCAGAAAAGCTGTGAATTTACCGGGATCATTGTGGCGATTCGCGGCAGCCTTAATATCATCCCACGCACTGGTTGAAGACACCGGGTCAATGAGTTCTGCACGGCGTTCTGAGCCAAGAAACGCAAGCATCGTGGCGAACGCAGCCCCCCGGGATTTTTCATTAGACAGATTGCGAACGCCCTCAGCAAGTTCATGTTCGTACAGCGCATTGCCCTTAACCGTCATACTACGTAACGCGCCCAGGTAGAAAGCGTGATCCGTGACGGCGTAGAAGTCCAGGGGCACATCTAATTGCATGTCGAATCCGCCCGGATGTGTTAATACTCCGCCTTTGGCAAAGTCATAGGCAGCGTCAGGCGATGCCAATGTGCCCATCACAAAAGCGTCAAATGAGTACATGGTGTGCACGTGCAAGTCACCAAACAGGGCGTGCTTTTCTCCCCGCGGGCCAGCGGGTGCCGGCACTGCCAGAATTGGTGTACCAGAATCCTGGGCGGTGGGGGAACTGTTCGATTCAGATGCTTCCTGACAACCGCCAAGCAGGAATAGAACCATCACCAGTGTTGGTAACCGCATATTGCTTCTTCCATTTTACGAAGACTTGATGTTATCAAGTCACCACCTCTAGCGCATTCTTTCGATCTGGGCAGAACGAGAACTGCCATTGGTTGGGCTTGGGCGATACGCTTAGAAACCTGGTGGTGACACCCCAAGCAACCTGGTTTTATGGCACCAGAATACATTGAACAACTGATGGCAGCTTTGGTAGCACGCCTTTTCTCGTCACGTACGACATCATTACCAGGTCCGAGGAATCCTGATCCGTAGAATCAATGAACTGCGAGCTCTTGATAGAGCGATACGCTGTAATGTCGCGCCTGAAAAACCTCAATCAAAATGTATGCTTAAGCTTCATCCAGCACTGTAATGCTAAAACCGTGAGGGTATAATGCGCGCTCTTTTAGTGGAGTCTCTATGCTGGTCATCGTGGATTATGATGCAGGGAATGTACGCAGTGTTCAGCGTGCCTGTCAGTATGTCGGTATGGACGCCGAGATATCGGCTGATCCGGCTGTCGTTGCGGCTGCAGACAAGTTGATTTTCCCGGGTGTAGGTTCGGCGAAGAGTGCCGTGGATACCCTTTGCGACCGGGGGCTTGATGAGGCAATAAAATCTTTCTATGCAACAGGGAAACCGTTGCTGGGCATCTGTCTGGGTTTGCAGATTGTGCTTGAGCATACCGAGGAAGGCGACAAAACCTGCCTTGGGCTAGTGGAAGGAGCGTCCGAAAGATTCGAGTTCTCCGATAGATCCCTTAAGGTGCCACATATCGGCTGGAATGAATTGACGATCAATCGACCACACCCGATGTTGGAAAATATTCAGTCAGGGGATGAGTTCTATTTCGTCCATAGCTATTTTGCTCGGCCAGTCAACAGTAATCATATGGTAGGAACCACAGAATACGGCGACAAGACATTCTGTTCTGTGATCGCCAGGGAAAACCTGTTTGCCACTCAGTTCCACCTGGAGAAAAGTGGTGCGCTGGGTCTAAAGCTGCTTGGTGCATTTAAACATTGGGATGCAACATGCTAAGTAAGAGAATCATTGCCTGTCTGGATGTGCGAGATGGCAAGCTGGCCAAGAGCGTCAAGTTTGTTGATACGAAAGACATTGGTGATCCTGTGTCAAAGGCCCGGGAATACTACGAGGATGGCCTGGACGAACTGGTGTTCTATGACATTACAGCTTCCAGCGATGCCAGGAACATCATGCTGGATGTTGTGGAACAGGTGGCGAAACAGGTTTACATTCCTTTCTCGGTCGGTGGCGGAGTGCGAACGGTTGAAGATGCCAACAAATTGCTCTGGGCCGGCGCAGAAAAAATCAATGTGAACTCTGCTGCGGTCAAGCGCCCTGAATTGATTGCAGAGTGTGCCCATGCGTTTGGTACTCAAAACACAGTGCTCTCGATGGATATTTTAAGGGTCGAAACTTCAAGGGAGTTCCCGAGTGGCTACGAAGTCATTATCAATGGCGGACGTACCCCCATGGGTGTCGATGCGCTGGAATGGGCGCTCAAGGGTGAAGAACTAGGTGCGGGTGAACTGGTTGTTAATTCGATCGATGCAGATGGAACCCGGGAAGGTTATGAGATTAACCTGACGCGAATGATCTCTGAAGCGGTTTCAATTCCGGTCATTGCCTCCGGTGGGGCCGGGAAACCGGAGCACTTGCTTGAGGTCCTTACCGAAGGTAAAGCGGACGCAGCGCTCGTTGCCTCTATGGTCCACTATGGCGACTATACGGTGTCCGGTTTAAAGCAGTGGCTGCATGAGCAGGGTGTCAAAGTCAGATTGCGCTACTGATGCCTGAGTCGCCGGAATACCTTGAAGAAAAAATTATTCTCCTGGAAGAACGCCAGGCATTCCAGGAAGACACATTACAAAAACTTGATGACGCCGTGTCGGAACAACAGAGACAGATTATGGCGCTTGAAGATCAACTCAAACATTTGTTGAGCCAATTCAGGAAACTGGAGTCATCGATTCCTGATGGCGGTTCAGCAGAGGACGAAAAGCCACCCCATTACTAGATGCTGACCTTATGAAAGCTGTCATTGTTAACGAAGACCATTCCCTTTCCTGGGGTGAAGTTGATCATCCGAAAATCGGTGATCATGAAGTACTGATCAGGATTTCTGCAACCGCGATCAACAGGGCTGACCTGATGCAGCGAAAGGGCTTCTACCCGCCACCTCCGGGTGCGAGTGAAATCATGGGTCTGGAATGTGCAGGCGAAATTGTCGAGGTGGGTGCAGGCTGCACTCGATTCAAGGCCGGTGACAAGGTTTGCGCTCTGCTGGCTGGTGGCGGCTATAGTCAGTACGCCTCTGCCCATGAGGGCAGCGTGCTGCCAATTCCCGATGGCCTGTCTGATGAGCAGGGCGCTGCATTGCCTGAAGTATTTGCGACGGCCTGGTTGAACCTGTTCATAGAAGCAGGGCTGAAGGCCGGTGATAAAACCATCATTCATGCCGGGGCCAGCGGTGTTGGGACGACCGCCATTCAATTATGTAAGGCATTTGGTGCCAGCAGTTTTGTCACGGTTGGGTCCAAAGATAAGCTGCGCGCCTGTATCGAACTTGGCGCCAGTGGCGGATTCAACCGTCATGATGGATCCTTCCTTGAGACCGCGAAGACGTTTGCCGGCGAAAGCGGGGTTGATGTCATCCTGGATCCGGTGGGTGCGGGTTACCTGTCTGACAACCTCAGCTTGCTCGGCCTTGGAGGGCGGTTGGTTTTAATTGGCCTGATGGGCGGTATCAAGGCGGAACTCGATCTTGCGCAGATGATGATGAAGCGAGCGAGGATTATTGGGTCTACTTTGCGTACGCGACCAGTGACAGAAAAAGCAGTCGTGATGGCTCAGCTGGAAGAAAAAGTCTGGCCGAAAATTGTGAATCAGGAAATTAAGCCGATCATCGAAGCCGTATTTCCGATCACAGGGATTGCGGATGCACATGATCTTGTCGGCTCGGACACAACGACGGGTAAAGTGATATTAACGGTGGACCACTAATCAGCCAGCTATAGCCTGGCGCTCAGCTATATCTTCAGCCTGGAATCCCTTGTCAGTCTTGGTGAGATCGAACTCGAACCGCGGACTAAATTTCGTCAATGCTCACTCGCTGTTCGTTTAGCTTTTCCAGTGCGGAATCCAGGTCCTGAAGTTTGTCTCTCTCTTTCTGAACAACTTCTTCAGGCGCCTTCTCAACGAAGCTTGGATTGTTAATCTTGCCTTCTGTTTTCGCGCGATCTTTCTGTTTGCGATCGATTTCCTTGTCCAGTCGGGCCAGTTCTGCTTCCTTGTTGATCAATCCTGCCATGGGCACCAGCAGTTCCATTTCACCAACCAGTGCGGTCGCTGACATGGGTTTCTCTGCGTTGTCACCAAGCCAGGTGAGTGACTCCGGCCTGGCCAGGAACGTAAGTTCACGGCTAAATTTGTCCAGGCGTTCCTGGTCTTCGATACTGCCATTCGAAAACAGGATGGGCACTTGCCTAGCTGGCGAGATATCCATCTCGCCGCGAATGTTGCGTACGCCGGTGACGACCGTTTTCAACCAGTCGACGTCTTTGCTGGCCGCATCACTTATAAGCTTTTCATCCGCAACAGGGAACGGTTGCAGCATGATGGTGTCGCCAGAAAGACGAACTGTTGAGGGCACTTTCTGCCAGAGTTCTTCCGTCAGAAATGGCAAGAACGGGTGAGCCAGCCGTAATACAGACTCTAGTATTCGCGCGAGTGTCTGCTGGGTACCCAGTTTCTGTGCCTGGGTAGCATCGTCACTATTTAATATCGGCTTGGTCAGTTCTAGATACCAGTCGCAGAACTCGTCCCAGACAAACTCGTAAATTTCTTTCGCAGCCAGGTCAAAGCGATAGGTTTCCATGGCCAGGTTCACCGCCGCTGCAGTCTTCTGGAATTCTGAAATGATCCAATGATCGATCGTTGACAGTTCAACGTCTGTGCTGCCCAGTCGTGATTCGTTATCGTTGATATTTCCGGATACAAAAATAGCCGCGTTCCACAGTTTGTTGCAAAAGTTTCGATATCCCTCGACCCTTTTCATATCAAAACGAATGGTGCGGGTGCGGGTAGCAATCGAGTAGAAAGTAAACCGAAGTGGATCAGTCCCGTAAGCCGTGATGCCCTCCGGGTATTCCTTTCGGGTGGCTTTGTCTATGCGCTTGGCCATTTTCGGCTGCATCAGGTTATCGGTTCGTTTGGCAACGAGTTCATCCAGGCTGATACCGTTGATGATATCCATCGGGTCCAGGCCGTTGCCCTTCGACTTGGACATCTTCTGGCCAGTGGCATCGGTCACCAGGCCGTGGATGTAGACCCTCTTGAACGGTACTTCACCGGTGAATTTCATCGACATCATGATCATGCGGGAAACCCACAGGCTGATGATGTCGTGTCCTGTCACCATAATGTCGGTAGAGTGAAACGTTTCCAGTTCCTGGGTCTGTTCGGGCCAGCCCAGGGTAGAGAAAGTCCAAAGGGCAGACGAGAACCAGGTATCCAAAACATCGGGATCCTGCATAAGTTCCACGCTTGCAGCCAGATTATGTTTATCCCGTGCTTCCTGTTCACTGCGCCCTACATAGATGTTGCCATCGGCGTCATACCAGGCGGGAATTCGATGTCCCCACCAGAGCTGCCTGGAGATACACCAGTCTTCGATGTTTCTCATCCATGAGAAGTAGATGTTCTCTGCATTTTTCGGAATGAACTCAATTTTGCCGTCCTCGACCGCTTTGATGGCCGGTTCGGCGAGCGACTTGATATCGACAAACCACTGATCGGACAGGAAAGGCTCAACAACGACGCCGGACCTTTCGCCGCGCGGGATGGCCATGGTGTGATCTTCTATCTTTTCCAGCAGACCAAGTGCGTCGAGGTCCGCGATAACGGCCTTACGAGCTTCGAAACGGTCCATTCCCCGATACTTTTCAGGCACCTCATCGTTGAGGCTGGCATCTTCGTTAAGAATGTTAATGATCGGCAGGTCGTGACGATGACCGACATCATAATCATTGAAGTCATGGGCCGGTGTGATCTTGACGCACCCGGTGCCGAATGCCATATCGACGTACTGATCAGCGATGATTGGAATTCGTCGGCCAGTTAGAGGAAGGATAATTTCTTTCCCCACCAGAGCCTTGTAGCGATCATCAATCGGGCTGACAGCGACAGCAGTATCACCCAACATGGTTTCCGGTCGTGTCGTTGCGACGACCAGGAACTCTCCCGGTTCGTCGGCAAGAGGATAGCGGAAGTGCCAGAGATGGCCCTGTTCTTCCTCGCTTTCAACTTCAAGATCGGAGATCGATGTCTTTAGAACAGGATCCCAGTTCACCAGGCGTTTGCCTCGGTAGATCAGGCCTTCTTCGTGAAGGCGTACGAACACCTCAAGAACGGCTTCCGACAAACCTTCATCAAGGGTGAATCGTTCTGTTTCCCAGTGAAGAGAGGCACCAAGGCGTCTCAGTTGATTGGATATGGTTCCACCGGACTGTTCCTTCCACTCCCAGACTTTGTCGATGAACGCTTCCCGGCCTATATCGAGTGGTTTGATACCCTGGGCTGCAAGTTGTTCGGTCACCAGCATCTGGGTTGCGATACCGGCATGGTCTGTACCCATTTGCCAAAGCGCGTTCTTGCCGCTCATACGCTGGTAACGAATCAGTGAATCCACAAGGCTATGCTGGAAGGCATGTCCCATGTGCAGGTTGCCCGTTACGTTGGGGGGTGGAATCGCGATGCTATACGATTCACCGTGACCCGAGGGGGCGAAGTAATTGTTCTCTTCCCATTTCTGGTACCAGGATTGTTCGATGTCCTGAGGTGAATACTTGCTCATGATCTAATGGTGTCGCTAAAAAAGTTGTCGAAACCTGTGGATCGGAAAAGCTGGGAAGCTTTCGATAATCAGGGAAAGCGCGATTATACACGGGGTGTGAGTTTTTTGGAGGCCTGTCTGGAAGGCGCTGGTGTTAGTGAAATACCACTGTCCGGTGGCCGTTCAGCAGTACACGATGCTCCGCATGATATTTGACCGCTTTGGAGAGGACTATTCTTTCGATATCTCTGCCAACGTTGACCAGATCAGCGACAGTGCTTCGATGGCCGACCCGTTCGATGCCCTGTTCGATGATAGGGCCTTCGTCCAGTTCGGCGGTGACATAGTGGGCAGTAGCGCCGATGAGTTTGACGCCATGTTCAAACGCCTGGTGGTAAGGTTTTGCGCCCTTGAATCCAGGCAGAAAGGAATGATGAATGTTGATGATCTTGCCCGCCATCGCATTGCAGAACCCAGGCGACAATATCTGCATATATCGAGCGAGCACAACGACATTGATTTCCCTGCGCTCAATCTCCTCAAGTAGTAACTTCTCTTGTGCTGTTTTTGAGTCAGGGTCGATCGGAAGGTGCCTAAAGTCTATGTTTTGCGCAACGGCGATTGGTTTGGTTTCAAGGTGATTGGAGGCCACCAGGGCGATTTCTATCGGGAGCTCGCCATTTTGCTCACGAAACAATAAGTCAGTCAGGCAGTGCTCCTGTTTTGAAACCATGACAAGGACTTTGGGTTTCTGCGAGCATGGCCAGATTTGCCAGCTCATCTGGTTCCCGGCAGCGACGGGTTCGAAGGAATGCTCGAGCGCTTTGAGCGTTGCTTCTCCCTCGAAGTGAACCCTCATGAAAAATGTATTGTTGGACCCGTCTTGAAACTGATTGCTGTCCAGGATGTTACATGAATTGGCTACCAGCCAGCTCGACACGGCCAGTACCAGGCCGGATTTGTCTGGGCAGGATAGGGTGATGATGTGGTCCATGTTCAGCTCTCGGGGTGGTCTTTCAGGTGTTTCAGAATTGTGTTCAGCTCATCACTGAGTTCTGCTCGAAGGTTCTCGCCAAGCCTGGTTGTTGGGTTGCCGGTTTTCTGCGCGACATCTGGTTCCTGGGTGTCCCGGGCATCCTCACTCGCGAACTCAGCCGGGCCAACAATGTCTTTGAATAGATCAACTGTGTCCGGATCATATCCGGGAGGATACGGGCCGGTCTTTTTGGATGGGCTTTGAGATGACCGCGGACGCTTGCCTGATGGTTTAAGAGGCCGCGATGGGTCGAACACCAGGTCGTGAATCAATGGAATCTGGGTAACGCCAGAATTGTTTTCGTCGTCGTCCATATTTCGCAGGGCGGCCTTTTTTCCTGTGTCAACTAATCTCGTGATAGTTCAGAACATAGCCGCGTTCTTTGTAGTAGGCGTAGTTCTCACGAGCGGATTTTCGACTATTTTGGTCGACGGGGACGATCTCTGCAACCCGGTCGAACCTGGAAAAGAAATGCGGAATCTGCCCGGAAAGGTTGATCAGCACATCCTGGTGTTCTTCAGGCTCATGATCGAAGCCAATCTTGATGGGAACGTCCATTGCCTCAGAATGCAGCGAATGCGGCACGAAACTATCTTCCTTAAAGGTCCACAGTTGCTCGTTCAGGGTCTTGGCCTGTTCTTCAGTCGAAGTGTGCACATAAATTTGGCGGCCCTTCCTGTAGACCATGTCAATCAGGCGGCAAGCAAAAGCATGTTCGTCGCCGGATGTCTGGTAAAAATCGATTCTGGTCAAAAGTCGCCTTTCCTGGTTTCAGCGTGTCGGGTTCAGGCAGCAAGGTTGTTCAGGTATTCAAACAGCAAACTGACGGGTCTGCCGGTTGAGCCTTTTGACGGGCCGGATCCCTTGAATGCTGAGCCTGCGACATCAAGATGCGCCCAGCGATACTTTTTGGTAAAGCGGGCAAGGAAACAGGCCGCGGTAATGCTTCCGGCCTCGCGGCCACCAATATTCGCCATGTCAGCAAATGCGCTGTTGATCTGCGCCTGGTAGTCCTCCCACAGCGGCATTCGCCACACCCGATCGAGTGAGTCTTCGCCGGCCTTGGTGAGATCTGCCGCGACACCATCATCATTGGCGTACATTGCTGAGGCATGGCTGCCGAGGGCGATGACACAGGCGCCAGTCAGCGTCGCGACATCAATGACGGTCTTGGGATTGAACTGGTCTATGTAGGTGAGTGCGTCGCACAGCACAAGCCGACCTTCGGCGTCAGTGTTCAGGATTTCTACTGTTTGTCCGGACATTGTTTTTACGATGTCACCTGGCCTTGAAGCATCTCCTGACGGCATATTCTCTGCCGCTGCGATGACGCCAACAACATTCATTGCCAGTCCCTGTTCAGCGATCGCGACCATCGTCCCAAACACGCTGGCTGCGCCGCACATATCCCAGATCATCTCGTGCATAGCGGCGCCTGGTTTCAGTGAAATACCACCAGTGTCGAATGTAATGCCTTTACCAACCAGCACATGGGGTGCTTCTTTTGCCTTGCCACCCTTATGGGTAATGACGATCAGCTTACCGGGTTGCACGCTGCCCCGGGTAACAGACATGAATGCGCCCATACCCAGCTTCTCTATCTCTTTTTCTTCGATAACTTTCGTTGTGATCGATGAATAATCTTTGGCAAGTTGCTTTGCCTGATCCGCCAGATAGGTGGGAGTACAGATGTTTCCGGGAAGATTGCCCAGTGTCTTCGCTGAGCTGATACCCGCGGTCAGCGCGCTACCCACTGCGATTGCGCTTTGCACTGTTTCAAGTTCGGATCTGTCGTCGAGGAGTAGATCCACCGACTCGATGGAATCCGTGTTTACTGGTGGCTTACCCTTCATTTTTGTAAATGAATAAAGCCCGGCCTCGAAGGATTCGACAATTTTTTGTGTTTTCCAATCGATGCTTCGGCCAGGGACATCCACTTCAAGCAGGCAGCATAAGTTGGTTCGAGTTGAGGTGGCCTTTATCTTGCCGATGACAGTTCTTGCTATGTCTGCATACTTCGCGCTGTCCATGGATTTTTCGTTGCCGAGCCCTACCAGAAGTACTCGTGTGGCGCCGACATTCGGCACATCATGGAGTAGCAGTGTTTGATTGGTTTTACCGCTGATGTCATCACGTTTCAGGATTTTTCTCAGATAGCCTTTGCTTGCTTTATCCAGAACCCTGGCCGAAGGTGATAACTGGCCGTTTTCGTATACGCCAACGATGACGCATTGGGTTCTGGCTTTCGCAGCATTACCCGTGCGTGTGCCATACTTCATAGTGACTCCTGAGGATTTTTTCGCGTGAACTACTGCCTTAATATAACGGTTATGGAATGTCCGGTCACTTAAAGTGATTCTTTTCCGCTATTTTGCCCGTGAAATATTTATCACGATGTTTGCTGTTGCGGGCATTGTGTTGGTTATTTCTATGGGTTGGCGATTCAGTGGTTATTTAGAGAATGCTGCCGCTGGTCTAATGTCCCGCGAAATCCTGTTTGCTGTCATGGTCTATAGACTGCCGGGTTTTCTTGAGCTCATCATTCCGGTCAGCTTCTTCCTGTCTATTATGCTGGTGCATGGCCGGATGCATGTCGACAGTGAAATGATTGTTCTCCAGGCTTGTGGAATGAGTACCTGGCGGCTGATTCAGATGACCCTGCTAACGGCTCTGGCCGTCATGATTATGACGGCGATGATCTCTTTGTGGCTTAAACCCATGGGTGAGCAACGGCTCGAAACACTCTTTGGTGACCAGAATAGCCTCACGGAATTCGACACGCTTATTCCAGGTCGCTTCCAGACGCTGGCTTCAGGCAAACGGGTAACCTATACGGAAGGCATATCGGACGAAGGAGAATTGGCGCGAGTATTTATTAACGACTACAAAGAAGCGGCCGGCAATGAGCCTAGACAAGCGGTGACGGTCATCGCTGACAGCGGCAAGACTCAGGTCGATGGCGCAGGACGGCGGTTCCTGGTGTTGAACAACGGTCGGCGATATCAAGGTAAACCCGGAGAAAAGAATTACCAGTCCATCGAATACGAAGAATATGGTCAGCTGGTAGTGAGTGGTGCGTTCATTCAGGGCAAAAAGCGCCGCACAGCGATACCAACATCAGAATTGTTTGGTGCAACAGATGCCAATGCTGTGTCGGAACTTCATTGGCGCGTAGGGGTTGTTCTATTGATTCCTGTCATCGCGCTGCTGGCGATACCGCTCGCCCGGGTAAACCCGCGGCAGGGACGTTTTACGCGCCTGGTCCCGGCGATGATTCTTTGCTTCGTCTATATCCTTGCCTTGTCAGGCGCGCGGACTGCGCTGGAGAAGGGGAACATACCGCTGGATCTGGGTCTCTGGTGGATTCATGGCATAGCCCTTGGCACGACGTTTTTAATGTACAGGCTTGAGTGGATGGGCGAGAAGCTTAATAAGCTAGCGACGCTGTTCCGTTAGTGGCGTTAGTCTTTGCTGGAGTTTTTCTGGTAGGGGTCGTCCCCCAGAAATATGACGCGTGTTCCTGAAGCGCGGTCGTGCCAGGCCAGGTTTTCTCGATCAAATAAGATCCAGATAAACCCGAGCCCAAGGAACATCGTCGAGAAAGTAGCGAAGAAAAACCTCACAGCACATTCACCCAGCGTTAATATTTGTCCTGTATCGTTGATGGTGCGGATTTTCCAGACCTGCATGCCAAGCGTCTGTCCTCTGATGTGCCAAAAGTAGGCGTAAAAAGCGCCAGCTTCCAGGTAAAGGAATAGCTGGAAAGAAGGTCCTGCTATTATTTTCCCGTCGTTAAGAAATGCGACTATAAGCGTCGTTGTGACGAACCAGAGGGCAACCACGAGGAATGCGTCGTAGAGAATGGCCGCCAGTCGTCGCCACAGGCTGGCCGGTGTGTTTGAGGCAGTTGGCATGAGTGAGGAAGAAAAAAAATGAAGTCTATCATGGGTTTGATGCAGCATCGCCTCGCGCGCGTATTTTGTGTTTCGTTAGCAGCGGTTGTGGCATTAATGATTAGCCAGGGCTGGGCTGCAAATAGAGCTGCAAATGGAGCTGCAGATGGGGCTGAGAGTTTTGATGATTACCTGGCAAAAGTGCGATCGGCAGCTATCGGCAACGGGATAGCGGCATTCAGGGGGCTGACGCGGGACGAACGGGTCATAGGCTACGATCGTAAACAGCCTGAATTTGTGCAGACCTTTGACGAGTACCTTACCGCGCGAGTGACGAACTTCAGGAAACAGGAAGGTCGCAAGCTGTTTAAGTTGCATCAGCCATTGCTTGATGAGATAGCTGGCTTATACGGTGTGGATCCGGAGTACATCGTTGCCTTTTGGGGTTTAGAGACAAGTTTTGGGCGCTATCAGGGGAAATACAGCATCATTCGGTCTCTCGCAACCCTGGGGCATGATCAGCGCAGGGCTGCGTTTTTTACCGCAGAACTCCTCAAGGCACTGCAGATTCTTGATGAGCAACATGTTGCGCCTGAGGCATTTGTAGGCGCCTGGGCTGGCGCAATGGGGCAAAGCCAGTTCATGCCCAGCAGTTTCCTGCGGTTTGCCGTCGATCACGACGGAGACGGTCGAAAGGACATCTGGTCCAATAAGGCGGATGTCTTTGCCTCAATCGCTAACTACCTGAATAAGGCTGGCTGGAAAAGGGGAGCAGGCTGGGGCGGTCCGGTGTCGTTTAACACAGTGGATTTTGCCAGTTTGAAGCCGCTGAATGTTGATCCGGGCTGTCGGGCGCTTAAGCGCCATTCTCGTAAAATGTCGATTCCCAGCTGGAAGGACCTGGGTGTGGTTCCTGGCGTTCAGTTAGCTGACCAGCCTTACGCCCTGATATCGCCTGAAGCAGGTGCTAGCTCGGGATATCTTGTCGGGGGGAACTATCGTGCAATCCTGAATTACAACTGCGCTGATAAATATGCTGTGTCAGTGGGGTTGATGTCCGAGGCGATTGCTACGCCGGACTAATCAGGAATCATCATAAAAGCGGCTTCGGTCTCGGCGACGACCTCGTTGGTGTCGTTCCGAATCATCAAGCCTTTCATCTGGGTTAATCGCGCTTTTTGTTTCATGCAGTGCCCTTCAAGGCGGACATTGGTGCCAATCGGGAGCGCGTCTCGATATCGGATATCGCATTTGGCAGTGAATGCCTTGAAACCCTTAAGGAAGAGCCAGTTCGCCATGACGTCATCGAGAGCACTAAACACGATGCCGCCATGTGTCACGCTGTCGTAGCCGCAATGATCCGCGCCAGGCGTAAATTCGCTGTGGCAAATATCATCCTCAAGCCTGAATTCCAGCTTCAGTCCGATTGGATTGCCGGGCCCACAGACGAAGCAGTGGTTGGCATCAGATCGTAATTGACTCATTGACTTGCTCCATTGGCCCTATAGGTTGTGTTTACTGATACGCCGGTATAATGACTGGCATGTACCTTGATACTCACAAGACCTATTGTCCACATTGCGGTGAAATGATCGAACTGGTGGTAGACCCTTCAGCAGACCAGGAGTATATCGAGGATTGCCAGGTTTGCTGTTGTCCGATGATGGTGTGCGTGTTAGCAGTGCAGCAAGGCCAGCCTGAAATCAGTGTCTTTGCTGAAACCTGAAGGGCAGCCAGCTAGGTTGAGTTTATTCTGATAAATCCCCGAAGGCCTGGCACGTAGCTAAGCAGATCCCACATGGAAGTGCGGAAAAGGCCTGCTGGTATCAGGTGTTCTATTTTCTGGTGTAAAGCAGGAAGTTCGGACCAGTGAACACCCTGTTTGTGATGATGCGCCGTGTGGTAACCAAGGTTGCCTGTGACGAAATTGTAGACCGGGTTCATTGTGTTGTAAGAGGCGCTGAACTCGTCCTTCGAGACCAGACCCGCATGATGATCGTAGGTAGCCCACGCCGTGATCATCAGTCCGGCAAGCATCGGAAGAACGAAAACCATAAAGCCCTGCATGGGGTTGGCAACGACTAACAGTATTGTAATGGCGACTGTCAGGCCGGTGTAGATTAAATGAGTGCGTAAATGCCTTGGATGTTTCTTTCCTACTTTCCAGGCTCGTAGGTAGGCTGTCGCTGCAACTACGAAGGTATATTCCAGTTCGCCCATTTTTGATCCATCTGCTCTTTGCCAGCGACTTTCGTCGATGCCCTGATCAAGGTAGTTGTGATGGTGACCTAAGACGTGATGCAGTAACCATTGGTTCGTTGTCACGCCGGTGTGCAGTCCGTAGCTGAGTTCCAAAATCCTGTTAAGCGGCGTCCAATGGAATGTCTTGGTGTGTTGGTGATGATGGTTCCAGGCGCAGATACACCCTTTAGGAATAATTGTTAGAATAAAATAAGACAGCAGCAGCCAAATATTGTCTGCCGTAAAATAGACTAGTAAGTCTAACAACGTCAGTGACAAAATAAGAAAGATTGGAAGTCGGTCTGCGCGATATCTAAACACTGTGTTCATGCCAGGTAAATTCGAGCGAAGTGTAGCATAGGGTTGTTGGATTTCTAACGGTTAAACACGACTCAAAGCAGGGTTCTAAACACCTGTCCTAAAATGATTATGGGTTGTAAAAGGTGATAAAAATTTGTCCTAAAATGATTATGGATTGCAAAAAATGACAGATGAAAAAGCCGGTGAAGTGGTTTCTTTTTCGGAGGCCAGCAACCCTCATGTGCTTGCTAGAAAAGAAGCCAGGCTAAAAAAAGTCCAGGGTGCATTCAAGGCGGCGAGCAAAGACAAGTTTAAAGACGCCCGTAATCAGCGCCGCAAACGTAAAAATCCCAAGAAGAAAAAGTAGTCGGACCCGTGCCACAATAAAAAAGCCCCCGTTGTTTCGACCACCGCCCGTCGTTTCGACCGTAGTGGAGAAACCTCCTGCTCGCGAAGCTCAAGCTTTTTGGATGCTACGCTAGATGCGCTAGTCGAGGTGACGAGTTGCTGGCGAACGAATAGGAGGGGCTGTCAGCGTTACTTTATAACGCCCGTTTGGGCCCTAATCAGGTAAGCGGGATACCAATGCCGGTACACGACCGTTAATAAAAATTCCCGTCCGGCTCGATCTTCTCAGCCCCGGTTCCTTCCCTTGCAGCCTGCAGTTCCTGTCTTGCGAGTCGTTCCATAAAGGCCCTGTCAGATCCGAGGGTAACCATATGAAACCCCTGGTCCAGGTAGCGCTTTGTATATTCCAGCGAGCCTGTTTGAATTCCCGCAGCGATGCCGTGCTTCTTTGCGGTTTCAAGAATATGGGTGACGGTTGCGACATGCTTGGGATCGTTGTTGTCACCGGCAGGATGCAGGCCCAGGGCGTAGGCCAGATCGCTCGGTCCAATATAGACCGCATCAACGCCCGGCGTTGACATGATGTCATCCAGGTTCTCTAGTGCTTCGGCGGTTTCAATCATCACGATGCACGCAATCTCGGTATTAGCGGCCCGGGCATAACCTTTACCGGCATAAAATGTTACACGATTGGGTCCGTAAGAGCGCATACCGTCCGGTGGATATCTGCAGGCGGCAACGGCTCGCTCTGCTTCCTCGCGATTGTTAACGAGCGGGATAATCACTCCATAAGCGCCTGCATCCAGCACCTTCATAATCTCGTATGGTTCGTTCCAGGGGACTCGTACAAATGGAATGGCGTTAGAAGTAGAGATAGCGGTCAGCATGTGTTTAACGTCGATATAATCCAGCAGACCATGTTGCATATCCAGGCAGAGCCAATCGAAACCCGCATGGGCCATGATCTCTGCTGTGTAGCTGGAGTCGATGGACATCCATGCGCCGATGGTCTGTTGGTTGGCGCGCCAGGCTTGTAAAACGTGATTACTTCTCATAGCTCTATCCTAGGTGTTTGTTGTGGTGTCTCATCGTTCTGTGCAGAGGAATCTGACAATTCGGTGTCGATTCTTATGGTTGCCAATCTTATGCGAAGGCGATTGGCGTTTCACCTGCGACAGTCGTCCTCCACATTTCCCGGCGATATCCCCGGTAATCGGAAGTAGCACAATGTTGCGTGCACCGGTTATCCCACAAAGTCAGAGTGCCGGGTTGCCATCTTACGCGACAGCAGAACTGGGGACTGACAATCAGCTGGTTCAGATAATCGAGCAGGGGCTTACTTTCTGCCTGCGTCATGTTTTCAAATCGGATGGTATAGGTTGGGTTGATCCAAAGCGCAGGGCGTTTGGTCACCGGGTGCATGCAAATGACCGGGTGTATCTGGGTATCGGGTTCCTGGTCATCGTTGGTGATCGTCATATGTTCCAGATGGTTTTTGAGTGTCGCCTGGGGCCCATAGGATCGGGTGGCACTATGAACAGCATTTAACGATTTAAGTGCTGCTTTCATACCATCAGAGAGTGCGTCATAGGCCGCATACATGTTGGCGTACAGCGTGTCTCCCCCGGCAACCGGGGTATCTACGGCGTAAAGCAGGGTCCTTGCAGGTGGTCTCACCTGGAAAGTGAAGTCTGTGTGCCAGCCGGCGCCAAAGGTATGTGGTGAGTTCTCGTCGGCTTCCTTTACAACTGGCACAACATCCGGGTACTCCTCAAGGCCTGTCAGGTAGGGGGTCTCGCCAGGGCCACCCAGTCGATCAGTGATGCCGACCAAGTCTGATGGTGTAAGAGATTGGTCCCGAATGCACAGAACAAGATGCTGCGCAAAAGCATTATCCAGCGCCTGGAAGGACCCTTCATCCAGGTTTTTCATGTCCAGGCCAGTGATCTCTGCTCCAATGAGCCCCGTGAGTGGACGGATAATCATGGTGTGAAGTCCTTGATATTCAGACAGTTACAGTACCCTGATGCCGTGGATAGCACAAACCCGAATGGTGCTGGTGTCAGGTATTGCAATCATCTTTTTATGTAACATATAATGTAATATATTACGTAATGAGTTACTTATTAAAATATTGCCATGGATGACCTATTGGAAGAACTCGGCGCGTTGGCGCTGGGCGGTCGCCTGAAGCGACTCGCCGATGCGCTGATGCAGGGTGGGAGCAGGATCTATGAAGAGGTTCAGCCGGGTTTTGAACCGCGATGGTTTCCTGTGTTTTCCTATCTGTACAAGAAGGGGCCAACTTCAATCACCGGCCTGGCGAAAGGTCTGGGCGTGTCTCATCCGGGCATCAACAAGATTGCCAATGAATTAATCGAGGTACGCCTCGTTGCCCCTTACCGCGACAGAAACGACAAGCGTAAGCGTGTGTTAGCACTTACTAGCTCTGGGCGTGAGCGGTACCACGGGCTTGAGCCTACATGGAGAGACATAAGGCAGGCGCTCCAAACAGCAGTAGATGAATGCGGGGGAGATTTCATCGGCCAGTTAACTGCCCTGGAAAAGAGTTTTGCCAGACAGGATTTTGTCAGCCGGTTTAGGGACCAGCAGGGCAAAGATAACGAAGAAGTGGAGATACGAGCCTTTAACCCCGACCATGCCGCCGCGTTTCGATCGCTGAATACCGCCTGGATTGAGCATTACTTCAGGTTGGAAGATGCAGATCGCCAGGTGTTGGATGACCCTGCCGGAAAAATCATCGATCAGGGGGGTGAGATTCTGTTTGCAGTGTCACGGGGTCGCGAGCAGGTCATTGGTACCTGTGCATTGATTCGCCTGGATGATGAAAGAGCGGAGCTCGCTAAAATGGCAGTCTCAGAACAGTCGAGGGGAAAGCAGGTAGGTTTGTTGTTGGGCGAATCAATTATTGGCCGAGCGAGGGATAGAGGCTTCCAGGCGCTGGTCCTGGAAAGTAACCGCAAGCTTACGCCGGCCATTAGTCTCTACAGGAAACTCGGGTTTGCCGAAAAACCGTTTCCGGATCCTTCAGTGTATTCTCGTGCGGATATCTATATGGAGCTCTCACTTTGACTTGATTATATATTTCCGGGAAGCATTTTCCCCGGAAGCATTGTTTTTCGGGACGCGCAGTAGCTGCGTCATCCCGAGCGACCTAGCCTGCGGGATTTTGCCCGGTTGTTTCGCCTTTCCCCAGGCCATATCTTTTTCCCCAGCCGAGTCCCTCGATTGTTCCAGCCTTTGCCGCATATTCGCAGCCAACCCAGCCCGCGTAACCCAGCTCATCCAGGTAATCCGCAAGAAGGTGTATGTTCACTTCCCCGTACTGGGGTTCATTTCTTCCCGGTAGGCTAGAGAACTGAACGTGACCGATAATGTCGAGATGACGGCATAGACCCGCCGCTAGATTCCCTTCCATAATCTGCATATGGTAGAAGTCGAACTGCATTTTGATGTTGTCTCGGTCTAGCGTGTGAATCAGTTCAGCCGTATGGTCGGTTCTGGTGTGCAGGTAGCCCGGAACATCCTGTGTGTTTAGTGGTTCAAGAAGCAACTTTACACCTTTAAGTGCGGCGAGGTCGGCGGCCCACCGAAGGTTGTCGACAAAAAGACCTTCAGAAAGGGGTGTTTCGTCGGTACCCCTGCCTGCCAGTACATGAATCATCGAGGCACCCATGCCTGTCGCATAGTCCAGGGCACTCTGGAATGAGGATTGAAAAAACGCTTGCCGTCCCGGTACAGCAGCGGTGCCGACTTCTCCAGCGTCACCGGGTGGAATATTGATCAGAATGGCTTCGAGGCCGGATTGAACCAGCCAATCAGATACCTCGCTGATGTCGTACTGGTAGGGGGACAGTATTTCCACGGCAGTAAAACCGCAGTCCCTGGCCGCCACAAAGCGATCTGGAAAAGGTAGTTCCTGGTACATCGTTGTCAGGTTTGCGGCGAATCTCGGCATACCTAAAACGTTACCACGGGTTTCGTGTAAATTTCCTGTAATATTTTGTTCTTTCAATCGAGAGGCGTTGACCTTTGGAACAACACAAAATAGTGCTGGTCACCGGCGCGGGTTCTGGTATCGGAAAGGCTAGCGCCATTGCATTTTCAGCAAAAGGTTACTCCGTGGTGCTGGCAGGAAGGCGCCGGGGCAGACTCGAGCAAGTTGCATCAGCCTGTAGCAATGAAACACTCATTGTTGAATCTGATGTAGCTGATCCGGAATCAGTCGCGCACCTGTTTAAGACCCTCAAAGATCAGTTCGCAAGATTGGATGTCTTGTTTAACAATGCCGGAGGAGGGTCGCCGCCAAGACCCTTTGAAGAAATCCCATTCGAGGAATGGCAAAGAGTTATCAATGTAAACCTGACCGGCACCTTCCTTTGCACCCAGGCGGCTTTTGGAATGATGAAAGAACAAACGCCAATGGGTGGCAGGATTATTAACAACGGTTCCATTTCTGCACATGTGCCACGGCCGCTATCTGCACCGTATACAGCTAGTAAACATGGAGTGACCGGGCTAACCCGATCAACTTCACTGGATGGGCGCCCCTATAATATTGTTTGCAGTCAGATTGATATCGGTAATGCCTTAACGGATCTTACTGCGAGGATGGCTGAAGGCGTGCCTCAAGCCGATGGTACTAGCAGACCGGAGCCAACCATGGATGTTCAACATGTGGCTGATTCGATCGTGCAGATGGCGGAGTTCCCGCTCGAAACCAATGTGCAGTTCATGACCATTATGGCCACGAAAATGCCGTTTATTGGCCGGGGATGATCCGGTTTGCAGCTTTCAGGTAGCTTGCGCCGGGGGTCTAAACCGTAGTGATGAGTTCCGGAATACCAGCGGGTCCGATCCAGACATAGCCATTCTGCTCAAAGCGCGTTGCCATCGCAGTTGCCTGATCTTTGTCGATACCCAGCACAAGATAACTATACTCTTGCCAGTCATCGAGCTGACCATAGCCGACCAGGTAGTTCAGTCGTATTTTTTCGATATCGGTTAACAGCATGCCCTGGCGATCATCATTCTCATCATCGGTGAGCTGTTCACTACGGGGGTTCCATGCAGTGATAAACGCTGCTGATTCAACGCCCATGCTGCCGAGCAACACCCTGAGATCATCGCTCTGCTCACCGATTTTCATGAGCAGGGGCGGGTCGTCTGAGATGATGTAGTCTGTATCCAGGTACTTCTGTCTGAGAGATGCGTCGATGCCCGATTTCATATCAGGATGCTTTCCTCATTGTAGCCCTGTCGTACAGCGGGTCATTTGGCTTGCGCGCCCCGATTATCATCTTCGACCCACTAAACCATGCATCTGCTGCGGCCTCTTCGCGAACCCAGTCGACCAGTTCGCTCCGGTATGCGATTTTCCAGATACCATCTCGGCGTTCATACCGATCAACATAACGTCCACTGATAAACAGGTCGCGTTGTTCGCCTGCTTCGTTTTTCACACGGTGAAACGCCTGGTAGTAAACCTCACCAAACGCTTCTTCACCCTGTAACTCGATGTTCACCTGGCCAATGAAATGATGGTTGGACAGGTGAGTGGCAAGACCGGTCTGGCAATATTCAATAAAACCATCGGGTCCGCCCTCGTAAATGCCATAGCTGCAAAACGCATCGTCCCAGAACACTGAACGTTCCAGTTCTCCATCCAGGCGATCCAGGCCCCGCATGTAGTTTGATGAAAGGTCAGTGATCTCGAGCTTATCCGCAGCGGCGTGTAACCTGTCCTGTGTCATCTCTAAAATTCGATAACCGAACGAGCGACTTCACCGGCTTTCATGCTTCTGAATGCCTCATTAACGTCTTCGAGTTTTAGTCGTCGAGAAACGAGGCTGGTGAGGTCAAGACGATCCTGCAGGAACAGGTCAATCAGCTTTGGCATGTGCTCGCGGAAGCGAGTAGAGCCATACATGCAGCCGATCAGTTTCTTCTCCTGCAGGAATGCTGGACCGGGTATCGAGATTTCTGAACCGAGTGGGTGCATACCAACCACGACCGTGGTTCCGCCGGCGCGTGTAATGTTAAAAGCCTGAGTCGCGGCAGCCGGTACACCGATTGCCTCAAAAGCGTACTCAACACCTTCACCTTTGGTTATTTCCTTGATGGCTTCATCCAGGTCAACTTCTTTTGAATTAATGGTATGCGTGGCACCAAACTGCGTTGCCATTTCAAGCTTGGAATCCATAATGTCGATGGCAATAATGTTCGCGGCACCAGAGATACGGCAACCCTGAATAATATTGAGTCCAATTCCACCACAGCCAATGACAGCGACGGTTGAACCACCTGGCACCTTGGCGGTATACAGCGCGGCTCCAACACCGGTCATCACCCCGCATCCGATGAGCGAAGCTTCGGCCATGGGCATTTCTTCCGGGATCTTTACAAGGCCATTTTCCGAAGTCACCATCATTTCTGCAAAGCTGCCAACTGACGCGAACTGCAGAATTGGGCTGCCGTTCCATGTCAGCCTGCTCGCAGAAGCAGCACCAATTTCCGGGTCATTGCACAGGTTGGGCCGGCCGCCCAGGCAGTAATAACATTTTCCACAGAACGGCCTGAAGCTCATGATTACTCGATCACCAGGCTTCACATAGGTGACGCCTTCACCGATTGCTTCAACCACACCGGCTGCTTCATGGCCCAGTACACAGGACATCGGTAGCTGCCAGGACCCGTCCACAAAATGCAGGTCTGAATGGCAAACCCCGGAACAGCTGGTCCTGACAAGCACCTCGCCTGCCCTCGGGTCAATAATATCTACGTCTTCTATGGTAAGTGGCTTATTGGCTTCTTGAAATACGGCTGCTTTCATAATTTCTCCGGGGCATGTTTAAGGCTCGATTGTAGTCACGATAGGCGTACAAACACAAATGGTGCAGTGTCTGCGAGGCTATTTTCCGTTCAGTCGATCTACGACAGGTGCAAAAGCTTCCATATTGTCCTTGCCGATAGTGATGTAAGAGATTCCGTGTAGCTCACGGCGTCGCTCCAGTTCCTCACAAATTGTATCCACAGACCCGAACAGTGCGTGAGGATGAACTCGCATCTGCTCCTCGGTTAGGCCAAACCCTTGCGCGAAAGGGCCGAGCACAGGTGAAGGGTCATCCATGACAAAGGTAAAGTAGGCGCCGATCTCAATCTCCAGGTCATCGAAACGATCTGCCGCACCTTCCCTGATCCACCTGACCTTCTTCTGTGTTTCTTGTTCAGTAGACATGCTTACGCCATCTGGTCCGATCATCCCTGAACGATTGTTGAAGTTAAGGGAAACGATATCGGCTTCACGACCGGCAAGGCGCAGAATCCGCGGTGAGCCTCCGCCTATCATGATGGGTGGCGTGGATATGGGCTTGGGGTCCCCCGAAAATCTTTGCCATTTAATCGTGTCGTTAGAAAGGTCGGCCTGGCCGTCGCGACAAAATGCTTTAACACCTTCGATAACATCGGCAAGCCGGTCGATTCTGACCTTGGGTTCGTCTTTGGTTATACCAAGAGCTTCATACTCTTCAGTGATCCAGCCTGCGCCCAGCCCGAATTCAAGACGGCCATTTGATAGTTTGTCTATCGTCATGGCTGACTTGATCAGTACGATTGGCAGGTGATAGTCCACACAGAACACCCGGCAGCCAATATTGATTTTACTGGTGACTGCTGCGGCATAGGCCATGGCGGGAATGGCCGCCAGATTCTGCTCGGGATGATTGGCTTTTTCCAGCGCTGGGCCTGATCCAATTATATGGTCCGCGAGGTGAAAGGCGGAATAGTTCAGCTCTTCTGCCCGCTGAACCTGGCCAGCCCAGTCTTCAGCCGACTCTGCGTTGAATGACTGAACGCCAAATCTAAATGGTTTACTCATGGTTACTCCTTATAGTGTGTACTGCACGCCGGTGAGCTCTGCGGAAAGTTCCCACAGTCGTCTCGCCATGGCTTCGTCTTTTGATGATGGAATCGTATCAACCTTGTGGGCAGAGTGAGCCATTTCACCCCACTTTTTGGGTCCAAAATAATCTCCTCCCTCTACGTGGGTGTCGGTGGTGGCCATCAGCGTCGGAAGGGCACCCTCTGCTGAGCTGTTCATGATCAGGCGTAGTGGTATGAACAGGAGTGAAAACAGAGGTGGTATATGCCGACCAAGTTCGGTATTCGACCCGCCGGGGTGACAGGCGACAGAAATGGCGGGTGAACTAGCTGCTTCTAACATCCGTTGTAGCTCATAGGTAAACAGAATGTTGGCAAACTTACTCATGCCGTATCGTTGCATACGGTTGTAGCTTTTGTCTGCATGAACGTCATCAAACTGAATACTTCCCTGGCGATGCGCCAGGCTGCTGACGTTGACGATACGAGCGCCCGGTTGGTCTTTCAGTTTATTGATCAGATGTCCTGTCAACGCGAAGTGACCTAGATGGTTGACACCGAACTGCAGTTCGAAACCATCCGATGTGACTTCCTTAGGCGGCATCATGACACCTGCATTATTGATCAGGGCATCCAGTCTTGGTTCCCGGTTAACCTGCTCGGCGGCTTCCTTAACGCTGGAGAGGCTCGCAAGATCGAGAGGAACCCAGGTGATGTCGGCGTCACTTTTAATCGATTTTATTTTCGCTATCGCCTCACTGGCCTTATCTCCAGAGCGACATCCAAGCAAAACTCTCGCACCACGCTGGGCCAGTACGCGAGCTGTGTCGTAGCCTATCCCTGTATTTGCCCCGGTAATGAAAACTGTCTTACCGGTTTGGTCGGGCACCGCAGATTCTCGATAGTCAGCCACTGGAATTCCTTTTGTTAATGCGCGGCGCGGGTGAGATGTTAATAAACTGATGCATTCGGGAAATAGCGATCTCGTTGTCTTACGTCGAATTCAAGGTGCAGGTTTGAAAGTCCGCGAAGGAAACTGCTGGGCACGTGCTTGAATGGTTCGTTCGTGTCGACGGTCCTGATGTTATCCAGCCGATGTAAAAAGATGGTGAATGCGGAGTACATCTCCTGGCGAGCCAGGGCAGCACCGGGACAATGGTGTGGCCCTGAACCAAAGGCAAGGTGTGCGCCGGCTTTTTTGCGTTCGATATCGAATGCTTCTGAATCATCAAAAACAGCCTCGTCTCGATTCGCAGAGGCATATCCGACTGCGATACTTGAACCCTTTGGAATGGCTATGCCGCCAAGCTCCGTATCCTCTACGGCAACTCTCCAGAGGTGCAGCACGGGCGTTTCATATCGAAGAGACTCTTCAATGAAATTACGAATGAGCTTTTGGTCTGAGCGCATGCGATCCATTAATTCTGGACGTTGCAGCAGCAGCATGAGACCCGAACCAATGGCGTTAGTGGTGGTTTCGTTTCCCCCGGTCAGTAACTGGTCCAGCAGGTCCTGGAGTTCGAACATGTCGAGTTCCCGCTCTGGACCACCCGGGTCATCTTTCACTTTCGCATGAGCGAGGTCTGAAATAATGTCGTCTTTGGGCTCGTGTTTTCTTTCGCCCAATACCTCGGCGAAGAATTGTTGTGCTTCTACAACCTGTTTCGCGCACTCAAGCGCCTGGGCTTCATTCGTAAATCCACCACCAGGCGCGAGCATCGCATCTGACCATTGCTTCAGCTGCCAGATTTTTTCGCGTGGTACGCCCAACTGGTCCGCAATGACCGTGCACGGCAGAGGCACAGAGAGATCCCACATGAAGTCGCACTTGCCCTTATCGATGAACTTGTCAATCAGATCATTGACGACAGTTTCGATGTAGTTGGTCATATTGCGGATGCGTGCAACCGAAAATGCGTCGTTGATCAGGCGCCGGTACTTTGTATGTACCGGTGGGTCCGTTCTCTGCAAGGTGGACACTCTTGCCCAGCCGTTATCATTTCTGAATTCTTCAGCGATATTGCGGGAAGTCCCGCCCCGCTGGGAGCCGTGTTTGTAGATATCGTTACTGAAAATTTCGGGGTGTTTCTTGATAAACCTGACATCTTCGTATCGACTGATGTAGTAGGCGCCAAGTTCAGGCATGAAGTAGACAGGTTTGTCGAGATGGCGAATGGCCTCGAAATACTTGAATGGGCATTCTCGTGTCTCATCTTCAAACAGGTTGAATTCTAATGATTCGGACATGGGACCCTCCTGATGGTTCAGGGTGATAGTGTCTCATGGTCTAGAGGTCAGGTGAATAGTCCTGCAATACGTTGCCGCTCTGCAGGTTACCGGGAGGTTGCCGCTTGAATTTGCAACATCGTTAGCGGCAACGCTGATCGCAAAGATTGTCACGAGGCTGTTACGCGTATGGCCTTGGGCGCCGGGGTGTTTTTAGTTTGGCGCTTTTATTGACATCAATGACTGATTTGTTCCAGCGGCGGCATGCCAAGCGCTGCGCGGTAGGTGTTGTGATAATGATGAAGTGCCGGTTCGTTGCGGCCGAATATCAGGTACTCCTGGGCACCTGAAAGCATCCCCTGATGCGTACTGGCCGCTGCAACATAATCTTCCATCTGGATAACCTTTGCGAACCCCTGCATGCGCTCCTGCATGGTTTCGTATCGCGCTCGCCGTTGCTCATCCTTGCCGATCTCTGCCAGGTCAGGTGATAGATAGAAATTGATCTTCGAAAAGCTTTGGTGTGGGTTATCGCCGTCCGGGTACACCCTGACCAACGTCGGACCACCTTGGCTCAATATAAGCTGGATATTCGGGAAGATGTAGTAGACAGGTAGTGCCGCAAGTAACACGTCCCAGTCCTTTTCTGGCTGGTTGCGCAGCGTGTCGATATTCCTGAGGCAGAGCATCATGCGATGGTTTCGCCCATAGGTATCGTACATCTGTGCATTGCCATAAAAATCGTTGGCAAGCGTGTTCTTGTGTAGCGCGTTGAAGTGATAGGTTTCACCGAAAGTGTCAATGGCTAGCTTCCAGTTCATCGAGTGATCATAGGTTGTTTCGGAACTCGCGATGTAACGGTCGAGATGCCAGGATTCGAGTTCTGGTGCCAGGTCACCAAGAATGCCATCAACGTCAATCTCACCCTCTGGGTTTGGGTTGACCCACAAAAGACCGTATTTTTCGGTACAGGGTAGTTTCACCAGGCCATTGCAGCTTTTATCAACCGGGCCAAAATGATCTTCCTTCGGTACTGTTATCAGGTTGCCATTATTAGCGTATCCCCAGCCATGAAACGGGCAGCTGAACAGGTTCTTTTGTCCCCGTGGTTCATTTTCAAGGATAGTGCCACGATGCCTGCAGACATTGAGGAAGGCATGAAACTCACCGTTTTTGGCACGCGTGCAGAGGATAGGTTTTTTTAAATCATTGTTGGTGAGGAAGCTACCCGGTTTGGCAAGGTCCGCACTCATACCGAGTACATGGGGGTAGTCCTGGAAAAAGTTTTCCCATTCTTTCAAGGCCATGTCAGGGCAAAGGTAACTGCTGACAGGGTTGCGTACCTGGCCACCTGCATCGACGTTGGTATCGGTGTCCAGGTAATGCATGAGGCCTTTGATGATACGAATGTGTTCCTGCTGCTCTATGACGCACTCCTTTTACACATATTGGCTTAGACATAATGGCTAAGTACCCATAATAGCTAAGTACACATGACGTCTATCATACGAAATTACGCGTTTGGTGCGGGCGGATCAAGTTGATCGGAAGATCGTTTTTTGTAGTAGGCGTGCACAGTGTCCCAGGCGAGCTTTCTTTCGCCCTGATCCGAGATGATGCCTTTGCGGTTGAAGTAGTCCTGTACCCCGGCCAGTGGCCGTTTTGGCGTTCGGAAATCTTTCAATATCCAGGGTGAGAGCCCCCTCAGGAAGGGAATGTCGTCCATCATGGCAAACTGTGCCTCGTAGACAGTGACCTGGTAGTCCTCGGTCCAGCGATCATGTGGGCCGCCTCGCTTTCCTTTTGGCGCGCCGGCACCGAACTCACTCATGATGAGCGGCTTGTTCTTGTCCGAATGCCAGCGAGATGAGGCAATATCGGAGACCTTAGTGTAGTACCAGCCCAGGTATTGGTTGCAACCAAGTACATCAAGGTGATCGGCGAGTGGATCATCAAGCGTATAGGTTCGGATGACCTTGCCATTCTCCTCAACCTTATCCGGCCGCATAAACATGGCAGCGGTGGTCAGGCGGGTGGGGTCAAGCGACTTGGCAGTGGTGATCAAGGACTTCAGGAATTCGGTTCGATCCTCAGACACGGGAGTCTCATTCGCAACAGACCATAAAATAATACTCGCGCGATTTCTGTCACGAACAATCATCTCGCATAGTTGGTTACGCGCGTTGTGAAGTACCTCTTCGCTTTGCCAGTTGATGGCCCAGTAAACCGGGATTTCACACCAGAGCAGGATACCCATTTCATCAGCGATCCTGCACATATGATCATTATGCGGATAGTGCGCCAGTCGGGCGTAGTTGCAGCCAAGCGCTTTGACTTCTTCCATCAACTGCCGGGCGTCAGCTTCTGAGTTGACTCTGCTGGCTTCGCCGATGATTTCTTCGTGGATTGATATGCCGCGCAGAAAAACGGCTTCGCCATTAAGCAGGATGTCTTCGCCACTCGTTTCGATCATCCTGAAACCAATCCTGTCCTCAATGCTGTCGCCATCAATCGAGAACCTGACCTCATAAAGCGCTGCATTTTCCGGAGACCATCGGTCTGGCTCTGCCTTGATGGTGAATTGGCCAAAGCCATGGCTGTCGGTAGTGATCAAATGTTCAATGCCAAGCCCGGGTATCGAGAGGTTAACGTCTTTGTTCGCACCATTATCAAGTTCAACGAAGCCTTTGATCTGGCTATCGTCCTCAGGATCAAGTTGGCAAAAATAGTCCCGGATGAAACTTTGTGGCGTCTTTATCAGCAGTACATCCCTGGTGATGCCGCCGTAGTTCCACCAGTCGGTATTGCGGGTTGGTACGCCATCTTTGAGCCGCTCGTCGTTGATCTTTGCGACAACAAAGTTACCCGTGGGTTTAAGGTGACGGCCAATTTCTGTTTCGAACGGTGTAAAGCCGCCGGTATGCCGCATCACCTCGATGGCATTGACCCACACGATGCTGTGATAGTTAGCGGCGCAAAAACGAAGGAATGTTCTGCCGCCATCAACTTCCGCATCCGGCAGTTCCCGGAAGTACCAGAGTGTACCTTCATACCACAAGAGAGTGGGTTCCTGTGTGTTCCAGTCCCCGGGTACCTTCATGGTGGGGCTTTGTTTGAAGCTGTATTCAGACGCCCAGTGGTCATCAGGCGTCAGGTTTCTAAAGTAGCCGAATGGGTTTTCGTCTCCAAGCAGGTCGTAAAACCCTGTTTCGTAGGGGTCGATGATGTAGTGCCAGTCCCCGGCAAGTGATTGGGGGTTTCTGTTGTAGGGGTTTTGAATAAGGTTCATGCCTCTTAGAGTAGGGACACTGGGCAAAAAAGTCGATACGCTTAGGGAAACCCCTAATCGAGATCAGTGATGTCCTTAACCATGTCTTCCAGTGAACGTGAACTCTTCCTGTCCGCATTGCATGTTGGGATCATTAGTATTCCCCGTGCCACTAAAGGGCCTCTGACAGTGCCTATCTGGTACGACTACCAGCCTGGCGGTGAGGTTTGGGTGATCACTGACACAGACTCGATTAAGGCTAAGCTTCTGACGAAAGCCTCACGTATCAGCCTGTGTGCTCAAACAGAAACTGCGCCCTACCAGTATGTTTCGGTTGAGGGGCCATTCACCACACGGCCTTCAACTCAGGAAGAGTTGCTGGCGATGGCCGTTCGTTATTTGGGTGAAGAGCAGGGCCAGGCTTATGCGGAGAACTCGGCAGGTAGTGGTGAGGGAAGCATCGTTGTTGCAATAGCACCGGAGACCTGGTTCTCGGTGGATTACAATAAAATGTAATCCTGGGGTCGGCGTAAAGCGCCAAAATTAATTCGTGACATTTCTGGTTCTCCGCAAGCGGTATTGGTCGGCATCGTACCATGACACTATCACCGCTGTACTCAACACCATTGCCATCAGTACCGACGCGGTTGACGCCTACGACATAACCGTGATTTTCAATTGCGCGCGCTTGTAGCAACAT
>DTZW01000034.1:7569-7917 GCA_012961165.1 Gammaproteobacteria bacterium | reverse complement strand
CGGTTTGGGGTCAACAGATCCATATTGCGAAATCCCGATACTTTTTGATGGGGACTCCAGAACAGAATGAATGATTCATCAGGTGCGAAGTGCTTCGCATCGTCCGAGGGGTTGATCAAAGGCGCATCGGCGTTCGCGAGGTTACCTGCAAAAAGAAAGAGCAGGAGAGATAACAAGCGAAAGGCAATCGCAAATATTGGATAGTTGATCGAACTTAAGGTTTTCATTTCGGTTTCACCTGAATCGCGGAGTATAGGAAGAATAAACCACCTTTCTGCCTTATATGCCAAGTAGGGAATAATTGGGGTCGGAGTAAAATTTACAATTTCGTCTTTGGTTTACTGCCAC
>DTZW01000034.1:7131-7420 GCA_012961165.1 Gammaproteobacteria bacterium | reverse complement strand
AGAACTCCAGGCCTTCCTGGCATCGAACAGCGAACCCTGAACTAATGAAGTTCAAGTATCACGGTGGCAACAGCGAGGATCTGTAAGCTTGCGACTATGAAGCCTTTAGCCTTTAGCCTTTCGCTGAGGATAGGAATTATAACAGGACCTTTCAAGGGAAAGTCTGAGTATCGAATCAGATCTGTTGCCTGCTTGTTTTATGAAAGAGTGGCGCCGTATGACTAGTTGTGGTTAAACGCTACCAGGGTTTGTGGTTATTGGCTGACCTGGTGATGGACGATTAGCCAAC
>DTZW01000034.1:1641-7051 GCA_012961165.1 Gammaproteobacteria bacterium | reverse complement strand
ATCAGATAGCGGCAAAGAGATCGTTTTGCGGCCCTTGCCCCGGCCTTTGCCGGCCCACAGCATCACATAACGTTGCATCCTCATTACTCCAAAAAGTTTGCGTCTTGCAAGAAAACTCGTTGGAAAAAATCTCCATCTCTATCTCTTTACGCCTGTGAATAGTTATTTTAAATAGTGTTTTCCGAGATTTCAAAAGTATCCTGATTGGTTTTTTTTGCGAAAAGAAGTCCGTTGAAACGATCAATCGCTTGATCGATGCCACCTGGAAAGACTCACAAGAGAACGGCTACCGTCCTGAAATTGGGCGCGCAGCCGACCAGGCACTTCTTTATCACCTCATGAGCCTCGCGGCCAACAATGAAGCCGCACCACAGGTCCGCACGGTTGCTGAAAGCAAACTTCGCGAATTGATGGCCTGGTTGAAGTCGAATCTTGGTCGAACACAAAAAAGCGATGAGCCGCAGGGGTGCATTTCCAGTTCGCGATCTCGTCCATCGCACGGATCCTGGAGAACCCGGCAGGGACCGAATTAAGCCCGCCCGCCGTTATGCCCGATGGCTCACCAATCTGAGTGCGAGTTGCCACCGAGGTTTGTCACGGTAATCTGCCCTGAATTACTTCACCCTCCATCAGTACCGCTGCAGGTTTGACCTTCCAGATCTCATCGCTATCCATATCAAACAGGTTGTCGTTGAGTATGATCAGGTCCGCAAGTTTTCCTGTTTCGATTGAACCGATCTGGTCTTCCATGCGCAATTGGTAAGCGCCGTTTTGCGTATACCCGGCGATCAACTGTTCGATACTTAAAGCTGCGTCCGCGGGCGCCCTGACCGCATTGTCATCTTCTTCCCGCCACTCTTTCGGGGCTTGTCGAGTATGCCCAACTTGCATTCCGAAATAGGGATTAAGATAAGTCGGAAGTCGATCACCGCCCCACCATTCGTCGCTTGAGAAAGTAACGTCAATCCCTAAATCAAAAAGCACTTTCGGACTGTACATGTTTGCGTAACGCTCATCTCCAAGCCAGGTTTTCAGAGGATCATCCTGGTCTGCCGTGAACCACCACGGCGTGTAATTTGCGATGACGCCCAGTTCTTTGATCCGCGGCAAGTCCGCCGGGTCAATGAGACCCAGATGAGCAATAGTGACCCTGGGGTAAAAATCATTTTTGGCAACGTGTTTTGCTTGTTCAAGCGCATCCAGCACTCTTCTCACCGCCAGATCGCCCATCGTGTGGATATGTATATCGAATTTTTCTGTGCTGAGTTCCAGCAGAAATTTGCGAAGTTCATCAACCGATAATGTTGTATCGCCGACATAACCCGGATCATCTGTGTGGGGATCCAGCAATGCGCTTGAACGGTTTTGGTTGATACCATCCATGAACAGTTTGATCGTGTTGAATTGCAGGCGGTCGCCGCCGTACTCTTTTCTATAGCGTTTCATTTCAGGAACGGCCGAATGCAATCTTTCGGCCGTAAATATTTGATATGTGCCTTCGTAGCGAACGGGCAAATTGCCTTCTTCCTCCAGCTTGGCCATAAAACCGTAAACCACGTCCTCATAACCAAAGTTGCCTGCGTCATAGAGCGTAGTTACGCCAGATTCGCTGAGCAGTCGCAACCCCGTGACCATGTTTTCCTCATGTGACTTTTTGTGATCGCCGTCACTGATCGGAAAATGCTCCACAAAATGCTGCCAGGCGGTGCCTTCTTTCACCCAGCCAGTCGCTGCTCCATTTTCATCCAGGCCAAGAGTCTCGAGTGCTTTTGAGTTCAACCAGCCACTGTGCCACCACTCACTGACAAACCACACCGGACGATCAGGAACAACGGCATCCAGTGTCTCCTTCTTAGGTCCCTGGTTGCCCATTACATACAGGCCAACCGGCCAGCAGCAGAGTCGCAACCATTCGTCATCGGGGTGTTCGTCGGCGTACTTCCTGACAGCGGCCAACAAATCTTCTTCGTTCGTCCCTGAAATTTCGCCGTACTGCTCAACGTCTATGTAGCCTGGATGGGCATGGGAATCGACCAGACCCGGAATCACAAATCGCCCTTCAAGATTGATGGAACGAGTACGTTCCGATTGATACGCGAGGGCTCCTGCAGAATCACCGACGTAGGTGAATCGACCATCCTTAACAGCGACAGCTTCCGCCCCGGGCTGTTGCGTATTTGACGTAAATATTTTTGCACCGCTTAGAATCAGATCGGCACCGTGCTGATCCCCTCCGCCCTCACCAGACGTGCAGGACGCGATCAAAATCCCCAACACTCCAATAAGCGATGCGGTTTTTTTTACGTTCATGAATGTCCTCCTCTCATACTGACCTATGTGAATAATTATTTTAAAGAATAGAGGGGGTCGGGGTAAAGTGCCGGAGGAATAGTTGGGGTCGGAGTAAATCTCGCTCGCGCCAGAGTAAAAGCTGAAACAACGTAGCGCACGCCTGTCGAAATGGCGTCCTAGACTTTTCGCCTATGTTTTTTAAGCTCAGCTGCTGCTGTCGCCGGTGATGTTAACTGGCTCAGTCGAAATGGCCCCAGCATCCGAACGCCCATCCATTCAGCGACGAACGCAGCAATCTGCATCAAAGTCGCCAAAACGAACAGGATCAGCGCCGCATTGCCAAGCCATGCATGGTGCGGGGTCAATGTGATGAACCCGATCAACATCGCAATCGGCGTCCCGAAGCTGCCAAATAGGTTCAGTAGCACCCTCTGCGCATGGGTGAGGAGAAAATAGGAGCCATATTGCATCTTGAATCTCGGCTCAATGTACCAGAGGTACACATAATCATAGCGAACGCCCAGGATGAGGCCGAAGGAAATCTTCATCAAAGGTTGCAGGCAAAGCGCGAAACAGAATACGCCGATCAGGTTGGTCACCAGCGAATCTGCCAGGATGGCGAAGCTTCCGACGATCAGCAGAATTAGTTCCACCGCATAACCTGCCCGAAATCCTACATTTACAAATCCGTGTCGCCCATGAAGCTGTCGACTCAACTTCGTAATCTCTGGCGCCAGGGTTTGCTTTTCAGTCATGGGCAACTCGTCGGCATCAGCAATGACTGCCTGCCAGCTGCCGAGGCGATAATTGCCTGCATCAAGATCAGCGGCAATAGCCTGCAGTCGATTCCTGACTTGTTCAACTTCCTTCATCGTTGTACCTCCGTTTAGAGGAAAATTAATACGTCAGCCGTGCAGGCCTCAACGCCAGACGCTAACGCGGCAATGCATAGGCAATCAGATAATCCCCGGGTGGTGACGGCGAGGTGAAATGGCCACCCGCGGCTATCACGACGTATTGCCGGCCGCCTGATACATAGGTCATGGGTACTGCATTGCCCGTCGTCGGCATCTCGTCTGCCCAGAGTTCCTTGCCGTCGTCTATATCGAATGCCCGGATGTGTCGGTCAGCAGACGCAGCGACAAAGATCACCCCGGACCGGGTCACGATGGGTCCACCCATCTGCACGCCGCCGGCCATAAGACTGAGCGGCCACCAGGCCTGGTGTTTCAGGGTACCGAGTGGCACCTGCCATTTGATTTCGCCGGTAGAGAGATTGACGGCATCCAGCGTTCCCCAGGGCGGCTTGGTGCAGGGCGCACCAAACCGGGACAGAAACGGCCGCAGCGTTCCGCAAAAGGGTGAACCCTGCTGTGGAAAGCCAACGGAATCGGGGCATTGATCCTGAGGCAGTAATTGCACGATCATCGCAATCCGGTTGGTGGTTGTCAGCATAATCTGGCGTTCCGGGTCAGCAGCAGGGGACCCCCAGTTATGCCCGCCGATCACAGAGGGATACATGACGGTTCCCTTTGTCGAAACCGGCGTATAGATAGGTCCCGTTGTCAGGGTTTCCAGCTCGTCGCGACACCAGCCTTCATCGAGAAAGGTAAAGCCCCAGGCGTCATCGGGTGAGATGCCGAGTTGATGCAGGGGTACCGGTTTTACCGGGAAGGGTTGGGTTGGCGCCAGGTATTCGCCTTCAACGGCGCCGGTTTGTGGCACCGGTCGTTCTTCCACCGGGAAAAGCGGTTCGCCGGTTTCGCGGTCCAATACGAAGGTCATGCCCATCTTGGTGGTCTGCACCACGGCAGGTCGCGTTTTCCCATCGATGGTGACATCCAGTAACGTCGGTTGTGACGGGATGTCGAAGTCCCAGATGTCATGGTGAACGGTCTGATAATGCCAGACGACCTCGCCGGTATCGCCGTTTAACGCGACAACGGAACTGGAATAGTAATCCAGGTCTCCATCGCGCTGGCCGCCGTAGTAATCCGGTGAAGTATTGCCCGTCGGCACGATGACAAGATTGCGTTGCTCGTCAACGCTGATGGTGGACCAGACATTTGTCGTGCCAGCCCGGTAGTTGCCTTCCTCGTCAATCGAGTCCATCCCTGGTGGCACAGGGTTCCAGCCCCAGCGGAATTTTCCGGTTCGAAGATCATAGGCGCGGACAACACCTGATGGAATATCGATGCGGATGCTGTCCTGAACGTAGGCGCCAGTCACCAGAATATCGTTGATGATGGCGGGTGCACTGGTAATCCCGTATTCCTGCGCCGAGTGTTCAGAGAGGCCTTCTGTCAGATCTATTTCACCGTTTTTGCCAAAGTTGGGGCAGCGTTTACCCGTCTTGCCATCCAGCGCAAAAATCCGACCATCGAGGGTTGGCGCAATGATGCGATGTTTACACAGCGCCTCAGAGGGTAAGTCCGGGTCCGTCCATGAGCTTACCGCGCGGCAATTGGTCAGGTGCTCCAGTTCGTGCGCGACGCCCGGGTCGAATGCCCAGCGCTCTTCGCCGGTCTGCGGATCCAGGGCGAATATGCGATTGTAAGGTGTGCAGTAATAAAGGGTATCGTTGGCAACAATAGGCGTACCGATAAAGGCCGAAGCAGGCATAGCATCACCCGAGAACCCCTCAACGCCTTGAATAGGGCCCAGCCGGAAATCACCTGAACGATGCTGCCAGGCAACTTCCAGATTGCTCACATTTGCTGGTGTTATCTGCGTCGCCTTTGAATAGTGCCCACCACCCGGGGCGCTACCGTAAGCTGGCCAGGCGATATCTTCTTCGCTTGCTGACAAGGGCAGTGTCAACATGATGGCGATTATCGGTACAACGTATTTCATGGCTCTTATACTCCTACAGGGTCGCTCTATCATAAATACTATACGAGCTGTGCGGAAGTCAGCCGCGTTTTTGTTCCTCCTGGGGTTGGCGTAGCCCGCTGTCGCCATCTGCGCCTGGTTCAATCAACAAACCAGCAATAGAAATACTTCGACCTGTGCTTTTAGGTACATTGGCGCACAGGTTATGCAGTCGGGAAGAAGTGGTAGAGGATAGGAATTATAACAGGGCTTTTCGAGCGAAAGTCTGAGTATCGAATCAGATCTG
>DTZW01000034.1:0-1478 GCA_012961165.1 Gammaproteobacteria bacterium | reverse complement strand
CATCAGATAGCGGCAAAGAGATCGTTTTGCGGCCCTTGCCGGCGCACAGCATCAGGTGGCGCGCATTGCTTCAGATGCGCCAGAATGGTCTGAATCGCGTCCGGATCGGTGACATCTGCGATCACCCGCAGGGTGCCTCCGCACAGCGGACAGACAGAAATATCTATATCAAATACACGCTTAAGCCGGTGTCCTTTGGTCAAAGATCAAGCACTCTGCATCCTTCTGTGCTCAGGGGGAGTTGGTGAAACAACAAGTTTGCTCGCAGCCTTTTTACAGATATATTTTAGACCTTGTCGGGAGTCTTTAGCTTTCCATCGTTGCCAGGTTGCATGAAAAGTTCTCTACAAAGCAGCCAATTTATATGCACAGGTAGCAAAGGGTTCAACTACTTGAAGAAGTCAATAGATAGGCGTTTACTGTGTGATTACGTTTACTTGAGGTTGTACTGTGTCGATCAGCACTGAAGAACGACTTTCCCTTTCTTTCTCCGAGACATTTCAGGATCATATAGTCGTACACGACATTTTCACTCGCATGCGCCGAGAAGAGCCTGTGGCCTGGTGTCCTGAGCCATGGGGAGGGCCGGGATTCTGGTCCGTGACGAAATATGATGACATTCAGTTCGTTTCAAAAAACCCCGGCCAGTTCAGCAGTGATGGAAAGCTCGGCGGTATCACTTTGCCCAGCGACGAGATGATTCGCAATCGAATGAAAGAAGAAGGGATTGAAATCATCGAAGGGGAAGCTGCTGAAGGTAACCTGTTTCAAAGTGGCACAAGCATGATCATGATGGACCCGCCTGACCACGTGCAGAACCGGCGAGTGGTCGCTCCGGGTTTCACCCCACAGAAACTCGACGACCTGACGCCAAAAATTCAGGAGCGAGCCAGGGAAATATTGCGCAATATCGAAGGCAAAGACGAAGTAGAATTTATTAGCTCGGTGGCAGCTGAACTGCCAATTCAAATGCTGGCAGAATTATTTGGCATCGACCAGGAATTGAGACACAAGCTGTTCGAGTGGTCCAACATCATAATAGGCGGCGATGACCCTGACATTGTCGTGTCTCCTGAGCAGGTCAGAACTGCCATCATGGAGTTGGTGACATTTGGCATGGAGCAGTATGAGCAACGGAAGGAAAAACCTGATAATGATCTGATCAGCATGCTGGTTCATACAAAGGTGAACGGGCAGCCTGTGGATCTTGGCGATTATCTTTCAACATTGTTACTGCTAGTGGTTGCAGGCAATGAGACTACTCGAAATTCGATTTCCGGAGGTATACTCGCATTGTCGGAAAATCCAGAGGAAAAAAGAAAACTCCTTGAAGACCCTTCGCTGATCCCCGCGGCAGTGGATGAAATTATCCGCTGGGTCCACCCCGTGATCTATATGAGAAGGACCACCACCGAAGATACAATGATCGGTGAGCAGGCAGTTAAAAAGGGCGACAAGCTTGCCTTGTGGTACATGTC
>DTZW01000033.1:42089-44912 GCA_012961165.1 Gammaproteobacteria bacterium | reverse complement strand
ATCCTTGCTACTTTTTTCAACCTGGTTTCAGACAGTACAGCTTGAGACAATGAGTGACAAGTAACTGCGAGAACCAGCAATACGCGTCTGTTCCTTAACTAATGGCGGCCCATACTGCTCCACCAAGCGCCCCGAGGACCAGAATGCAGCAGGAGAGCAAGGTGAGCGTCATGCCCAAACTGCGTGTTGCAGGATCTTTCACGTAACTAACCGCATAAATTGCCCGGCCTGCAATAAAAACCAGGCCGACTGCCGCAGCGCCAAGAACATGGACATATTGAGCAAAAAACCAGATGCCCGGGACAAACAAAATCAGCTGCTCAATCGTGTTGTAGTGCACTCGGAAATGTCGCTCGAACTCTTCATTTCCGGTTACAGCAGGTGCTTCAAGCCCTGTCCGGACCCTGGCTAAACTAACTCTCGCCCCCAGCACGAAGTACTCCACCAAAGCCAACATAATAACAATCACTACCAGTTCCATCACGTTCTCCTATTTCATTTTTTAATTTGGCACCCGGCAGGGCCCCAAGCCACTAGCTGAAACCCAACTCAGGGTATCAGGGTCCTCGCATTTTCTACCTCAGCGAGCTTTCGCAGATTCTCGGAATGATCCTCCCGGTTGATCTTGTAGACGCTGAGGACAGCCAATGCAAAGAGGTAAAAGAAAAGCAGCGTTGGTACGTAAATATAAGCCAGGTCAAACAACGTTTCTTCAGGCACCTGGCCGGGTTTCGCTTTTGTGGGGAACTGGATGATTGCCAGTATCTGTCCGGCAACGACCACACCCAGACCATTGACGGCCTTCTGAGCAAAGCTGTTAGCCGCAAAGAAAATACCCTCGGACCTTCGGCCTGTTTTCACCTCACTGTCCTCAACGACGTCAGCGATCATCGCGGCAATCAGGGATGAGGACATAATAATCAGCGTGACCTCAACGGTATTAAAAACCACCAGGGTCCAGAACAGCGTGTCGGTTCCATTCTCCGGGAACAGGCCAAGGACTCGAAGAATGTAAGGCATCGGCGCCATTGCAAAAGCGAGCCCCAGAACCGTCATACCGCCTTTTTTCTTACCTAACCAGCGGGAGACCCTGGGTGCTAGCAGCAGCGCGATAAAGGCCGAAAAGAAATAAGGAAGGTTCATGTAGCCGATCTGGGTAGTGGTAAGTTCCCAGAAGTGTCGGGAAAAATAGATCGACAGTGACGTCGACACGCCTGCTGCAACCGCCTGTAATAGGGCGGAAACAAACAGTGCGAAGAAAGACCGATTGGACAGTGTTTCCTTAATTTCCTTCTTTGTCTTCGTAAAACTGAACGGCGCACTACTTGGCGGCTTTCGAAGATGCGGAATATGCTTGTGAGTACCGATTGCAGACACATAGATAGAGATGAAAATGACAATCGAAGCAGTCAGCCCGTAATTGCTCCAGCCCTGAACGTATTCCAACCCGCCTTTCTCTTCAGGTAGAAACACCAGGTAGTTCATCACCGCCATCGTTAATCCACCCCACCAGCCGAAGAAATACCGAAAACTCATCATTTCCGTTCGCTGGTCGTAGTCGTCCGTCAGTTCTGCCACCAGTGCCGTCGCTGGAATCTCATAAAAAGTGATCAAGGTGCGGATCAGGACCGCCATGCAGACAAAATAGAGAAACAACCCCGTCTCATCCCACGCAGGAGGAGACCAGAGAAAATAGTAGGCAAGCGCAACAGGAACACCTGCTGCATACATATAAGGGTGACGTCGTCCAAGCTTCGAGTGGGTGTTATCGGAGATATATCCCACCAGCGGATCAGATATGGCATCGAACACCAGCGCAATAAGAATGCCCAGCGAGACAAGGTCTGCTCGTAACCCGATAACCTGGCTATAATAAAAAAGCAGCAGGTAATTGAATCCATTGCTTTTAGCACCGTTGGCAACAGCACCGAAACCATAGTAAAGCTTGGTTGATAAATCGACCTTTCGGGTCACCGGTGTACTCCCCTGAATTGGTTGCAAAAAAACGCCCCTGAATAAACAAGGCAGGATCATACTGAGTCACGTCACAGAGGTCGAGCTAACGTTTGTTGGTATTTCCATGACGTCATACTGCTGCTAGCATCGCACTCTGCATCCCCAAACAAGGAACGAAATTGTGGCGGTTTCCGGACAATCAATCAGGCGCAAGGAAGACCTTAGGTTCATCACCGGCAAAGGTCGGTATACAGATGATGTCAACCTTCCGGACCAATGCCACGCGATCTTCGCTCGCTCACCTGTAGCTCATGCCAATATTACGAGTATAGACACCACTGTAGCCGCGGGAATGCCTGGCGTTCGCCTGGTTTTGACAGGGACCGACTACGCTGAATCTGCGCTTGGGACGCTGATTTGCGGCTGGATGATCCACTCAAAAGACGGCGGTGAAATGAAACCAGGCGTACACCCGCCACTTGCTCTCGGGAAAGTACGGTACGTAGGCGACCCCGTCGCGGTTGTTATCGCGGATTCTCGGCAAATGGCGCGTGACGCAGCCGAAATGATCGATATTGAATACCAAGAACTGGCCGCAGTAGTCTCATCAAAAAACGCTGCGGGTCATGAATCATCTGTCCACAACGACGTCCCGGGTAACGTTGCCTTCGACTGGGAACTGGGCAATAAAGATGAGACCAGAGCTGCCTTTGACTGCGCCAGCCACAAGATTGAGCTGGATCTTTACAATAACCGTCTTGCGCCCAATGCCATGGAAACCCGTGCGCTGAATGCTTTCTACGACCAAAGGGACGATCGCTATACCGTCTACATAGCTTCCCAGAATCCACATGGCCTGCGAATGAC
>DTZW01000033.1:39073-42025 GCA_012961165.1 Gammaproteobacteria bacterium | reverse complement strand
CCGAGCACAAACTTCGTGTCATATCCGAAGACGTCGGCGGCGGTTTCGGTTCAAAGGCATTCAACTACCCTGAGGAAGTCATCTGCACCTGGGCAAGCAAACTTGTAGGACGCCCAATAAAATGGACCGCCGATCGAAGCGAAGCCTTCCTAACGGATGCGAATGGGCGCGACCAGCAGGTCCATGCCGAAATGTCGCTTGATTCAGAGCACAGGATTACCGGACTGCACGTCTCAATCACGGCCAATATGGGTGCTTACCTTTCTACATTTGGCTCACTCATTCCGACCTACATGTGCGGTCCACTGCTATCGGGTCAGTACACAATCCCGGCAATCTACACAGAAGTCACGGCGGTCTATACCAACACGACGCCGGTCGATGCCTACCGCGGAGCGGGCAGGCCTGAAGCTGCCTTTGTCATCGAGCGACTGGTTGACCTCGCGGCCCGAAAACTCGGCGTCGATCCAGTAGAGCTACGTCGCAAAAACTTCATCCGTACGTTTCCTTACCAAACACCGGTACTTTCAATCTACGACGTGGGGGACTACGACCTGGGATTGGACAAGGCGCTGGAAATGATCGATTACGAAGGTTTTGATGCACGCAAGGCCGAGTCCGGATCACGGGGTAAGTTACGTGGAATAGGTCTTGCCACATGGATCGAAGCGGCGGGTATAGGGCCGTCACAAAAACTCGGGGAACTCGGTTCCGGTGCCGGATTATGGGAGTCCGCGCAGATTAGAGTTAATCCAACGGGTTCAGTCGAGATATTGACCGGATCACATTCCCATGGGCAGGGTCATGAGACGACTTTCGCACAACTGGTCGCTGACAAGTTTGGTATCAGTATGGATGAGATTGAAATTATTCACGGCGATACTGACAAAGTGCAGTTTGGGATGGGTACCTTTGGGTCCAGGAGCGGTCCCGTTGGCATGTCAGCACTTGCCATCGGTTGCGACAAAATTGTGGAGAAAGGGAAAAGGATTGCCGCCTACAATATGAATGTGGCTCCAGAATCCGTTGAATTCGAAGAAGGCGAGTTCTACAGCGCCGGCAGCAATGCCCGAATGGCGTTTGCTGAAATCGCGCTGGCCTCATATGTCGCGCAATCTTTTCCAACCGATGAACTTGAACCTGGACTAAAGGCGGACGCATTTTTTGATCCACCTGATTTCACCTTCCCCGCCGGTTGCCATATATGCGAAGTGGAGATCGATCCCGAGACCGGCACCACAGACATCCTGAATTTCGTGGCAGTTGACGATTTTGGCACCGTCATCAACCCTATGATTGTCCATGGCCAGATGCACGGCGGGATCGCGCAGGGCATTGGCCAGGCACTGCTGGAACACGCCGTTTACGATGAGGAGGGGCAACTGCTGACCGGATCCTTTATGGACTATTGCATGCCCCGCGCTGATGACCTGCCATCCTTTAACACCGAGTTCATCAACACCCCGACACTTAGCAACCCATTGGGTATCAAGGGCTGTGGAGAGGCTGGCGCCATCGGCGCACCCCCAGCGGTGATAAATGCTATTGTCAATGCGCTGGATATCGACCATATCGATATGCCAGCCACCCCCTTAAAAATATGGTCGTTGATTAACCAATGAGTGTGAAAATAGTAGAACACGCCACTATTATCGATGGCACAGGAAGAGATCCTTACCCTGCCACCATCACCATTACCGGCGACCGCATAAGCGCCGTCGATGAGCAAGCGGTAAGCGATAACATTAATGGCACGCGCCTGGACGCCTCCGGTTTAACGCTGATGCCTGGACTGATTGACGCTCATTGCCACATGACGTTTGACGAGCCTTCTTCCAACGACGAATTGTTTTTCCACAGAAGAGAAGCACTAGCGGCAATTATCGCTGGGCAAAATGTCAAGAAACTACTGCAGGCTGGCATCACCGCTTTCGTCGACCCGGACTGTATTTTCGATATTGGCGTTGACCTTCGGGATGCCATAGAAGCAAACGTCATACCGGGTCCTCGAATGTTATCTGGCGGCAATGCACTGTTAACCTCTGTCGGCGGCACGGCAGGTCGATTGATACCGGACGCTGGCCTACGCGGATATGCAAAAGTTGTCTCAACGCCAGACGAAATTCGTACTGAGGTCAGGCGCCAGATCAAAATGGGCGTTGATTGGATCAAGGTTCATGTTACCGGCCTCCTGCCAAGGCAAAAAATGAAGGGCGAAATCCAGGCCTGGTCTCTCGATGAGCTTAAACTGGTTTGCGATACCGCCCATCAGTTGGGGGTACCCGTCATGGGACATTGCCGGGATGCCAATAGCATCAGGGACTCCGTAATCGCCGGCATGGACATGCTGCTGCATGCCACCTTTATGGATGAGCCAACACTTGACCTGGTCATCGATAAAAAAGTCCCTATTACCCCAACATTTACCTTTCAGGCCAACCTTGCCGACCATGGTCGCACCGTAGGCGCGGACGAGAATCTTCGAGAGATATTTCGTCGCGAGATAGAAGAAAGCGCGGAACTCATACACAAGGCACACAAAAACGGTGTGCCAATACTCTGCGGGTCCGAGAGCGGATTTTCGTTAACGCCTTATGGTGAGTGGCACTACAGGGAACTGGAAGTGTTTGTCAAAGAACTCGGATTTTCACCGCTGGAAGCCATCAGCGCCGCGACCTTGCAGTGTGGTAACCATGCAGGTTTCGGCGGAGAAACAGGCAGTATTGCCGTCGGAAAATTGGCGGACTTTATTCTCGTTGATGGTAATCCCGCCGCTGATGTCACGATACTCGGTGATAAGTCCCGCATTAAATCTGTCTATGTGGGGGGCGAATTGATGAACACAGAACCTCTACCTCCCAGGAAACCTATTTCCGGATGGAGAACCTCACAGTACTCCTCCTCAATACTGACCAAGGACAAGATTGATGGCTGATCCGCACACGATCTCCG
>DTZW01000033.1:27944-39027 GCA_012961165.1 Gammaproteobacteria bacterium | reverse complement strand
TTTATCAGGCACTCTATCCGTTGTTCGCACGACAGTTCATACAATAATCACGGCAACAAGCCATGGCACAAACAACGTTGTCTCGATTCAAAGATGTACACGCAGCACTGTGTAACCCCAAGTTAAGGCAGAGCCTTTACGACGCGGGTGAAGTCATCATGAAAGACGTATTGCTGACATTGCATGGTGAGGAACACAAAATTCGCCGTCATCTCGAGTTGCGTCTATTCCGCAGGAACTACGCCCATCACTACGAGACCAATGTATTCCCGAAGACTCTGGCATGGGTGCTAGACCCGCTGGTCACTCGCGGAGAGACCGACCTGGTTGACTTTGGTTACCGGGTCACCATGAACCTGACTGCCGATTTTGCGGGTGTTGATCGACCCCAAAAAACCTCGGAAGAAACTGATCGGCTTCTCGCAATTGTTAAAACGTTCAGTGAAGGCGCAACTCTGGTTCATTCTGATCGCAATCCGAGCGAAGTCATTGCCGAGGTAAAAACAGCACAAACCGCATTCAGGCAATTCCTGGAACCTTCATGGTCCAGAAGACAGCGGCTTATCAGTCAGTTTTTGAACGGCGAGCTCAAGGAAGACGAGCTACCCAGAGACGTGTTAACCGTTCTATTGCGCAACCAAGACAGCATCGAACTGACCGATGAACTTATCGAACGAGAGATCTCTTTCTACCTGCAGGCAGGCTCCCACAGTACCGCAAACTCGATGGTGCACGCCGTGAATGAAATTTTTTCCTGGGCAGATGAGCCAACAGCTTTGCTGGAAGATCCGCTTCTCCTGCAAAAGTGCGTCCATGAAAGTATGCGACTGCATCCTGCAAGCCCTGTTGCATGGCGAACTCCCACCGAACCGATAACCATCGCTTCTCGGGACATCACGCCAGACGACCTGCTGATCCTTGATCTTCACGCTGCAAACCGAGACCCGGACATATTCGGTGATGACCCTGAGAAATTCGACCCTTACCGCGACGTTACCTATGTTAAGACTGAGTTGTATGGGCTTACCTTCGGCGCCGGCGTCCATATGTGTACCGGCCGCGACCTGGATGGCGGCGTTGCCAGCCGCCCCGGCACTGATAAAAATACGCACCAGTATGGTATCGTCTGCATGCTGATTAAGACGCTTCTCGAGCACAAAATGATTCCACACAAATCAAGGAAGCCCACCCCGGACCTAAACACCCTTCGCAACAGCTGGGGTACTTATCCCGTTCAATTCGAGCAAGCCTGACCAAACCGCAATGGAAGTTCGCAACCTCATTCTGACTGGTGGAATCAACCACGACTTCATTGACACAGCGAAAGCACTGGACGAAGTCCAGGCTGCAGCAGGCATTCAATCCGAGGTCTTTGCAGATATCGACGAGGGGTTTGACGCCTTGGACCAGCAACCTTGCAACCTGGTCACAATGTTCGCGCTCTGGGGGCGAATGCTGGATGCTAACAAGTACATTCCATTTCGAGATGAGTGGGCTTACGAAATTTCGGACGGAGCTTCCGTCTCTGCCGATGGCCATGCCCGTTTTTTACAGCAAGCTGCATTTTGGTGTGCGGGAGAAAAACCATGAAACCAATTGAAGATCTTTCAGTTCTGGTGACTGGCGGCGGTTCAGGAATCGGCGAAGGTATTGCACAGTTTTATATCGAACGCGGTGCGACAGTCACCATCTGCGGCCGCAGGCAAGAAAAAATCGACGCCGTCGCCGCAAGGCTGGGTGAAAGGTGCCTGGCGGTGCAAGCAGACATCACAAACGAGGAAGATCGCCAGGAAGCCGTCGAGTCGGCGGTCACGCACGGCGGCAAACTCGATGTCCTGGTCAGCAATGCGGGGAACATGCTCAGGGGTGAAATTGACACATTGAAAGAGGACCCGCTTGTCGATATCTTCAAGACCAATGTCATCGCCGGAATGCTATTAACCGGATTGTGTAAACCTCATCTGGCGAAACACGGCGGTGCAATCATCTTCATCGGCAGCATTCATACCCGCAGGGCATTTCCCGGTGCCTCAGCCTACGCGGCAACCAAAGGCGCGTTGGAGACATTAACGCGGGTTCTGGCTGCAGAACTCGGCGAGCACAATATCCGCGTTAATTGTGTTGTTCCGGGCGCCATTCTCACCGAAATTTACCAGCGAGCCGGATTACTTACCGACGCTGAATCCGCAGAACGGCTCAACTCAATGGCATCCAGCCACGCACTCGGCCGAATTGGTACCAATACTGAGATCGCCGAAGCAGTTGATTACCTGGCCAGGGGCGAATGGACAACAGGGGCTATCCTGGATGTTGACGGCGGCCTGGGATTGGGTCTTACTCAAGATACCGTCATCTCGACCGACTGAACGAGCCTTCAGAACCGTCATCTCGACCGACGGAACGCGCCCTCAAAACCGTCATCTCGACCGACGGAACGCAGTGAGGGAGTGGAGAGATCTAACGTTACATTCTCGCGAGAACGAGATTTCTCCATTCCGTGGCTGCGCCACTCCAGTCGAAATGACGGGAAACCGCTGACTGAACGCGCCCTCAAAACCGTCATCTCGACCGACGGAACGCAGTGAGGGAGTGGAGAGATCTCAAGCCGTTCCTTCAACCCACATTACGAACCTCACCTGTCTTAAGCATCGGGAAGTTGGCAGGCTGGTAGGTCAAGACCATCGCACGACGAGGATTCCCGGAAAGGTTAGGCTCAGACCCATGAATGGAATGGGGGTCAAAGAACACAAGCGAGCCAGCCGGAGCTTCCATCAACACCTGATCCTTTTCATCAAAACAGGACGGGTCGGTAAAAAAGCCGCCAAGCTGGGAACCATCTGACGTGCCCGGCAGGCAACCGCGAAGATGGCTCTTATCGATCACACGAAGGCATCCGTTTTCCACAGTCGCATCGTCAAAAGCAAGATAGACATTGGGCAGCAGATTCACATGATCGCTATCATGAATCCAATAGGGAGAATCCTGGTGCCAACCAAACCCTGAACCCTTTCCCGCTCTTTTGAGATTAAGCTTGTTCGTCCAGACACTGACTTGATCGACGCCGATAATACTTTTTACCGGATCTACGATCCGGACATCTTCTACAAGCGCCTCCAGAAAAGCATCAAGGTGATGCGCCGGCTCAATGACCCTGATAGTTTCATTTTTATCTCCATACTCAAACTGCACGGTGGTATTGCCAATATCAACGAAGCGCTTGCCGTCCAGCTGATAGGCCTGCCCGCTCGGTGATTGGTCATGCGCCAACGCGACAGCGCGCTCTACGGAAGCTGTCAGGTCCACCAGTTCGCTAACAGTAAAGACACATTCTCTAATCAGGTACCCATGCTGCCTATAGGTGAATAATTCTTCTTCCGACAGGGAATGACCCAGGTTCTGTTGTTCGCTCATACTTTATTGTAGCCTTAAGACCCGGCTATTCGACACCATTTCTATGGACACCGAAAAATCCGCATCCATCATCAGAGACGAGGGGTATCTGATTCTCGAATCTGTTTTAACCCATGATGAGATAGCGGACATAAAAAAAGCCCTGTCGCCATTCCTCCAGGGCGCCCTAATGGGCCGAAATAATTTTGAAGGTGAAAACTCAGAACGTGTGTATGCACTGCTCGCCAAAAACCCTAAATTTTCGCTCATCATCGAGCACCCTACCATCCTGAAAATTCTTGATCAGTTGCTTGAACCCGACTACCTCCTTTCAGCAAATCTTGCGATTAATTGTCACCCGGGCGAGACCCCACAACCTTTTCATCGGGACAATGACGGCGGCATGTACAGCGACATCGCCGGGATTCATGGAATCAGCACGATCTGGAACTTCGATGATTTCACCGATGACAATGGCGCCACGGAGATCATTCCCCGCAGCCATACGAAACGGGATTGGCAGCCAAGAACAGAAGACGTTGTAAAGATTTTGATGCCCGCAGGCTCAGTACTGATATTCACCGGCTCGCTGTATCACCGGGGCGGTGCCAACAGTTCCGATAAAACGCGACTCGCGATAACACCGCAGTACTGCCAACCCTGGCTCCGCCAGTTAGAGAATATGGTGTTAAGTGTACCTCCTGAGAAAGCACAATCACTCTCCTCACGGGTACAGGCACTTTTAGGGTACAGTGTCCGGTCTCCCGGGTTCATGGGATACGTCGACGGCGTTCACCCAAAACGACTAATTGATAAAGATTACCAGGGACGGCAGGCAAGGGGCGAACCCACAATAGGAGGAAGTCTCTCGGGCTCTTAACTATCCCGCCTGTTTAGGCTTTTCATTTCTTAAAATTACTATGGATCAATCATGACCGAATCAGATGTATACACGCCACCGGAAGTCTGGACCTGGGATGCAGAAAGCGGAGGAAGGTTCGCTAATATCAATCGCCCGATCGCAGGCCCCACTCACGACAAGGTACTTCCTCGCGGCAAGCATCCTCTTCAGCTGCATTCCCTGGCTACACCGAATGGCGTGAAAGTCACCATACTGCTCGAAGAGCTGCTGGGACTGGGAAAAAAGGAAGCAGAGTACGATGCCTACCTGATCAACATCGGTGACGGTGATCAGTTCGGCAGCGGGTTCGTAGACATCAATCCAAACTCAAAGATTCCCGCCCTGCTGGACACTAGCACTACACCGGAAACCAGAGTATTCGAGTCGGGCGCGATCCTGATCTACCTGGCAGAGAAATCTGGCGCATTTATACCCACCGATCCAGCAGCACGTGCAGAGTGTCTTTCATGGCTGATGTGGCAAATGGGTAGCGCCCCCTACCTGGGCGGCGGCTTTGGGCACTTCTACGCCTATGCTCCAGAGAAGTGGGAGTACCCGATCAATCGATACGCCATGGAAGTTAAGCGCCAGCTTGATGTTCTTGAGAGAAACCTGGACTCACGTCAGTACCTTTGCGGCGACGAGTACAATATCGCTGATATGGCGAACTACGCCTGGTATGGCGCATTGGTACTGCACAACATTTACGATGCAAGAAAATTCCTCGACGTTGCCTCTTACAAGAACGTCGCACGTTGGGCGAGGGAAATCGAAGCCCGTCCGGGGGTTGAGAGAGGAAGGCGTGTCAACAGAACGTGGGGACCAGAGGAAACTCGCGTGGTCGAACGACACGACGCAAGTGACTTCGATATAACAGAATCAGGGACCAGGGAATCCGCGGATTAATATCTGTTCTATTTGTACCCGCCGTTCAGGAACCGGAAGAACGGCGGGTTTACCCACACACGATCCACTCGTAAATCCCAACGGTCATCCTTAAGCACCTGGACGACCTTTGCGGTCTTATCCTCCAGGACAGTCAATGTCGCTTCGTGGTTGTCAGATGAAATAACCACCAGTGAAATAGGTTCAAATCCCTCAAACGCCTGGTCTGTGTAGTAGAAAGGTTGCCACCAGGCATTTTCGATCAGACCCGGTTCATCTTTTTCGTCCTTCTTGGCGAATCTCGTCACCACTTCGTGAAATCGCTCCCGATCATCACCGGAATCAAACTGGAACAGTACTGCGACCTCTCGCCCCTGAACGACGCGAACACCGCCGGGTAGTGTTACGACGGCACCGGAAGCAGGCCCCCAGTCGTCACGATAAAGAAATGCTGACACCTTGGGTGTGATGTAAACCCAACCCTCTATACCTTCACTATCCAGCAGCGCGACAAGCTGACGCATATGCAGAAGACTCGACTGGGAATAGACAAAGGTGTGTGCAACCGGGAAATTGTCATACACCCCTTTCCTTCGCAGGTCATATCCCGTGAGGACACCGTCGACAAGTGCCTCGCCAAGCACCTCCAGAAACACGTTATCTTTCAGTAAGGTCGGATGATCGAAAGCGCCTGCCATATGATGGTAAAGGGAAGCATCGCCAATTCGTCCCATCAGAGAGGGATGATTACCTGATACGACGTCAACATACGATTTAACTTTCTTCGAGGCGAGCTTCTCATTCGCAAGATCCTCGGCATCCAGCGCTCCCAGAGTAATAAGTACCGCCGCCGCGCTTTTCTCTTCGGCCGAGAGGTTCACTCCATGCCCTTCCAGAATGGAAGAGACCTTCCCATCACCATAGGTGTCACTCAGCTTCGCAAAGTTCAGCTCATCAATTGCTGACCGATAATCTCCTGCGATCAGGTGCGAGCTGAACATCAAAAGGGCAACAACAATAACGCTCATATTTTTCTCTCGACTATCTTCACAACCACTTCCACGAGCTACTTCCACAAGCCATTCCCAAAAGCCACTCCCACGAGCTATTCACAGGCTATGGCCCAATCAATCTTCCATCGGCAGGTCTGTCGAACTCTCCCTGCCTGAATCTGGCGCTATCAATCTGCATCGGAGAAACTGTTTCGGATTTTGTGTACTCATGAACGCAGACCCGTTCCATTATGCGCCACTCATCATCTCTCTTTTCGTATAGATCCAGGTAACGGCCGTGCCAGGTGTCCAGCACGTCTGCATCTTTTTGCAGCATATAGCTGACGTTGTAAACTTCACCCCGGGCATAATCACCGTCTGCATCCAGTTCGATCAAATGATTAAAGATACAGTGGTTCGTAGATCGCCATCTCAAGTGACCGACCATACAGTGTTCCGCAAACTCCCAGGCGTTACCCACAAAAGTACCGTGATCATCTGTCGCTTCCGGCCAATAGGCAGATTTCATCTCGGCTTCGTCGAGTCGATCTACTCCCCGGCAGTAGCGTTTGGCGACATCTCTTATAAGTTCAATATCTGACAGCTGGTCCAGCGTGTAGCCCACGTTCAACTCCAAATGTGACTGAATCGAACCAGTACTATAGTACGAACCTAGTCACTTTGACTCACAAACAATTTTCTCTACACTTAGGCGCTCACCCAAATAGCAAACATTCAGCCAACATGAACAAGCCTACTGACCGCACGATTTTCCAAAACGCCTGGGTTGTTCCCGACATCGAATCAGCCTGTATGAAATGGGTGAACGAACTCGGGGTCGGGCCTTTTTTCCTGACCGATTACACGCCCGGCACGTTTGAAAAAATCACCTATCGGGGAAAACCATCGGACCTGTCAATGAAAGTGGCCATCGCGCAGGCAGGTAACGTCCAGATTGAACTGATCGAGCCTACGACAGATCAATGCGCCTATCGTGACAGCGTCCCTAAAGGTCAGATGGCTTTTCACCATATGTGTGTCTGGACGCTGGATTTCGAAGCGGACCTGGAATACATGGAAAGCCTGAACTATGCAGCCGCCAACACTGGCAAGGTGGGCGGTATTGAATTCGCTTACTTCGATACCCGTCCACTCACGGGATGCATGCTTGAGGTCGTAACAAAGAACGAAGGTACCGTCGCAAGATTCGAAAAAATAGCTGCAACAGCACGCGATTGGGATGGTAAGGACCCAATTCGCTAATGACAGAAATAAGAGTGAGCCAGTCCCTGGATGATGGCGAGTCCATTGCATTGAAAGAGGATGACAAGCACATCCTGCTATGCAAAATCGCCGGTAAGTACCATGCCGTATCCAACATCTGTTCCCACGCTCGAGTACTTTTGTCTAAGGGAAGACTAAGAGGCACAACGATTACCTGCCCACTCCATGGTGCCAGGTTTGACGTTACCACTGGCAAATGTATGGGCGGTCCTGCCTTTCAGGATATAACGAGTTATCCCGTATGCAATGAAGACAACGAGGTAATTATCGCTACTGATGGATGAGTGAGCTTAGAGACAAAGTCATACTGATTACCGGCGCCACGTCTGGCATCGGCAGGGCGAGCACCCTGCTTTTCTCTGATCCGGGCGCAAAAGTTGTCGCGGCGGCAAGAACGCCGGACGACGGAACCAAACTGGTCGCCGCACTAGCCGGCAAAGGTGTAGAGACGCGTTCCTTTGATTGTCTGATGCACAAATGATCAATGGCCACGACATTCCCCCGGACGGGGGACAACTGGCCAAACTCTATTCACTCTCGTATTATTGTCTAAAAGAGATATTGCCATGTCGCTAGCAAGCAAATCATCCGGACCGGTACCCTTCACCAAGATCACGGCTAATCGCTACATCTCGCCTGAATATATGGTTCAGGAAAGGGACAAGCTCTGGGCAAAAACCTGGCTGGTCGCCGGTGTTACCCAGGATGTCGCGGAACCAGGTGATTTCTTCGTGTTCGAGTTGGAGCCGGAGTCCATCATCGTTTCCCGTGCCGAAGACGGCACCATTAATGCCTTCTACAATGTTTGCCAGCACCGTGGCGCACGCCTGCTACTTACCGACCAGGGTGCAATGACAACCTATACCTGCCCTTACCATGGATGGGTGTACAACAACGACGGCAGCCTCTGCGAGGTTCCTGAGGAAGACAGGTTCAGTCGAGGTGTCCCGAAGGAAGGGCTGAGCCTCCAGACACTTAGAGTCGACGTGTGGGCTGGAGCGGTCTGGGTCTGCATGGATAAAAATGCACCGACCCTGCAGGAGTACCTTGGCCCCATCATTGAAATGATCGAGCCCTTCCGGCCCGATGATATGAGACTGGTGGAAGACCAGACCTGCCGGCTGGAATGTAACTGGAAAGCGGTCTTCGACAATTTTGGTGAGCTCTATCATGTCGAGCACATTCATCCACAACACGAACTGATATTCGACTGCCCAACCTCCACCGCGGAATACTTCAACGGCGGGCATACTCGCGTCCTTATCGATGGATTCACCGTAAATTCACGCCTCCCTATTCCTGAAGAAGTACCGCCGACTCAATGGGCCCAAATGAAAACCCTTGGCATGGAGAGAGACAATTACAAAGGCCGGGTCCTTGATGTCAGGCGCGATGTACAGCTTCGCAAACGGGAACTCGGTCCGTCACTCGGTTACAACTACGACCGCTTAAGCGACGACCAGCTTTCAGATATCGTGCAATACAATATTTTTCCAAACGCAGTTCTGGTTCTCCAGCCCGAAGAGTTCTGGATCCTTCGATCCAGGCCGCACGCAACAAATCCAAACAAATGTTACTGGGACAAGTTCGCGCTTCGAATGCTACCGGACGTCCAACTGCAGGAGAATACAAAGGTTGAGTTCCCAGCGCTGCAGAATCGCGCTAATGTTTCTTTCAACCTTGATCAGGATAGCGATGGGACCGTCAGGCCAGAACATGATGAGTTCGACCAGGAAGCCATCATCGCCGGGGACAAAACCATGACGATCACCCTGGATCAGGACATCCACCTGATCAGGGATGTCCAGAAAGGGATGCATTCGCGAGGCTTCAGGGAAGCCTGGCTAAATGATGATGAAGGCAGGGTTCAGCATTATCACAGCTGGATAGACAAATACATGAACCAGCAGTTTAACTAAGTTGTTAGCGACTCAACGGTCTCGCTGGACACCCCAGCAACTTCTGCCGCCTTAACAATCGAGTCCCATGATCGATCGTCCAACGGGATACCGTTAGCACTTCGCTCGCTCATTGACTCACGTTCTGGTTCACCGGGCAAACGGACCTTATCGTTACCGACCGCCGGCTCAGAACTCCGCAACCAGCCTGACATTCCTTCGACTTCTTCCTGGAATGCTTCGAGCCCACCGAATAGATTCGGGTCGATAATAAATTCCAGCATGTGATTAACGATCATGTCAGTTTGCTTGTCGACATTTTGCATTGTCCATTCCCCGGCCAGGCCGCCACCAAGCAATTCACAGACCAGCGCCAGCCCGTAACCCTTGTGCTCTCCGAAGGGGGCAAGAGAACCGCCCTGCTCAAGGACATTTGGATCAGTTGAGGGTTGGCCTGCAGCGTCGTACACCGACCCCTCCGGCACAGACACACCTTTCATTCTGGCAACACGCGCTTTACCCAGTGCAATCGCGCTTGTTGCCATGTCCAATATGATTGGGTCACCTGAAGTTGGTATGGCGCAACAAAAGGGGTTGGTCTGCATTCTTTTGTCCCTGCCACCCCATGGGGAAACAAAAGGCGGGTGACCGACCACATTAACGAAATGGATCGATACCAAACCCTCTCTGGCGCATTGCTCGCCATAGGTTCCAACACGACCGATATGGTAGTTATTCTTTGATCCTACACAGGCCATCCCGATCTGCTTCGCACGTTCAATTCCCATTTGGGTAGCCTGTTTCGCCACTACTTGACCAAAACCGAAATGGCCGTCCACAAGCAACACCGCTCCTTTGTCTTCCACCAATTCTGCGTCTTCATTAACCCGGAGGTGCCCTAGGCGGATGCCATTCACGTAATTGGGAATCATGCCCACACCGTGCGAATCATGTCCTTTCAGGTTTGCTTCAACCAGGTGTTCAGCCACCTGCCATGCCCTGTCCTCGGAAGCACCTGCCTGTTCAAATATTTTTTTTACAAACTCTCGAAGTCGTTCGTGGTTGATCAACATCGCAATTTATTTCATCCCTGTGTTAAATTTTTGCCCCGATTGCTCTGCCTGGATCGCCCGAAAGTGACGAGCCCAGCCAGAACCAAGGCAACAAACGTAAAAACATGGCCGCACCGGTTTTTCGTCCATTGGATGTGCGGCCATTTTTCATACATCCTGGTTTTTACCTGGTTTTAACTTGTTTTTACCCAGTTTACACTTCTCATGCGACTCTCGTTTACCTTGAAAATAACCGAAACCCACTAGTGTTAAGGTAGCCTCAATAGCTGACTTTCTGGCAGATACTCGCGAGCGCCCGCACAATCAGACAAAAGCGATCCGGGCGGTTGCTCGCAAGACTACACAGCAAGCCCTGAAAAAACATAAGAGATGGCAGTAAGCAGCATAGGCGGAGCGTTCTTCAAGACGGACAGTGACTATTTTGACGGCACCTTTACGTTGAACTAACGCGTTACTGAGATGACGGGACCACTCAAAAAACTGGAATCGAAAGACCTAGGGATTATTGAAAGGGTCCGGGAACACTAGTATGGAAAGTTTGTTCATATGCAAGAACACGACGGTCACATGGCGGAACTATGGGAGCCTGTTGATGATCTATAAGGCGCGATGGTCAGAGAAGGCAGGGCCAAATAGTGAGTAACCTGCCTGATTCAACCG
>DTZW01000033.1:0-27934 GCA_012961165.1 Gammaproteobacteria bacterium | reverse complement strand
AAGTTCTTGTTATCGGGGGCGGCATCGTTGGCTGTTCAATCGCCTATCATCTGACCAAACTCGGCATCAAAGACGTCGTCCTGCTGGAACAAAATCAACTGACCGCTGGAACAACGTGGCACGCCGCAGGACTGGTCGGCCAACTTCGCGCCACCGCAAACCTGACCCATCTCGCTCGTTACACCACTGAACTCTTCGCCGGTCTTGAAGACGAGACAGGTCAGGCAACGGGCTATCGTAGAACCGGATCACTTAGCCTGGCACTCAATACTGAGCGTCTCGAAGAACTTAACCGACAGGCTTCGACGGCACGCGCATTCGGTATTGAAGTCGAGCAGATATCAGCAGCGGATGTCGCTAGTCATTGGCCCGACGTGAACATAGAAGACGTTTGCGGGGCGGTATATCTTCCCGGCGATGGACAAACCAATCCTGTTGATACAACCCAGGCTTTAGCCGCAGGTGCACGAAAAGGTGGTGCACTTATTCTTGAAAACCAGCATGTCGAGAAAATCAGCACCGATGCGGAAAAAGTCCTGTCGGTGACTACCGCTGATGGCGTGATTAAAACCAGGAAACTAGTGATCGCAGCGGGTATGTGGTCAAGGCAGTTGGGCGCCAGTATTGGTATATCGATACCACTGCAGGCGGCGGAACATTTCTACATCGTGACGGAACCAATGGATTCGCTTCGTCCGGGTATGCCCACCCTTCGCGTGCCCGATGAATTCGCCTACTTTAAGGAAGATGCCGGGAAGTTATTGCTTGGTGCATTTGAGCCAGTGGCAAAACCCTGGTCTGTTAATGGCGTCAGCAAGGACTTCGCATTCGGGACATTGCCTGAGGATATTGATCACTTCGAGCCCATTCTGGAACTAGCGATCCGACGCTTCCCAAAATTGAATACTGCAGGGATTCAGTTGTTTTTTAACGGTCCTGAAAGCTTTACGCCGGATGACAGATACCTGCTGGGTAAGGTGCCTGAATACGATAACGTTTTTGTCGCCGCAGGCTTTAATTCTATTGGCATTCAATCTTCCGGCGGCGCCGGGAAAGTACTGGCTGAATGGATCGCAAAGGATCACCCACCGATGGATTTATGGGATGTGGATATCAGGCGCACGTTTCCATTTCAGTCAAACCGCAAATACCTCGTCAACAGAACCAGGGAAACCCTGGGACTACTGTATGCGATGCACTGGCCGTATCACCAGTATGAAACCGCGAGAGGTGCCAGAAGAAGCCCTATCCATGACCGTTTAATTGACCATGGCGCTGTGATGGGCGAGCTTGCGGGATGGGAACGACCCAACTGGTTTGTTCGCGGAAATAACCGTGCAACTTACGAATACTCCTATGGAAAACAAAACTGGTTCGATGCCTGCCGCGAAGAATGCCTGGCGCTGAAAGACAGCGTGGCTCTGTTTGACCAGTCCAGCTATCCGGTGTTCTACCTGGACGGAATAGAGGCACTAACGACCCTTAACCATATCTGCGCTAACAATGTGGATGTGGATACAGGACAGATCGTGTACACCCAGTGGCTCAACGAAAGGGGGGGTATAGAAGCAGATGTCACCGTCACTCGAATAAGTGATAGCCGCTTTATGATCGTTTCCAGTTGTGCATCGGAAGGCAGGGATTTCCAGTGGCTAACATCACACATCGACAGTAAAACCCACGCCTTCGCGACCAACGCCGGGAGCGCAATTACTATGCTGGGAATTATGGGGCCCCTGTCGCGCGACCTTCTGTCCGGCCTTACACCGGATGATGTCTCAGATGCGGCGCTCCCTTACTACCAGTCCAGGGATCTTGAAATCGGTTATGCACGCGTCCGGGTGAATCGGCTCTCCTACGTGGGTGAACTCGGTTATGAGCTATATATCCCGACTGAGTTCGCGCAACACGTGTACGAAGAAATCCTAAGAGTAGGCGCGACCTTCGAACTTGCACATGCCGGATATCATGCGATGAATGCGTGCCGGGTCGAAAAGGGTTACCGGCATTTCGGCGATGATATTGGCGACGAGATCACACCTTATAGCGCCGGACTCGGCTTCGCTGTTGATATGAGTAAAGCCAACTTTATCGGAAAGTCTGCGCTCAAAGACATCAGCAATAAATATGCAGAAAAATTAGTGAATGTTGCTATCAAGCACGAAGACCCACCCCTGCTCTACCATGATGAGCCGGTTTACGCCGGCGATGAACTGGTCGGCATTACTACTTCAGGCATGTGGGGTCACAGGATCGACCGCTCACTCGGCATCGCGCTGTTAAAACACGAAGAAGGTGTCACGAAAAAGTGGCTGGCCTCAAAGCAGTTTGAAATTGAAGTCGCCGGAATACGTTACCCGCTCGACGTGCAACTCTCTGCTTTTTATGACCCCGAAGGCCGCCAGCTAAAAGGCTGAGTCAACAATTTGTCCAGCCGAACAGAGTCTGTTTCGTCGAACGGCGTAATACCTATCGCCATTTGACCCTGGGGCAACGCTGCCTCGCCAAGGTAAGAGCCAAACAGACGATCCCAACAGGAAAAATTGAAACCAAAGTTACATTCATGCTCTGTATCAACCACCGAATGATGGATGCGGTGCATATCCGGCGTGACGATAATCCATCGTAACGCTCTGTCGACCGAATCGGGGAGACGAATGTTGCTGTGGTTGAACATGGAGGTTCCGTTTAACAGAACCTCTGCCGCCAGAACTGCAACCGGAAACGGCCCGAGGCCAAAGATAAGCGCGAACTTAATCAGCATGGATATCAAAATTGATATCGGGTGAAAACGACTTCCTGTGGTTACGTCAAGATCAAGATCAGTGTGGTGAACACGGTGTAACAGCCACAAAGGATGTAGCCAGTGAAAAAATCGGTGCTGAAAGTATATTGTCAGGTCAAACAGAACGATAAATATCCCAATCGACAAGGTCCATGGAAGGTCGGTTAGTTTTAGCAGTGCGCCTTGCCCTTCAAACAAATAAGCCGCAAACAAAGTTCCAGAAAAGGGTATGAAAATACGAAGCACAAACGTATTTAGAGACGACAGCAGCATATTGTTAAGCCAACGAATCCTCCAATCGATTTTCCTCACTCTTCGCGGAAACGATCTCTCCCATACCGCGAAGACAGTGAACAGCACAAGGAAAACCAGCAACCGAATGGTCGCCTCCTCACCAGTCTCAACAACATTCATATGACACCTCTGCACCTGCGGCGCGGATATTGACCAGCTAACCACCCAGATCTGGGCCTCTGCTCACGAACCTCATCCGGCCACCAACAATTTAGGTCATCAATTGATCGTAAGCCAACGGCAAAGGTGGCCTGAGAAACCCAAGGGCTTTCACGTCCTGGGTCCATTGCGCGAGCGGCATAGCTTTTGAAAAACTCGCCCCACCTACCACCTTACTCATTCTCGAAAGTGCAGTTTCTATTAGTTCAGCGCAGGTAATTTTGCAACGAACAGCAGTTATGTGCGCTGCGTCTTCTCCAGCCTCAATGGCGCGCAGCGCACCCTCATAGGATTGTTCAGCAAGCCAGAGTTCATTCTGGCATCTCACCCATTCCGTTTTCTCGAACGCTCGCATGCCTTGTTCTTTTCCTTCAAGCTTTCCTCGGGCAAAACCCATAGCATTATCAGCGACCCCAAGCACCACACCGGTAAACAACATATTGCTGATCTGGCTGCTTATCGGCGCAACTTTGCTCAGCACCTCCCTGGAAACTGTTTTGTTCGCCGGGAAGTTCTCAAAGCGAAAGGCGTGGGATTGGGTCGATGACATTCCAATACCATCCCACTCAACTGTCATCTTGCACCCGGTTGACCCATCCCAGGGTTCATCTTTGTTCTGCAGAAAGAAGAGTTCCGGTAGCTCTGAACCTTCAACCATTGCCGTAGTAATCATGAAGTCGGCCTGTCCGGACCCGGACCCAAAATGTTTATCGCCTGTGATAAGGAAATGGTCTTTTTCAGGTGTCGCGATTGACCGGGTCTTCAAAATATCGCCGCCGGAACCAGGCTCTGAAGTCACTGTGCCCCACCAATGGTCGCGCGCGCTTTCTATAACCCACTGCCGCTGAGCTCTCCACGCATCAGGTTCGTCATCTACAGATTCAACACCCAGGAAAAACCCAGTCACCGCTGGATGCATCGACGCGACCAGGGCTACACTAGGATCGCCATGGGCGATCGTTCGAACCATTTCAGAATACATACGCGCCGAACGCGCAGGTCCCTTCCACAACCCTCCCTGATCTGCAGGGACACCTGTAAGAAGGAATCCGGTTCCTTTTAATTGCTCAAAATCATCGGGGTCAAGCTGCCTGCGTTTTTGTCTGGAGATGACATCTTCCGCAAATCCCGCTGCAACGCTTTCCAGATCGCGTATTACCTGTCGTGATTCCGTCAAGTGCCTATTCCCTATTGTGATAAAGTCGTTCTTATGAGTGTGCCTTTCAACAACAGCTACGTCCAGCTACCGGAACGATTCTATTCCCGACAATCGCCTACGAAGGTTGAAAACCCCGGGCTCATTCGAGCCAACCCTGAGTTGGCACAATTGCTAGACATCGATCCTGCATGGTTATCGTCTGATGACGGTATCGCAACCATGGCCGGAAACCTGCTACCAGAGGGTGCCGATCCCATCGCAACTGTTTATGCCGGGCACCAGTTCGGATCCTGGAGTCCCCAATTGGGTGATGGTCGCGCCATTTTACTTGGCGAAGTCATTGGTACAGACGGGGAAAGATACGACTTACAGCTAAAAGGGTCTGGACAAACCCCTTATTCGAGAATGGGGGACGGAAGAGCACCACTCGGTCCCGTCATGAGAGAATACATCGTAAGTGAGGCCATGGCTGCTCTAGGTGTTCCAACCAGCCGATCGTTGGCAGCGGTCACTACAGGAGAGCCTGTCTACCGCGAGGAAACATTGCCCGGCGCGGTACTCGCTCGCGTCGCGAAAAGCCATATCAGAATTGGTACATTCCAGTTTTTCGCATCCAAAGAAGACAAAGAAGCACTGGGTTTACTGGTTAACCATGTTCTCGAAAGACATTATCCGAACGCAGTCGAGGCAGGCGCCAGCTTGAACACCAAGGCCCTGATGTTGCTGGACGAGGTCATGCAGGCGCAGGCAAAGCTGGTTTCCAGTTGGCAAATGATCGGCTTTATCCATGGGGTAATGAATACCGACAATGTGTTGCTCTCCGGGGAGACCATCGATTACGGGCCCTGCGCCTTTATGGATACCTACAATCCAGAAACCGTATTCAGTTCTATAGATCACGGTGGTCGCTATGCCTATCGTAACCAGCCAGGTATCGCTCACTGGAATATGGCATGCCTCGCTCAGGCCCTGGTGCCCGTCATAGCTGACAAACAAGAAAATGCAATTGAAATAGCAAAAGAAGCACTGGACAAATTCTCCGCCTACTTTCTTGATGCTAATGTCTCAGGAATGCAACGCAAGCTCGGACTCGCAGCACATTATGACGATGATGAAATACTGGCGAAGGACTTCCTCGACCTGCTAGAGGCCCACCAACTGGATTTTACGTTGTCTTTCCGCCGCTTGTCCGAATTGTCAGGTACCGCGCCAGCGGCTAACGTCAGTTCACTAGCGGGCTTCCCTTCCGCATTTGACGGCTGGATGGCTCGCTGGAAGACACGTTTAGATACAGAAGATAACCCCACACGCCAACAGGACATGCTCGGCACCAACCCGGCGATCATTCCCCGCAATCACCTGATCGAAGAATCAATCGTGGCTGCATCTGCGGAGGGGAATTTCGATCTGTTCAACAAACTGGTCGACAACCTGGCGACCCCGTTTGACCTGACGGGAGTCGATGTCAGGTTTGCGAAGAAGCCAAAATCGGAACAAGTGGTTCGCCAGACGTTCTGCGGCACCTGATCATCATCTCGACATGCAGCCACCATAATGGTGTACTCCCGCAGAGAGAAACCTGTCTACTCTTTCTATTAGCATCTTCGCTGCGAAAGCCGATAAAGCCACCCTTGATGACTACGAGGCTGCAGGCATCAACCGTTCTATTCTTGCGCTTCTCTTGCACTTCGATCGGCCAGCAAAGATAGAGCACTAACCAGTGTAGGTCGCTATACAGACTTATTGAAAACCAGAAAAGAGATAACCATGACTGATTTCCTTCGAACGCCGGACGAAAATTTTAGACACCTCAATGACTTTCCCTATCAATCCAATTATCACAACTGGAAAGACATGCGGATGCACTATGTGGACGAAGGTTCAAAAGATGCTCCGGTCATGCTGCTTATGCACGGCATGCCAACCTGGAGCTTCCTTTATCGCCATGTGATTCCGAAGCTACTGGCCGCGGGTTATCGATGCATCGCACCAGACCATCTAGGGTTTGGTAAATCAGACAAGCCAACGGACCCTGATTGGTACACCATCGCCCGCCATACAGAAATCCTGACCAGCCTGATTACGTCACTCGACCTTAAAGACATCACCCTGGTCTGCCAGGATTGGGGCGGACCAACGGGCCTTGCACAGGCTGTGTTTATGCCGGAGCGATTCTCCAGACTTACGATCATGAACACCTGGCTGCACCATGCTGAATACGAATACTCAGCGGCGATTCGTAACTGGAACGAAAACTGGCATGAAGGTGGGCGGTTTTCCCGTGAGAAACCAGATATGGGAGCGCTCATGGTGATGAGCGCAGGCCTGGTTGGACCGGAAGTAGCATTTCCGGCCATCAGTGAGGGCAAAACCATTGAAGGACTGACAGGCGAAGCTGCCAATGTGTACAACGGATTCCGCGCACCTATTCATGACATGCCCGATGAAGCATTCAACGGCATGCGCAGATTCCCCCTATCCATCTGTTTCGATAATTACGACGGCGGGAACGGAGCCGCCCAGACTCACTTTTACAACACCCTGCTTCAGTGGGCTAAACCCGTCCACTTTATCTGGGGATGTGCCGACGATGTTTTCAACGAAGAATGGGGCCGCAAGTGGGCAGGGCAAATGAACGCCAGCTTCGACCCAATCGAAAAAGCCGGCCACTTTTTGCAAAATACCCATGGCGGCGAACTCGCCGAGCTGTTACTTAACCGTATAGAGGAAGAATAATGTTTGAAATAAGATGCTATCACTATGACCCCACCAAGTTTGACGACTACAAGAAATGGGCGGTCGATGAAGCTGCCCCATTTTTAAAAGCCAACCTGAATGTTGTCGGCTTCTGGCTCGATAATGGCAATGCCATTGAACTAACAGGCTCCGACCCGACGCCGCAAAAGCACGGCGCAGCTAACGTGACCTGGATCATCAACTGGGACTCAGAAGAACACAGGGCCAAGGGGTTCAAGGAGGTTTTTGAAGGAGAAGGATGGCAGGATATCTGGTCAAGACACCCGGATGCAGACGGCTACTTGCAAATGGAGGCCAGGTTCGCCGAAGAGGTTTAACCCTCTAACTGAAGACAGGCTCGTTCCAGACGAGCCTGATCTATTTATACCGGCGATGCCTTGTTCTCAATAGCTAGTTTGTCACCGTCGCACATAGGGGATAAACCCCGGTCATTACCCGCAAATCTAGATAGGACAACATCACCACCCGAACATCTAAGCGCCTTACAAACTAATCAACAAACTCAAACGAAGGGTCATCCAGGTCATGGGTCGCACGGGTAATTGGCACCAGTGACTGGTTATTGTCGAAGTCTTCCGACATCGCAGCGTCCTGGTGCCAGGTCATTACGATCTGTCGGAACTTGATCTTCCAAACGCCGTGCCGCTTTTCCATTCGATCGAGATAACGGCCGATGTAGGTCATCTCGGTATCGTCTGGCCTGCGATGATGTGCCGTCAAGTAAGACTCAACATTAGCGATGCCACCCTCAATCCTGATCAGCGTGTTTGATATCTGATGCTGGGTGTTGACGAACTTACGCAGCCCATCAGGCAACGCATCGCAAAATGCATGAGCAGGGCCTTTATAACCGCCATAGTCCAACTCAGCGTCGTCCCAACAAGCCGACTTCAATATCTCAGCGTCAGCCCGATCAACACCGCGCGCATAGGTGTGCATGATTTCAATAATCGCTAAACGATCCGCCATTTCTTCCAGATTCGGAACCTGTCCAACTTCAGCCATTGTTACACTCCCGTCCGGTCTGCTTCCTGCACAGTAATTGAACCCATGTCGACGAAAGTACCGTTGCGATCAGCAATGACCTCGCCTCCCCCATCTACGACGAATACCGACCCATTTACAAAACCGGCTTCATCAGAAGCAAGAAACGTCACAGCACTGGCGATGTCTTCCACCCTGCCACCCCGACCCATTGGGTTGTTAACACCGATCACTTTTGTCGCTTCTTCGAGATTGTTATGGTCCCCGACCACCAGCCGCGCGGTTAAACCAGTCACCGTACCACCAGGACAGATGACATTACAGCGGATACCTTTGGGCCCAAGCTCTGGCGCCACTGACTGACTAAGCCCAATGACCGCATGCTTAGCCGCAGTATAGACATGCGGTCCTAATCCGGCTCGAACTCCTGCTGTCGATGCGGTGTTGATAATCACACCGCTTCCTTTCGGAGACATCACTCGGGTCGCGTGCTTGATACCAAAAAAGACACTCGACAGAAGGACGTCCATCGTCCGATGCCATCCCTCAGCGCTAATCTCCGCAATGGGGCCGACGCTGCCAAGAATACCCGCATTATTAAACATGATATCCAGCCGTCCGAATGTTTCCACCGCAAGATCAACGACCGCGGATACCTGATCCTCAATCGCCACATCCGCACTAGTGGCAGTACAGGCGTCACCGAGTTCCGCCGCAATCACCTGGGCTCGCTCCAGTTGCAGATCCGCAATGACGCATCTGGCACCCTCAGCAACAAACTTCCTGGCTGTTCCTTCGCCAATACCGCTGGCACCGCCCGTTATAACCGCTACTTTACCTTCCAGTCTTCCCATCACCCGTACTCCAATTAAAAATAATCAACACACCCCACCTCAATGTTCTTACCGGCGCCCTCTTCCAGCCAGGTCGCGCAATCCGGACTGAGTACTTTGTCCCGGGTTTCTTTGTATAAATCAAGGTCCTCATCGGTGAGGATACCTCGCCATCGACCATTTGTGCCTTTGTTGATAAACGTGGCTTGACCGCCCTTAAAGACTTCCGGCATTTTCGACGATTGGGCGCTTTCCGCGATCGCCTGCTGCTTAACCCTGCCAAACGAAACGGCCTTCACTACGGCGCTGATTTCATCGCTGGTCATCGGAAGACCGATAAACTCAGCCACTCGTTTCACCGTCCCCGGAATATCGGTCAACATGTCAGCGTAGTGAAGAAAAAGAAAATTTGGCAAGTGCTTGTAATCCCAATAGGTCTGGGTGTGATGCATGTTTGACCAGAAGGGGGATCCTTCCTGTTCCCAATCAAACCATCCCCGGGTAATCCAGTTCTTCCAGAACGCCCTGATGTCACCATCAAAACGCGGCATCCCCTGCTCTCCGTCATGCTTTAACTGGTCGTAATAAAAATCTGTGTAGGCGCCATAATGATTCACAAGGGACATGAAAACATCACGCGGGTCACGCCCCACGATAATGTATTTTACTCCTTTGAAATAAGGTAACCCATCCAGCGGCAGATGGCTTTTCAAAAACCTCTGATGTGGCAGCGTTTTGATATGTCCACCGAGCTCCTCTTTGGACATGGGGGAAGTCCGCGAGTCCAGCCAGGGACTGACTGGCCCAAGGTCTGGAAATGTTTCATCTCCTGCAGTATTCCGTACCAACATGTTGTACAGCATCTGTTGGGTGAATGTTGTTCCGCATTTGTAGGAAGTCGTCACCACAATGTCACCAGCCTGTGGTTCATAAACTTCCCATCTGGAAGAATCCAGATGATGGTTCAGGTAGGTTTGGGTGACTTTCGGATAGTCCATCGCGTGGCCCTGACAATCAGGTTTATTCGATATCTGGCAGCACCATACTCTGTTGGAGCTAGTTCAGTTTCTTGTCCCTGTAGTACTTGGTTCCCTGGAGTGTAACCTGGAGTGCCAAGCCATTTTTCGTTATCTGGTAGACACTGGTTCCCTGAGTCACCGTAGCAGCAAGTCCTATGGACTGGCCCTTATCACCGAGCTCAGCTGCCGCATCTCCCTGGCTAGAAAAGTCCCAGCCCGAGTCAAGGAAATTTTTGTATGCCAGATCCGTATGAAAAATAAAGATGACACGGAAATCTTTTACGCCCATCCCGAATCCACCGCCGGCGGAAAACATGCGCATAAACGTTTCTTCTCCGGTACTGGTTTCCCGGGCTATGCCACCACCACGAGCAGTCGACAGCAGCAAAAGATTAAAACCAAGCGAGTCAAAGACAGCGACACCTGTTGAGTTTTCAACCAGGCCCTTAGTTTCCGGGTTGAGTTCATACAATTCTTCCAGTATTTCATCGCGCATTTTTCGGGTCGCATTTTGTGCCTCGGAGATCTTCTCAGCTTCTTTCGCTGGATCGTCATCCTTACCAAAAAACGCAGCTGAACTAGACGCAGAAAACAACATTAATCCAATAAATATAGTCAAAGACTTCATTAGACAGAACCTGTTAAGTAGCGGGTACGAACCCATACCATATCACTTTTTTAGCCTACGGAGTCATTACAACTTTTAGTACATCTTCTTCATGGTTGTCGAAAACCTCATATCCTCTCGCACCCTCACTCAGCGACATTCGATGGGTGATGATCTCCGTCGGGTCAATTCTTCCATGCACGATCATCGGTAGCAATTTGGGAATATAGTACTGAGGATTAACAATACCCGAACGAAGCGTGATGTTTTTACCGGTCATTACAGGGAAAAAATCAATACTGACTTGCTCTCCTGCAACCACGCCAATCACGGCCACCCGCCCCCCTGGCCTGACCACATCGAGCGCTAACTTCACCGTCGCAGGGTTGCCAACCGCCTCAATCGCGCAGTCCGCACCCTTGCCACCGGAAAGCGATTTCGCGATTTCTGTAACGTCCTCCCTGGATGGGTTCAAGGGCCTGCATCCCCTGACCCTGGCTTTTTCCAGTCTGCCGTCATCAAGGTCAACCGCGATCACCGTCGCTGCACCCCGTATCAGCGCTGATAGTTGCGCAAAGACTCCAACTGGACCGCAACCGATAACCACTACCGTATCGCCTGGCCCAACTTCAGCAAGGTCAGCACCCATGTATCCCGTGGGCAGAATGTCAGTGAGAAACAAGACCTGCTCATCGTTAAGCCCATCAGGAATCTTGAAAAGATTGGTATCAGCGAACGGCACTCGAACACCTTCCGCCTGCCCCCCTGGGTTAAGAGGGGACCCGAAAATATTGGTCACCGGGCCCATCTGTGTCGTCTCCATACAACCGCTGTAAAGGTTGTCATCACAAAGTGCACAACCGCCACACCCAATGGTGCACGAGACCAACACTCGATCCCTTTTCTTGAATCGACGTACGTCGCTACCGACGTCGTCAACTGTCCCAAGAAATTCGTGACCTAATGTGAACTCCCCCATCTCCAACCGGCTAGGGCCATGATAGATATGAAGATCAGAACCGCAGATAGCTGTTTTCTCTATTCGAACAATAGCATCTGTTGGCGCCTCAATTGACGGGTCTGGAACATCCAGATATGAAACAGTTTTGTGATCCTGGTAGACAAGCGCTTTCATCGATATAACTCCAGACGAGTGGCGAAACACAATGGTATGCTCGGCCCTTATCGAAATCCAATCTGGAGGAGGCATGGAGCTGGGGCTTAAGGGAAAGAAAGCAATTATCACCGGCGGTAGTCGAGGAATCGGACTGCACACAGGGATGCTGCTGGCCCAGGAAGGCTGTTGCATTGCATTTTGTGCCAGGGGCCAACCTGAAATAGATGCAGCAATAGACAAAATAGGCGGCCAGGGCAATGGCATCGTTGTCGGCTTTCAAGCTGATCTGGAAGACGGTGACGCTACCCGCGCCTTTGTATCCAAGGCGATCGAAGCGCTCGGTGGCGTCGATATCCTTGTGCACAATGCCAGTGGTTTCGACATGTCTGGAGATGAGGCAGGATGGATGCGTAGCTTCCAGGTTGACATGATGGCAGGTGTGCGTGTGGTAGAAGAATCACTGGAGCACCTGAAACAAAGCGAATCAGCAAGCATCACTTTCGTAGGTTCGATGGCGAGTAAATTTCACTTCGGCCGACCACCCAGTTCATACGGGGCGGCGAAGGGCGCAATGAGAGTTTATGCGAATGAGTTGGCCCAGGCGCACGGTAAGCACGGTATTCGGGCGAATGTTATTTCACCTGGTGCGGTCTGGTTTGAAGGCGGCTCCTGGGACCAGCGTAAGATCGAAAACCCAAAATTCTATGCGTCAGTCGAGAAGGGTATCCCCCTGGGCCGCCTGGGCACTGCGGATGAGATCGCAAGAGCCATTGCCTTTGTCGCAAGCCCGGCTGGCATCTGGATAAACGCAGCCCACATAGCGGCAGACGGAGGTCAGGTCGCCTCAGTCGATTAGACCACCGAAATAGCGAGCTGCCAGCAGGGATTTTCATTTGATGCGGTCAAACCAGCGTCGAAACCATGGTTTGAAATACCACCCGTCATTAACGATTGGTCGATAAGTGAAAACACACGTATGATTAGGCTCCTTAAACCTACCGGATATTGACGTTGAACAGGGTATTATCAACCGCCAGAGTTTTGCTACTGGTTGCAATCGTTGGTCTTGTCTCAGCTTGCGGTGGTGGTGGTGGCAGTTCATCTGCTCCACCCCCCAGCCCACCCCCTGCGCCCGAACCAGAACCCGAACCGGAGCCCGAACCGGAGCCCGAACCGGAGCCCGAACCCGAACCCGAACCTGCGTCTGATTTCGACAATGGCGTTTTTTCGCCCTACCAGACCTTCGAGCAGATGTGTGCAACACCGCGAACGGGAACCGATAGAAACGGGAATAGTTTCCGAGACACCCAGGGCGACACAGAAGATGAGAATAACTGGCTACGTTCCTCGAGCAATGAACTGTACCTCTGGTATAACGAAATAGTTGATGTTGACCCAGGTAACTTCACGACACCCGAATACTTCGAGCAGATGCAAACCTTCGACATCACCCCATCCGGCGCACCTAAAGACAAATTTCACTTCACGATTCCTACGGACGTTTGGCAGGATCAATCCCAGGGGGGTATATCCGGTGGATACGGAGCAACCTTTGTCATCCTTCAAGGGTCGCCACCCAGACAAGTTGTTGTTGCCTACACTGAACCCAACACACCCGCGACCGCACCCGACGTCAGTTTGTTACGTGGTACTGTGATCCTGGAGGTCGACGGCGAAGATCTGGTAAACGGGGGTGATGTCGATACCCTCAACAACGGTCTGTTCCCGGGGGACAACGAAACCCATACATTTGTCGTCCAGGATGTCGGTGAAGACACGACCAGAACTATCAGCATCACCTCAGCGCAAATCGTCTCAACCCCAGTCCAGAATGTCTCAACCATAGAAACGAGCTCGGGTGTTGTTGGTTACATGACGTTCAATGACCATATCAGTACCGCCGAAACCCAGCTGATTGATGCAATGACACAACTGCAGGCATTGGGTGTCACCGACCTGGTCCTGGATATCCGGTATAACGGCGGCGGATTCCTCGACATCGCAAACGAACTTTCCTACATGATTGCCGGCGACCCCGCAGCCGGACAAATATTCGAAGAGCTGGAATTCAATGACCAGCACCCCAACTTTGACCCCATTACGGGCCGGGCTCTTACCCCAAGTCGGTTTCACACGACTACACAGGGGTTTTCCGAACCAAATGGCACGCCACTACCTGGTCTTGGACTGGCCAGAGTTTTCGTGTTGACGGGATCAGGCACGTGTTCCGCCAGCGAATCTGTTATTAACGGCCTCAGGGGAATTGATGTAGAAGTCATTCAGGTGGGCGCAACTTCCTGCGGAAAACCCTACGGCTTTTATCCACTCGACAACTGCGGCACAACTTACTTCTCCATTCAGTTTCGGGGCATAAACCAGAAAGGCTTCGGCGATTACACCGATGGTTTTTCCCCATCGAACACTCCACAGGTAGAAGGGGTGCCCGTCCCCGGCTGCCTTGTCTCTGATGATTTCACCCGGCAATTAGGCGACCCACTGGAAGGCAGGCTAAGGGCCGCGCTACAGTATCGAGAAGACGGCACCTGCCCCACGATTGTCGGCAGCAGCCCCAATCAGGCTGTACGTGCAGCACAGCCTCTCAATGCCGCGGACGGCGTTATCGCCAAGACAGCCTGGCTACAAAACCGCATCATAACCTTCTAAAAACCGCTCTTTTTTTAAAGGGGACGCAGGGAATTAAGTTACCGTGATTTAATCCCCTCCGTCCCCTTTAAAGTCCCCTCTAAATAGGTGCATAAGATGTACCATGTCCAATTCGAGTATAGGCAGAAATTTTATGGAGTATCCGTTAGCGGGGCTTAGGGTCCTGGATTTTTCGAGAGTACTCGCCGGCCCTTTCGCTGCAAGAATGCTTTCAGATCTGGGCGCTGACGTTGTGAAAGTAGAGCCACCAGATGGCGACGTGACTCGATACTGGGGTCATGAGATCGCCAATATCACTGGCTATTTCCACCAGCAAAATGCTGGCAAAAAAAATATCTGCATCGACCTCCGGGCGCCAGAGGCACCAGGCCTGGTTAAACAACTTGTTGCCGAGGCGGATATCGTAATCGAGAACTACCGGCCTGATGTAATGGATCGCCTCGGCGTCGGGTATGCAGACCTTAATGCCGTGAACGAAAAAATTATCATGCTCTCAATTTCCGGATTCGGCAGAGATGGGCCCGAGTCAAGCCGAGCAGCCTATGCTCCAGTTATCCACGCTGAAGCGGGACTGATTGCTCGCTCAACAAGAAGAGACGGCGTCAAACTGCACGACCTGCCGCTATCAGTTGCGGATACAAACGCATCACTTCACGGTTTGGTGGGCGTATTATCAGCGCTGCACATGAGGCATCGTACAGGCAAGGGCCAACATATCGACATTGCTATGATTGATGCAACAGTGGCCACAGATGACCAGCTGCACTACGACCTCGAAGACGCAATTGGAACGGGTCCAATGCCCAGCGAAATATGGGAGTCTGGTATAGGTCCAGTACTGCTATCTACGGACTTTCGTATGTTTTTCCGATCGCTAACAACCCTCGGCATGGAGGATCCTTCTAATCCCGAGATGGAACTGGAAGAAAAAATCAACGTGCGACGCAAGGCAGTCGGCAACTTTCTCAATACGCTCAACACAACAGAAAAGTTTTCCGCGGTCATGAAGTCAATAAATGTCGCCTGGGGTGAGGTTCGTAGCCCAGAGAATCTGCGAGACCAATTAACCGTTAAGGCAAGGGGCACGATCACCGATATTGACGATCGTAATGGTGGAACCCGACCTATTACGCAATCACCCTATCGATTTTCAGCCGCAAAAAGCGGGGTGCGGGGTCCTGTCGCGCATAGAGGTGAGCATTTTGACGAGGTGCTAAAAGGCTGGCTTTCGATGAATGACCAGGACATCTCGCAACTTCGTGAAGATAATGTCGTCATCTACGATCGGAAATGGCGGCACCACTAAATGATTAGCACCATATCGGTTACTCGCTTTTCCGCTGCCTGGGTTTCTGTTTTTACAATCACCTTTATCTGGTCAGGTATAAACCCTAAAGATCTGTTTACGTGGATTCTGGAAGTAGCGCCTGCTCTCATTGCGCTGATTCTAATGGCGGCGACTTACAATCGGCTCCGATTCACTCCACTTGTTTACCTGCTGATTCTCGTTCATTGCATTATTTTGATGGTAGGTGGCCACTATACCTATGCAGAGGTTCCATTCTTTGAAGACCTATTCGGGATGACCCGCAACAACTACGACAAGCTGGGTCATCTCGCCCAGGGGTTCGTGCCAGCTATCATCGCGCGCGAGTTACTCATCAAATTAAAGGTCGTCAACGGCAGCTGGTGGCTGGTGCTATTCGTTTTGTCCTTCTGTCTTGGAATCAGCGCATTCTATGAATTGATCGAGTGGTGGGTCGCTGAACTTAGCGGAACAGGCGCAGAGGCATTTCTGGGCACCCAGGGTTACGCATGGGACACACAGTCGGATATGGCGTTTGCTTTACTTGGTGCTAGCATCGCGCTACTTACACTATCGCGACTTCATGATCGGCAGATAGAAAATCAATCATGAAGGGCGATGATAACAATGGTTTGCCAATGGACAGAAGGACCTTTTCTTGAAACCCGAAACGCTCATAAAAATGCTGGTCATGGGGTTTATCGCCAGTGACGCCCGACGCCAGATCGCTCGCATCAGGGGACGCCTCGCCAGAAGAGGACAGCCCACCATCCACTATTTTCACCAGGTGGATGATCCTCACAGCCATCTGGCGGTGCAGAAGATCGACGCACTTGCTAATCGTTACAAGGTCAGGTTCAAGTTTCATCTGGTCCAGAACCCGACAGACCACGAACAGGGTGATGCGTTGCGGTTTCCTGTCTGGGCATTGCGAGATGCACGCGCCATCGCTTCCGACTATGGTACCGAACTGCCACAGAATGTTGACCAGATTGAAAATCATCAGGTCAAGCACGCAGAAAGTTACTTGTCTCGGTACCTGGCGGACTCTGACTTTGCTCGCAAGGCCGTTGCCATTGGCCATCGGCTGTGGTCTGGTGACCCAATAGAGGAACTACCCGCGAGCAATGCCGCTGCAGACGGCTCTGCACTTCGCACGAAACTCGGCCACTGGCTCAGCGCCACTTTTTATTTTGAAGGTGAATGGTATTGGGGTGTCGACCGGCTGGTTCATCTGGAGAACCGCCTGCGTGATATGGGTCTCTCAAATGATCCTGGCGGGATATGCGTTCCCCGACCAACACCTGAACCGCTTGACGATAAAGATGCCAGCGCCGTTACATTAGAGTTCTTCCCTTCCCTTCGCAGCCCTTACACAGCCATCAGTTTTGACCGGGCAATCGCTTTGGCACAGCGAACAGAGGTGAAACTTAAGCTACGCCCTGTTATGCCGATGATGATGCGCGGAGTGCCAGCACCACGAGTTAAGCAACTCTACATCATGACCGACACAAAAAGAGAAGCAGACTACTATGGTCAAAAATTCGGTCCCGTGGTCGACCCTTTTGGTGAACCGGTTAAACGGGCCTTCGCGTTACTGCCTTTCATGACTGAGCAAGGGCTAAGTATCGACTACTGTGCTAACTATCTTCGCGCAGCCTGGTGTGAGGGCGTTGATATCACCACAGAACGGGGTTTACAGCAGGTCGTCGAAGAAACCGGTGCCAATTGGCAAGAGGTTCAAAACCAGTTTGCCAACAACCTCTGGAAACCCTTGCTTGAAGATAATGTTTCCGACATGCTAGCCGCCGGACTTTGGGGAGTCCCGAGTTTCAGGGTAACAGGCGGGACAATCGAAGAACCGTTTTGCTGCTGGGGGCAGGACCGCCTCTGGCGGGTTGAATCCGAAATAAGCCGAAGATCGGTCTGAATATTTACATCACTCGAGCACCAACATGATCAAATTCTTAACTTACCTCGTTCTTTCCGTAGTCGTACTGAGTGGACTTCTTCGCTATTCACTCGAATTCGAGTCCGCCCAGGATATCGCCATTGAACAGGTATACAGGGCAGGAATGTCGAACGCAGCAAACGGTTTACCAAACCCTGACAGCCTCCGAGTATTCGTTTGCGGGAGCGCTTCACCCCTGGGCAATACCAATCGAGCCCAGGCGTGTATCGCGGTTCTAACGCCTTCACATTTTTATGTATTCGATTCAGGCGCAGGCTCCACGGCCAATATCTCCGGCGCGGGGCTTCCTTACGCCAGACTACAGGGCGTGTTTCTTACTCATTTCCATTCCGACCATATTTCTGAGCTCTATGAGCTGAACCTGGCTTCCTGGGTAAGGGGCCGGCCAAAAGCTCTGCGCGTGTACGGCCCAAAAGGCGTGCGAAAAGTGGTCGCTGGCATTAACGATACCTACGAACTAGACGTCGGATACCGGGTTGAACACCATGGCAGCGATCTTCTGAACCCAAAACTCGCCAAACTAAAAGCTGAAACCATAAGAACGGGCGTGGTGCTGGAAGACGGTGACCTAACGGTGACAGCCTACGCGGCCAGCCATGCACCGATTGAGCCTGCTGTCGGCTACCGGATTGATTATCGAGGCAGAAGCGTTGTGATCTCAGGTGACAGTCTCGTTACCGCCGACACTCGGAGAATAGCCAGCAAGGTCGACTTGCTGCTGCACGATGCACTGTCCCTGCCCTTGACTGAAGCAGCGACAAAAGCCGCCACTACAGCAGGCCTGACAAGACTGGCAAAGATCGTTTCCGACGTGATGGACTATCACGCCAGCACAGAATCACTGATTGATCTGAACGCTGATATCGATGCAGGCATAATCGCTTTTTATCATCTAGTGCCAGCACCGGCTAACCTGCTCATGTCAAAGATATTCGAGCGAAACCTGCCGGAGAACTTTTTATTGGCAAATGATGGCGACTGGTTCGAACTGCCCAGCGACTCAGCTGCGATTATTCACACCAGTAACTAACCCATTCCCAGGTCCTGCCTACCCGCGATCAGTAGCTGTCCTTTAAGACCGGCGGCGCGGCGAATACCAAAACCCGTGACCTCCGGCGCGGTCGCTATCGCAACAAATTCCTCCCTGGAAGGATATTTTACGATGGCAATCTTATCCCACAGCACATCAACTGAACCAATCATCAGGTGCGCTCAGGAACCAAAGTACAGGAATTCTCCGCCTTTGGATTCCACAAAAACCCGCATCTGTTCCCCATAGAGTCTGTAGGCATCTATACCAGTCAGGTCAGTGGAACGGCCATCCTCGTATTCTGCCTGCGCGTTGAATTTGAGCAGGTTCACCATGCAAACCGGGCCCGTAAAATCACTTTCCAGCAACGCCGTGAACTGCTCCTGGGTTGGATATATCGCATTGGAGTAGATATCAGTAGATATCAAAGGAGATCTCCTCAATTTCGTAGGTCATCACATGGTCCTATTCCAGGGCTGTTATAGTCAGCAAGCTTGATCGCGACCATCCCCTTTACAGTACGACAATAGATATTAAATCGAGGAAAGGAATTTCATGAAACTTTACGATTATCCCGGCGCGCCCAATCCACGCAGAGTCAAAATTTTTCTGGATGAAAAAGGTCTCGCATACGAGGCAGTGAACTGTGATATGGCGAAAGGAGAGCACAAGCTACCAGCATTTCTTGAGAAAAACCCCAGCGGAAAGATTCCTGTCCTGGAGCTTGATGATGGTCGGTGCCTTGCAGAGTCGGTTGCTATCTGCAGATACCTGGAAGCTATCCAGCCCGAACCAAACCTTTTCGGCCGGGACCCCTTTGAGCTGGGGTACATCGAAATGCGTAACCGCCAGATTGAACTTGAGCTCTGGACCCAGGTAGGAGTCTCTTGGGTGAATGGGCCAATAGTCACTAAGATGTGGCAGGTCGAGCCGAACACGCCGGCCAAACAAGCCAGTGACGCGAATGTGAGGCGTTATCATGAACGCCTGGATCGTGAGTTTGGCCAGTCCGATTATGTTGCAGGAGGCAGGTTTACTGTTGCGGATATATCCCTCATCAGCGCCATCGATTTCGGCGCAAAGTTGGTAGACCTGCAACCTGACGAAGGCCTGGATAACCTGTGGCAGTGGCATGCAAGGGTGTCAGCCAGGGATAGTGTGAAAAACAACTAGAGCGTCTGCCAGTTACCGTTACCCGAAGGCGACCAACGCCGAGCTATCGTAAGACAATTTGGCGTGTCGCCGAATCAGCCTTGCTCTGGAAAAACGATCGTTGCATTGCCTTCGAGTAACCTGACCCCTTCCCTTTCAAGCCAGATGTCACATGTCACATTGCCCTCTGGGCCTATCTCTGTAACAACGCCTTTTGCCGTAACAGCATCTTCACTTAACACGATCTTTGGAAAGGTCATAAAGATCCGCTTGACACAGGTTGGCCCTGCCCAAGCATGCAGCATGTTGATCATGTAGCTTAAACCCAGCGGACCCTGGTTTATTGTTCGTTCCCCTACTCCGAGAGGCAATGTCGATACCAACCTGGCGTCCCAGTGAACAGGATTCGGGTCCCGAAGTATCGCCGCCATCGTACGCATTCGGGATCGTTCAACACATGGCATTCCCCATGACGGGATTTCATCTCCAACACTAACTTCGGTCATAACGCCCCCGATTGTAATGCCATATAATGGTAGACCTTGCTATATCCTGCCTATCCTGCCTGATATCAAACTGGAACTTGATTCGATCAAAGAAGCCGTCCTCATTGTCTATTCTTTCAACCTCAAGGATGCTTCCAGAGATCTGGTAAAGTTCTTCTTCCATCAACGGCTTAAAAAACTCCCATTCATAGCTCTCTATTCCGATAGAAAACTCTGACGACGCCTGGCCCAATTCAAACATCTCGCCAATCGAAGTATTGGCGCCCAGAAATGGCACATGAAACAAAGCCACCGGATGCGCCATCCCATCAGGCAGCGCCTGCGCTCCCGTGCACTCTGTCAGGAGGAAGTTCTCCCAGTGCGCGATCAGGTACTCACCACCTGGAAACTCATGCCCTATAACTTTTTTAACCGATTCTTCACTTGGTATATCCATGGAAATCGAGTCTATATTGTTTTGCTAAGGAGGTGAGTGTTAATCTCCTGCTCCCCATTCCTTAAGGTTAAGACAATGCCTGAACTCGGCCAGCAAACCACGACAGATGATGTACTTGAAGCCATAGACCTGACCGGTAAAGTCGCAATAGTGACGGGCGCCTCTGGTGGACTCGGCGCAGAAACTGCCCGGGCACTTGCCTCCAAAGGTGCTGCTGTCACCATAGCCGCGAGGGATCTTACCCGCGCCCAGGCAATGGCCGACCAGATCAAAGAAAGCACTGGCAATCCAAATGTCGATGTCGGAGAACTCGAACTTGATAAACCCTATAGTGTCAGGGCTTTCGCCAAAAACTATCTCGCGAATCACAACGAGTTGAACCTCCTGATTAACAACGCTGGCGTCATGGCCTGCCCTTTGAGTAGAACCAAGCAGGGGTGGGAAATGCAGTTCGCAACGAACCACCTGGGACATTTTCTACTGACCTGCCTGGTCAGCCCGGCGCTGGTCAAAGGCTCACCTGCAAGAGTCGTGAACCTTAGCTCAGGCGGACACAATTTCGCCCCTGTTGATTTCGATGACATTCATTTTAATCATCGTGACTATGACAAATTCCAAAGCTATGGCCAGTCCAAGACCGCTAACATTTTGTTTTCGATCGAGCTCGACAACCGACTTAAAGATCGCGGTGTGAGAGTCAATGCAGTGCACCCGGGCGTGATCATGACCGATCTGGGCCGGCACATGTCAGAACAAGACATCCAGGCAATCATGGGCAACAGACCCGAAGGATCCCCGGCAATGGTGTTTAAGGAAATACCTGCCGGAGCCGCAACTTCTGTGTGGATGGCAACGTCTCCGGACCTCGAAGGTGTCGGCGGCCAGTACGCGCAGGATTGCGGTCTGGTTGAACCAGACACTGCCGATGCCGGAACCGGAGGATGGGCAAAATGGGCTCAGGGGACTGATGACGCACGACGCCTGTGGAGCATGTCAGAAGAAATGCTTGGCGAGACGTTTGATGTCTAGAGGCTGAGACGACGTTGTTTCAATGACCGGGCAGCTAACACGAATTGACCAGGTGAACTTAGAATTCTTGTTCGGCCCGATGCGCGTGACCTGGGTGTCGGCAGAACGCTCCTCCAGGAAAATTTTCCAGCAGGTTTGGATATGGACCTGGAGAAACTGACCGTCCGCATGCTACTCACTCAGGATCGTGCAATCACCGTACTGGATGAGATGGGCTTTAAGACAGCCTTCGCCTGCACTATTTTCTTCGATCCGCGATGACACGACCTGCTGCCTGCGCCTCTTCCTCATGAGCTTCTTCACGCCAGGACTCCTTGATCGCGGCAGCATCCCACACTTTCATTGCAGACAACGAAAGCAGTTTTTGACAGTAGGCGAACGACTCAGGTGAGATTGCCAGCTGGTAGGACCGCACCCTGAATGCCACCGGGCAGTAAAAAGCATCAACTGCGGTAAATCTTTCCCCCGCTAGAAACCCGCCACCAAATCGCGCCAGGCCTTCCTGCCAGAGTTCGTCGATACGGCAAACATCACGCGCAAGATCAGCATTAAGGCTTGATAGCGCGACAGTGATCGCGCAGTTCATCGGGCATATTTTGCGCAGGCTGGAAAAACTGCTATGCATTTCAGCGCTAGCGCATCTTGCAAAAGCTCTCGCACTTGCGTTATCGGGCCAGATTCCAGCCTCCTTCTCTGCCAGGTATTCCACAATAGCAAGTGAATCCCAGACCACTGCATCACCGTCCACCAGGCAGGGCACCGTCCCCGAAGGAGAGAATTTCCTGAATTTTTCAAAGTTATCCTCTGTCTCAAAAGACTCGAAACACTCCTCAAATTCGATACCCAACTGACGCAATAGTACCCACGGGCGCAGCGACCAGGAGGAATAGTTCTTGTTGGCGATATATAACTGGTACACAAGCATGATCCCAAAAAGTAATAGTTTAGATAAAAAGTCCAAAAAGGATCGAAGATAGCGGAAAGTTTTAAAGACCCTGTGTAACAACTACCCGCTAACCAATGAGAACACTCGCGAACTCATCCGATCTGCCTTCACCCGGGATTCAGCATATTTTTTCGCTCAACCTGCAGAGAACAAAGTATGAGAATTTACGACTGCTTAGAAGCCACGTCGCGCTGTTTAGATAAACCTTCCTCACCATGCGTCCTCTGTCTGTCTCAGACCTATTGCACCACATTACCCAAAATTTCAGAAATGTCGCCTGGCAGCATCAAACTATGCGTTAGCTACAAGCTGCTTATATAAGCTGCGCCAATGGAGGTTGTGCCCGTTAACAGGCTTTATCTGCTTTCAACTGCTGATAGCAAGGACAGCATAACCAGCACCTGAATAACCGGCACCCTAAAGAATTGAGCGGCTTCACGAAGTACTTCAAAACCTCTACCCCAAAATAAGCAGATGAATAATTCAGTTCGAAAAATATTCTTTATTAAATTTTTACTCAGCAGCCAAAGTTCGTTACATTCTGCACATCACTTATGAGGTCTCTAAATGACAGACGCACCAGAAGGTTATACGGTCGATGCCGTCGAAGCATGGATAGCCAGTAATATTCCCGGCCTTTCTCCGCCATTTGAGTGGACAAGGTTGGAAGGCGGGCATTCCAATCTTACCTATAAGCTTGAAGATAGTAATGGCAAGGAAGCTGTCATACGAAGACCACCTCAGGGTCAGCTACTACCCAAAGCACATGATATGAGTCGCGAATGGTCACTCATCTCGGCGCTTGGACCAACTGCCGTCCCGGTACCAGAAGCGCTGGGGTTTTGCGAAAGCCCGGATGTTACTGGCGCCTGGTTCTACGTCATGGGTTGCATCAATGGCAGGCCGCTTTACAACAATGAAGAAACAGAGGAATGGGTACCCGAGGCAAAACGGCTCACACTGGCGAATTCATTCATTGATGTTCTTGCAGAACTTCATTCTCTTGACCCGGATGAGATTGGCCTGAGCGACCTGGGTAAAAGAGACAGCTACGTTGGACGCCAACTAAAGACCTGGTATCGATCGTGGACTTCATCAATTGAAGGCGCTGATTTTGATGATGCACGCGCCCACGAGTTGCAGCAGTTTTTCCTGGAAAACCTGCCGGAACAAGAAAAAGCACGTGTGGTTCACGGCGACTATGGATTGCACAACTGTCTAACCGGACCAGACTCCACGGTGGCGGCAGTCGTAGACTGGGAAATTTCCACACTGGGGGATCCTCTTGCTGACCTCGCTTATGCGCTGAATTTCTTCCCGGACCCTTCGGATACAATCCCGATTTCCCCGGAGGCTGCTACAGCCGTTGCTGGCTTTCCAACTCGTACCGAGATGGCCACAAGATACGGGACCAGGACCGGGCGGGACCTTTCAAACCTGGACTACTACACCGGCTTCAATCGTTGGAAATCAGCGTGCATCGTACACGGCGTGTACGCGAGGTATATGGAAGGTAAGAAAAGCTCAGAAGGCGTAGACCTGGAACACATGCGAAGCCGGATTGAAGTCTCCCTGGAACTGTCAGAAGAGGCAGTCAACCGGCTCTAGGACAGCTTCTCAAAAAAGGCGCCGGGAAAGCGCTCGATAGCTAGCTAGCAACGTTCGAGCACGATAGGCAACTTGTCTTTTGGCTTTGAAATAGGCGATTGTTGTACCGGCATCACGTAATCAGGGGGCACGCTGATGCGAAAGTTTCGAAGCAATTCAGCTATCACCAGTTTGATCTGCATATCAGCGAAGTGCAGGCCAATACACATATGCGCCCCGCCACTAAATGGTACCCAGCTGTAGTTGTGTCGTTTGTGCTCACTTCGCCCGGAACTAAACCGCTCCGGATCAAACATCGTCGGATTGTCCCAGTACTCCTCCATATAATGAGTATGGATAGGATAGGTGATCACCAATGTATCAGAAGGTATAAGATAGCCATTGTGCTCAAATGATCGGTTACTGAACTTGGGTAGGGTCGACAGCGGCGGATAGAGCCGTAACGTTTCTTTGATTACCCAATCGGTTTGACTCATTTTTGCCAGGCTTTCGTGAGTTAGGGGTTCGGTGCCAAGTGAATGCACCTCAGCGCGTAATCTTTCTTGCCAATGGGGATGCTTGGCTAACAAGTACACCATGCTCGTCAGCGTACTGGTCGTTGTGTCATGAGCTGCCATCATCAGGAAAATCATGTGATCGACGATCTCCTGGTCCGTATACCTATTGCCGTCTTCATCCTCTGCACGACAGAGTAGCGCAAACATATCTTGATCTTTACTGGCGCGCTTGTTGGCGACTTGATCCAAAAAATAACGACACATGAACTTGCGCGCCTGAATGCCGCGATACAATATTGTGCCGGGTATGGCGAGAGGAATTCGAGGCATAGAAGCGGCGACGGTTGCTTCGAACGCCTTATTGAGCTTATTCGCACCGGGCCCCAAATCCATACCTAAAAAAATCGTTGCGGCAAGGTCCAGTGTCATCTGCTTGAAGGCGGGATAAGCCGCTAATTCGGTTCTTTGCGAATCACACCATGTAGCCAGTGTTCGCTCAACTTGAGGGGTCATTTGTCTCAGATAACCCAGCATTGCCTTACTTTTGAACCCCACCTGCATGAGTCGTCGATGGTATCGATGATCAACTCCATCACGAAGCATCAAACCGTTAGGGAAAATACGACCAATGATCATGTCCCATGCCTTCTTATTTGAGAAAGTTTGGTCGGGGTTCATAAGACATAGTTGCGCTGCGTCCGCACCAAACAAATGCACGATGTTCAAGCGTCCCGCGCGTTGCATAACGACATCGCCGAATCGCTCGCGAAGATGCTGGCTGTGTTCAAGCGGGTAATTGTAGCTTTGCTTGATGAACTTGAGCGTTTCAAGAAAGCTGATATTAATGGGTTGAGGTGTGATGAGAGCTTCGGTCATTGCATATGACTAGGTATGGGAATAAGAACGGAGAATTTTGCCATAAGACGTGGAATATTGTCGGTGGTCAAATTTCATTCTCCGATCTCTGATCGGTCAGCAACTCTCTGTTGCTGACTAGTGACATCGTTGTCAGATGTATAAGGAGTAAATTCCCCTGCTTACTATCTTCAGATTAGGCAGTACACCTGCACTGCGGCCTCACAGACTGCCTGATCCAAGAACTTCCCGGCGCCAACACTTTTGGTACCAGAAAAATTCTGTCCAGCAGGATTATGCACAAGCTGGCGTCAGAAAGTAGCGCTCTGCATGATGTCCGCGAAGCAATAAGGGTCAAAAAAGTCTTCATCTTCGACTGCGGTACAAAGCTGATCGAGCCAGCCCTCAAGTATTGCTTCACGCTTACCGGCATCAAATTCCATAGGGCTGCGAAGCGGTAGAACGCCAGGCCCAGCCATGACATGTTTACCCTTTTGATACTTCTGGATTGTATTTGCGATCTTGGGAGAACTTTCGAGCAGGACGTGAGAAACACCGAGCTCTGCGGCGTGGGCCGCCGCACTTAGGCCACCTGGTCCAGCGCCTATGACTGCAATGTCATAAATATTTTCGATCAAAAACCACCTTACGTTACGCTAAACTTGGCTTGTATTGCCTGGCTTATGACATATCTCGAGCTAACTTGAGAATCCCACCATCGAGCGGTCTGAAGAAGCTACAATGCAATTTATGTATATGATCTCTCGCACTTCATTATTTTTAGCCATCGTTGTTGCCTGTTGTTCTGCGCTTGCTGATGAAACGATGTATGCACTGGAGAAGGAGGGCACACGTCTTCGTCTGTCAGGCGATTTTGTCTCAGCCAAGATCATCGAGAACGAGCTCATTGATCGTTACGCCCAGCCCGCTGGGCACGTGTTCGCACTAAACAGCATCATCACCCAGCTGACCTGGGATGAAACCCAGACAAGGTACGACGAACAACTGATTAAACACGCCACTAAAACACTTGAGTGGTGTGAACCACGTATTGACCACGAGGAGGTCGGGGCAACAGCCAACTACTACTGCGGTCAGGCCAACTTTGTCCTGTCTTTCCATAACGCTCTACAAGGAAACTACTATCAGGCAGGAAGACGAGGCACTGCGAGCATTGACTACCTGGAGACTGCCCTGTCGAAAGACCCTTCTCTGATAGATGCAAAAATGCACCTGGGCGTAGGTTATCATGTGGCTGATAACCTGCCCCCCTTTATAAAAATGCTTAGCCAGGTGTTGTGGTTTATCCCTGCAGGAAATTCCGAGAAGAGTCTTCCCTATCTACTGGACGTTATCGCCGATGGTGATCAATACAGGGATGTGGCTCGCTACATTTATAGTATTCTCCTCCTCGAGACCCCCGAGCTCAGACCAGAGGCCAGCATTCAACTTCAGCAACTGGTATCGCTCTACCCTGCTAACTCTCGCTTCCAACTAAGGCTTATCTCGCTCTTAATCAGTATGGATGATTACGAAGGAACCTTGCGCACCATTTCTGACTATCTAGATAAAGGCACAAAGCCGGCTGAACCAGATCTAAGCCTTACCAGGATATGGAAGGTACGAGCCTATCTCGGACGTGGCGAAACCGAACTGGCTAGAAGCACATTTGCCGAAATTGACCCTGTATTTCATGACGCCAGGGACCAGCTCCCTGGCTGGAGTGTGGCCTGGTATATTCTGACGGACGGGCAATTGCACGATCTGGCGAGCCGTCGTGGTCAGGCGCTTTCTGCCTATAAGGAAATTCTGTCCATCGCCCAAACTACCTACGTCAATATCACCATAGTGGAAGCCGCGCGCGCAGGCTTATCTAAGCCCTACCAGCTTCACAATGGGCAATAGATCTTTATGATCAGCGTCATCATTCCATGCCTGAACGAGGAAGATAACCTGGCCATGCTGCTTGGCCAATTGATCGAACAAAAAGATATCAGCCTCGAAATTCTCGTCGTTGATGGTGGCTCTACTGACAAGACTACCTTGCGCGCAGCGGAATACGGCGCAAGAGTAATCCATTCCCCGCGAGGTCGGGGCTGCCAACAAAATACAGGTGCTGCTGAGGCAGCGGGAGAATACTTGCTGTTTCTGCATGCAGATAGCCGACTGGAACACGACCACCAGCTGTCACAGTCACTTTCATGTATCCAGCAAGCAGC
>DTZW01000032.1 GCA_012961165.1 Gammaproteobacteria bacterium | reverse complement strand
GGCCTGGATACCGTTGTAGCTGCGGACACCATCTTTGTCCATACGGCCACCCCCGCCTTCATTCAGTGCGAAACTAGCATCCATTAACCCACGGTGATTTTCGAGGAGATAACTGGCGCCATTAAAAGTGTTCGGTGTTTCCTCCCCACAGGTTAGCGCTAGCTTGAGATCACGCTCCGGCTGATATCCTGAGCGGCTCATCCGCATCATAATATCAACAAATATGGCCGCCATGGATTTATCGTCCGCAGTACCACGACCATAGAAATAGCCGTTCTCCTCGATCAACGTAAACGGGTCACGTTCCCAATCGGCGCGATCGGCCTCAACCACATCGATATGAGCGAGTAGCATGACCGCATCGGTATCCGACACAGGACTGCGCAGCGTCGCTATCAGGTTGCCCTGTTTCGGCCACCCAGGTGGAACTATCACATGTATGTCTTTATCCGGGATACCCGCGCTTCTCAATCGATCAGCCATGGCATTAGCCGCCACTGTACAACTACCCACTGATAGCGTGGTGTTAATTTCCACCAGTTGCTTATACAAACCTCTAAAAGCAACTAATTCATCACTAAGCGAGGCAGCGAAGGTATGCGGCGCTACGAGGTAAAAAATAGCCGTCAACGTAACAAGCCTGATTTTTTTCATGTGCATCATCTCTAATAAGGGAACTGCCCAAGACAGTACCCTTTGTTGGGTATCTGAAGAATAAAGCACGTTTTTCATCCACCATCAATATCCTGCCGATGAATCCAACAGTGGCTGGTGTATCTTTATCAGACAATGCCAAGCCATGATGCTTATCAAGCATCAGCTGTCGGCAGACCTCTAGCCATTTATTAAAGGCTATGCTCAGATGATTCCCTTGAAAACATTAAAATCTCCCCGGGATAATGGAATATGAAAAATAAAGCCCTGCGAATACTGATGGTTGTTTGGTGTGGACTGTTAGCAGTAGAAGCCTTTCCCCAATCGGACGATCAATTGAGCGCCGTCGGAATTGGCGTCGAAAACCTTGAGGCTTCAGCGGCATTTTATGCAGACGTGCTAAATCTGGAGGTTTTGCGAACCTATGAACTGGGATATTTAAACGAAATCGTTATGGGCTATAAAGACAAGCCCGGTGCCGTCATTGTATTGATGAACTGGCCCGATTCGGACCGGGTCTATGAGGGAGACAACATTAAACTCGTTTTTGATGTCGATGACCCAGCCGCCGTGATTGCACGGATTCGGGACCGAGGAGGAAAAATCAACAGGGAGGCTGGCCCGATTGAAGCTTTACCCGGCGCGATTGTCGGCATGGCCCGCGATCCTGATAATTATGTTATTGAGGTGCTGAAGCGCTAAGCACTCTGGACACGATTCTAACCGCGTCGAAATGCCGCAGCAGGATGATCTGCATTCAAACGATCACCGCGGCCAAACAACTTTTGTCGCATTGAACCTTCCGCATACTCAGTCTTATACAATCCACGTGCCTGCATCTCAGGCACCACCATCTCAACGATATTTTCAAAGCACTCAGGTAACACCGTGTAAGCCACATTGAAGCCATCAATATCTGCTTCTTCTAACCATTGCGCCATTTGATCAACCACTGTTATCGGCGACCCGGAAATGATCGTTGCACCACCTCCCACGGCCAGGAAATCGGCCCAGTCTCGTACGGTCCTGCTGCCGAGAGATTTCAAAGCGGACTGTAACGCCTGACTCGACAGATTTTCTGCTCGTTCATCCAGTCCGAACTTGGACAGGTCTATTCCCGTCCAACCCGACATAAGCGCGAGAGATCCCTCGGATAATCCGTAGCTTGTATATTCTTCCAGCTTCTTTTTTGCATTCAGATCGGTTTCGTCAACAACAATACAGGTCAGCGCAAATATCTTTAGATCATCTTTTTGCCGGCCTGCTGCCACCGCCTGTTCTCGCAATGACTTTACTGTTTTTTTAGCTGCAGCAATGTTACCGGCACCAATAAAGACGCACTCTGCATGCCGCGCCGCAAAAGCCTGCCCTTTAACAGAACCTCCGGCCTGAAATATTACCGGTGTCCGTTGCACGGATGGTTCACACAGGTGGATGGCCCGGAGATTGAAATACTTACCTTCATGAACGATCTCATGCACCTTATCGGGTTCAGCAAAGACCCCTGAAATTCTATCGTAGATAACCGCATCATCTTCCCAGCTGCCTTCCCAGAGTTTGTACACAAGCTCCATATAGTCCGCCGCGATATCGTAACGAGTATCGTGCTCTGTCTGTTGAAGTTTGCCGACACCTTTGGCTGCGCTATCCAAATAGCCGGTAACAACATTCCAGGCCACCCGCCCAACGGTCAGATGGTCCAGCGTAGACATACGTCGTGCAAATGCGTAAGGCGGCTCATAGGGAATGGAACCCGTGATGCCAAAGGCAAGATGTTCGGTACTTGCTGCCATGACTGGAACAATAGAAAAAGGGTCATTGGTTGGAATCTGCATGCCAGCCCTGATGGCGGCTTCCGGAGATCCGTCATATACATCATAAACACCACTGACGTCCGCCAGAAACAACCCATCAAACAACCCTCGCTCGAGGGTTTGCGCCAGATCCTGCCAATGTTTCAGCGAAGTATATTCTCGTGACTGGTCTCGCGGGTGACGCCAAAGCCCGCTTGACTGATGCGCAACACAATTCATGTTGAATGCATTCAGAAGAATTTCCCTGGGCATATTAATCCGAGCTCTGAGGCAGAGCGAAAGCCACAATGTAATCACCAGGCGGACTACCCCCGGCCCAGTGGCCACCGGCAGCAACAACCACGAACTGACGGCCGTTCTCATTTAATTGATAGCTCATCGGCAAGGCATTAGCTGCAGTAGGCAGGTCAACCTGCCAAAGCTCGATGCCGGATTTCAGATCGAACGCTCGAAAGACATGTTCGTTGGACATGCCCGAAAAAATTAGCCCTGTCGCGGTCATCATCGGTGCCGCAACACCCGGTAAACCTTCGATCCACTTGAATGGGAAGGGTGCGCTATCACCTGTCGTGCCCATTGGGACGCTCCAAAGTTGCTCGCCGGATTCAATATCAATGGCATCAAGCGTACCCCAGGGCGGTGCCGTACAGGGGATGCCTAAAGGCGATATTAGAAAGCCGGTCTCCACACAGTAGGGCGTACCTGATTGCTGCTGTGCTACTCCCGCGCACTGCTCCCTTGGAATAAGTTTCGTCCACGCCGGAATTCGCATGGTATACACCACCATCACCCGGGTCTGCGGATCTATGGCAGGAGAACCCCAGTTACTACCACCCCCATTCGACGGGTAGTTTATTGCGCCTTCGAGCGATGGTGGGGTGTATATGCCTCGTGCGCCTTTTTCCAGAATAAGGTCCTCGCATGCACCCCGATCCCAGGGTGTGAAACCCCAGGCATCCTCCGCCTTCAATGGTGTCTTGATCAAGTGAGGGACATGAGTCGGGAAGGGCTGAGTAGCGAAGACAAGTTCTTCGGGAACACCACCGTCCTGTGGCACGGGGCGTTCTTCGATAGGCCAAAGAGGTTCGCCAGTTTCCCGGTTGAGCACAAAAGTCATCCCCATCTTCGTCACCTGAACGACCGCAGGAATAGTCTGACCTTGAACACTGACATCAACCAGGGTTGGCTGGGCAGGCGTGTCGTAATCCCAAATGTCGTGATGAACAAACTGTTGGTGCCACACCAGCCTGCCAGTCTCACCATCCAGGGCAACGAGTGAGCTTGAGTAATAATCCAAATCCCCCCGGTGACCACCATAAAAATCAGGTGACGTGTTACCGGTTGGTGCAAACACCAGATCTCGTTTTGTATCAACGCTGATGATGGACCAGACGTTAGTCGTTCCGAAACGGTAGGTACCATCTTCATTGAGCGCCCGGGAGCCGGGCTTTACCGGATTCCAGGACCACAAAAATTTCCCACTACGTACATCGTAGGCACGAACAACACCGCTTGGCACATTCGTTTTGTGATTGTCGAGTACCATGGCGCCTGTGATGATTCGGTCTCCAAGAATAGCCGGAGGTGACGTAATCGAATAATCTTCAGGGTTATGCCTGGACAACCCATGGGTTACGTCGACCTCACCATTTTCGCCAAAATCCGTGCAGGGTTTACCCGTTTCTGCATCAAGAGCGATCAGACGTGCATCGAGTGTGCCGGTAATGATTCGGTGCTCACATACTCCTGACTTACCTGAACGCCAGCTACTCACACCACGGCAATTCGGCAGAATGTCCGCATCACGGTCCACACCTGATTCATAAGACCAGAGCTCTTCCCCGGTCTCCGCATTCAGGGAAAATATTCTGTTAAAGGGTGAGCAGTAGTACATTCGACCATCAATGACGATCGGTGTTACCTGATGCGAGCTCTGGGTCCTGAAGGTTTCATTGGGCCCACCAGCTTCCCGGATATCACCGGAACGATGTTCCCACACCTGCTCCAGATGCATGACGTTCTCAGGTGTTACCTGAGTCGCATTTGAAAAGTGAGTCCCACCGGGCGTAGCACCGTAGGCTGGCCAATCTGTCACTGTACCCTTAGGCACCACCAGTGGCGGTGGCGCTTCGCTACAGGCGACGAGACAGATTACGAATATCGGTCCGATAAGATATTTCACTGCTATCTCCTCAGGTGTTTGACAATGCAATCAGTCGATCTCGTCCGCCGACCCGTTTCGTTGCCGGGACCGAATAAACTCGATCAGGCCCGCAATCTGATCATCCTCCAGATGCCCGAAAGCAGGCATGATTTGAGAGCCACCAAAGACAGCCGGGCCCTGTTTGATCACGGCGGCCAAATCAATATCGGTACCGCTTTCCCAATTGGCATCGGTATCGAACTTAAAGGCAGCAAGTGCAAAGTCTCTGGGCTTCAGCATCATTGTCTCTGCAACAGGGCCATTACCATCGCCAGTCTCGCCATGGCAGCTGGCGCAAAGACCAGCGAAGAGCGCCTTGTTCTCCGACTCCCCGGCCAGAACAGAACCAGTAAAAATGGCGCTGCAAAGAAACCACCCTAAAAAAGCAATTGTTTTAAGCCGCATGTTAATCCCTCTTGTATTTGTCGCCGATTTCAAATTCCAATACCGCGACGTCAAATTGCTCCAGCTGGACAACACCACTTTTGCGAAGTTCCTCACCCGGATGTTTCACCAACACGGCATAAGCTGCGGCCGCTGGATCGCCACTACAACGAGTTGGAAAGTCGACACCCACTCGATACCTGCCTGGTATCGGTGAGTTGAAAACCACTTCTTCAATTCGTGGATCCTCACTATCACAACGAACGTCTCTTGAGATTTCGCCACCCGATTTACTGGTATGATTGGCAAAGTAAACCGTCTCTGCCAATGGCCCAGTGACGTACAAATCAAGATCTACATCAGAACGAAAGGACAGCTGTACTTTCAGACCAACAGGTTCATCTGCACTGTAAGCACTGAGTTCTTCACTCAATGAAGCTGCTGACTCATTCAATTCACTCAACCGAGCAGGATCGCCGGAATCATCCGACCCGCATCCTGCAAGCAGGAACAACGCCACTACCGTCGTTAGTCGCATCAATTACGGGTTCGAGCTAACCATCGGCATATCCACATTGCCATCCACGTGCAACCTGATGATTCTCGGCACGCCAGTTTCGATCTGCCAAGCAGGCACATTTGAATTCGAAGTCCAAACGCTACCGTCTGCGCCAAAATCAATATCACGGGTATATGTGACCTGAGTCGGCAAAGGGAAAACGGTAAATTTCTTCTCCGCCTGTTGATAACGAATTAGCGAGTCACTGTTCGTTCCGCAAATCCAAACATCATCCGTCACAAGATCAACATTCAGCGCGTACGGTGTCTCGGTACCCAGTGGTTCGATGGGCAACTCAATATGCTCGAACTCACGCGTCTGTGGATCGAATTTCGAAATTAAGTTCGAAGAAAATCCAGGAATCCAGAGCATACCTTTTGAATCAAACCGCATTCGTCTTGGCGCGGTAAAGGGCGTATCAATCATTTCAATCTCAAAAGTCTCGGGATCAATACGTCCAATTCGATGAGCATTTAGTTGGCTGAACCAAACGCCACCATCTGGTGCAAAATCAATGCCGTAGGGTATTGGTAAACTTGCACCTTCCCCGGCTCCGCCAGACGGTTCGAAATCCACATGCTGACTCAACCAAAGCAAAACAGGAATGAGTCTCAGCGTAACTTCTTCTCCGAAACTCCTTGCCGGTACACGGATCACTTCATGCTGCCCGGACTCAGGGTCATACATACCGACGTGATTCGATACAGCAATCGTGTACCAGATGCGCCCCCTGTCATCGATCCGCAAGGTGTGGGGGTAAATGCCACCGGGCAGGTCTTCGGTGGTGAAACTCTTTTCATCAATATCGAAGCGAGCTAATTGGTTCCCTACAGCCAGTGTAATCCAGACGTCGCCATCGGGACCGACTTGTAACGAATGGGGCCCCACCCGCATGTCGGTGTTAGAAGGTAACGCGCCAGATGCAAGCGCCCCACCAAGGGGATTACTGCCGTTGGGAATCGGATAGATTTCCCGTGCACCCCCGGGTACAGACGGGTCAAGACGAAACAATGAGTCCGTGGTCATATCGACGGAATAAGCATAGCCGTTTGGGTGCATGATCATGTCGTGTTGCATGGAAGATCTACCACCCAGCTGATACTCATCAATAACCGCTTTCCTGACCTCTGCACTGGGGGGCGGTGCAAACCCCGGTTTTTCAAATCCCTTGGTCAGTTTGGCCACAGCAGTCGCAGGATCGTATGCTTTATTAAAGATCTCAGGGATTTTGGCACCAAACTCCTGATCTAAGCCCCCGCCCATTCTCGCCATGAGTGAAAGCACTTTTTGCCACTCTTCTGGCGACCTTTGTAACCTTGTGGCAGCGTTACCCTGTTGGTGGCAAAAGGTACACTGCCTGACCAACTGCTCTCTTTCGTGTTCACTATCCAGCTGCTCTAGTACCAGTCCATACCAGTGATTTGCCGGTAATTGAGCCGCTACCAACGCAGGGTCTGTTAGTCTGGTCATGGTAAAATCGGTCGCACTTGCATCTTCACCCATCGGAGAATGTGGACTTCGAATATCCTGCCAACCAATCCGACGAACCCTAACCAGAAAGTCACTTTCGTCAGGGATTCCAGAGACTGCGTAGCGGCCTTCTTCACCGGAAAATACTGTGCGCTCCTGGAAAGGTGAACCAAAGCGAACTGTTACCATGGCACCAACAATGGGTGATTCTGATTCAGAAACAACCCGGCCGTAAATCCCGCCACTTTGCGCCGTGGTCGAAAACACTAGCAGAGCGACAAAGAACGGAAAGACTAATGAACGTTGCATTTTATTACCCCTGTCCTGAATTTGCTGATGTCAGTATAACCCGAAAAATTACGAGATGAAGCAGCAGCTCCGGTACTACTTGCTCCATGAATAACAAAAAAACCGGTTTTGCGGTCAATGAACCAAAAGTTTGACAATGGCTTTATTACCCCTAGAGTTGCCCACCTTTGAAACTATCCACATCTCTTAGCGAACGACTCGCAATCAATTAGCCCATCTTTGGTTTCGCTCACTCAACCGAAGTTGTTGCAGCGATAACCAACGCCGGAGGCGACGGCGTCTATGCTGCAACTCGCGTTCCATCCCCGTTACTCAAGAGAAGAGTAATGTTTGAAGCGAATGGAGGACGAGGTGGCAATGTGACAATAGCAATGTCCTTGATTCCATTGTTATCGAATAGCCCGACCACTGCTTCACGAGGGAGAGCTCCAGTCCCATAACTAACTGAAGTACTAAAACCACCTCAAGTGTCATTAATCCATACCTCAACGGCAGAACCAATGGAGCCAGTTGTGATCAGATCGACGGAACCATCACCATTTAGATCATCCACCACAAAAACGGTGGCGTTGGGCGCACCGCTGCCAAATTCAATAACATCGGATGAGATCAAGGTGTTACTGATACGTCC
>DTZW01000031.1 GCA_012961165.1 Gammaproteobacteria bacterium | reverse complement strand
CCCTTTCCCGAGCTAGTGTTCGTCTCTTCCGAAACCCTGGGCTCTGTGAATACGAGCAAAACGTGCCTGGACCTGTCCAGTTGCGCGTTCGGCTTTGCCAGGACCTCTGCAAATGGCTTTCCTGGCCTGAAAGCTACTCTATTTACAACACCAACCGGATATCCCACTGGAAACCGGTTGCCGAGACCCGAAGACAGCAACTGGTCGCCCACTTTTATATCAGCGGTGGAGTTAACATGCTGCAACTCCAGTTGCTGGCCGATACCGGTACCCTGAGCGATAAACCTGAGGTTACTTCGGAGCACCTGTACCGGGACTGAATGTCGCTCGTCACTGATTAAAAGAACCCGGCTACTGAAAGGACTCACTTCTACTACCTGTCCAACCAACCCTCGCGAATCCAGGACCGGTTGTCCCACAAACACAGAATCTTCAGAACCCTTGTCTATTACCACTTCCTGTTCTTCAGGGTCCGGGTTAACGCCCATAAGTTCCGCGACCAACACGTTGTCTTGAAGTTTAGCCGCCGATCCAAGCAGACCCCTGAGCCGATTATTCTCTGATATAAGCGCCGCCATCTTTTCAGTCTTAACCCGAAGAAAGATCAGTTCACTCTCAAGACCGGTGATTCGCCTACGCAGGTCTTCCCTTGAACTAAAAATACCCTGGATGCTGCGAACGCTACGATTTGGAAGATCAGCTGTCACGACAATGGGTGTTAGCGCAACGGTCAGTGCAGACCTGGAACCATCCAGCCAACTGGTCGTATGATCCACAAACCCAAGAACAAGGGAAAGCACACCAAGACCGAGCATCTGGTAACCAAGCGGGGATTTTTCTAGGAACAGGGCTTTGATTTGGTTTACCTCCAGACATCAGAAGTTGCACACCAAATCGATAGAGCGTCTCCGCTGCCCGTTATCCAGGACGACGAAAGTTTACTGAATAGAAAGTACATCGCTGTCTGCTCTGTCGTCCATCAACTCCAGGGCTCGGCCACCACCTCTGGCAACACAGGTGAGTGGATCTTCCGCGACGATAACCGGCAATCCTGTTTCACTGGACAACAGCCTGTCTAACTCGCGCAGTAACGATCCTCCTCCTGTCAGTACCAGTCCACTTTCGGCTATATCCGAGGCAAGTTCCGGCGGCGTCTGTTCAAGCACCCCCTTCACTGCCTGAACTATCACCGAAAGCGGTTCCTGAAGCGCTTCAAGGATTTCGTTGCTATTCAGCGTAAAACTCCTCGGTACACCTTCAGCCAGGTTTCTTCCTCTCACGTCAATCTCCCGCACGTCGTTACACGGGAATGCCATACCAACTTCTTGTTTGATTCTTTCTGCCGTGGCATCACCAATCAGGCTGCCCTGGGTACGCCTCACATAGCTTGTAATC
>DTZW01000030.1:6822-8103 GCA_012961165.1 Gammaproteobacteria bacterium | reverse complement strand
AGGGGTATCCAGTCGGTGAGTTCATTATTGTTGCAGCGGCCGGTTCAGTACGGCAGATTTTCATCTGTAATTGCCTTCGATGGTTCGTTGTAATTTTGGTTGTTTGCACTGTGCAACCAGATACTGATAATGCATCGGGCAGCAGTAAACGTCACCCGGGGTAACGAAGCACAGCCATGATTGATAGCGACAGCGCGGATTTTTTTGTACTCGCCCACGAGCGCGGCCATGAGGTCGACGCACTGCCGCTGTGGGCGGGTGCCCGACCCGACCTGGTCCAGTTCGACGATGACCCGCCGCCAGTAAAACGGGTTGACCTGTCCGATTTGCCTGGGATTTTCCAGTTGCACAATGTGTTATCGCCGGCTGAATGCCGGCAGTTTCGCCTGATCACCGATACCCTGGGCTATCACGCCGATGCGCCGGTATCGTTGCCGCACAGTGTGCGCCACATGGCTAATCTGAACTGGGTGGTTGATGATCAGATCTGTGAGGGGGTGTTTGCGCGCTGTCAGCCACAACTGACAGATCACATCGGTGGTGCGCCCAGCCTGGGTTTGAACGCGCGATTTCGTTTCTATCGTTACCAGGCCGGCGATTACTTCAAGCCGCATACTGACGGATCGTGGCCCGGTAGCCGTGCAGTGGACGGCTGCTTACAGGCTGACGCCTTTGGTGATCGCTGGAGCCAATTGACTTTCCTGCTGTTTTTGAGCGATGACTTTGAAGGGGGGCATACGCGCTTTTATCCAGACGGGCTCGAAGGCGAGGCGTTTCCTGTGCGCACACCGCTTGGCAGCGCGCTGTGTTTTCCCCATGGCGGGCATCCACAGCAGTGCATACACGCCGGCGAGACGGTGCGGCGCGGCATCAAGTACATCATTCGCACCGAGATACTCTACGGTCGTACCCCGGGTGCTGAAGCGCTGCAGAGCGACTGGATTTACTGAAGCCCTTGACCGTAGTCGCGCACAACCTCGGCCACCCGAATCCGGTAATTGCGAAACAGGCCCCGATCCTTGGCTTCGCCCTGGGCTGCACTATGTTCCACATGCTGGTGCCAGCGCGATACCGCATCCATGTCTTCCCAGGTAGATAGGGAGACGAAGCGACCGCTCGCGGCAATACTCTCGAAACGCTCAACACTGATAAAGCCTTCAATGGTTTCTACTGCCTTGCTCAGTGCCGTGGCCAGTTCAAAATAACGATCCTGGTAGGCCGGGTCTGGCTCAAATTCGAATACGACAATCACCATAGTAGTAACCTCAACCGGTGGGTGTT
>DTZW01000030.1:937-6613 GCA_012961165.1 Gammaproteobacteria bacterium | reverse complement strand
TGACCCTGGCGGCAACGAGTGTCGCCTACCTTTTGCATCGCCTGTGGGACTGGTACGTTGTGGGCCGCCCCCTGCCGAGGCGCTGAGTGTGAGTGCCGGCATCGTTTGCCCTTGATTGACTCTGTTATATCGTAGTAACGGAGCAAGTAAACCCGAGTGATCTCGGCCCAAGCCTGATCGTCAGTTTAGATCCAGTGCGAAGGTAGCGACTCTATCTTTATCGCTGCAAAGATGAAAATTCATGACTTGCCCAGGCTTGATCGAAACTGCCGAAGGCGGGAGAAGTGAATTGAACCCGGAGAGTACCTCGGTGAATACCGAGTGGTGCTCATTAATGACCGGTCGCCTCACCGTGAAAGCCAGGTCGCCGACTTCCTGATCTTCGACCTCAAGCGTGACGTGGGAAAGCTTGGCCTGGGAATTTGCCCATCCAGAGACCCTGATCGACCCATTTTTATAGATTAGGACTTGATCAATATGCATCAGGCATACGACAGAGTTGTCGCCCGAGATCCGATTTGGAACCTGACTGGGAACAATCACCCCCACTTGGGGAGCAAGGGCGAAGGTAGCGACTCTATCTTTATCGCTGCAAAGATGAAAATTCATGACTTGCCCAGGTTTGATCGAAACTGCCGAAGGTGGCAGAAGTGAATCGAACCCGCAGAGCACTTCTGAAAATACTGGGTGTAGCCCAGTAACATCTGGTCGTCTAACTACGAATGCCAGGTCACCGACTTCCTGATCTTCGACCTCAAGCGTGACGTGTGAAAGCTTGGCCTGAGAACTTGCCCATCCAGAGATGTTGATTGATCCATTTTCATGGATTACAAGTCGATCCACAGCGATCATGCATTTGATGGAGTCATTTCCTGTAATCTTATGGGGAGCTTCATCTGGAACTATAGTGATAGCGTGCCTGAAATAGGAGGGGTGAGAGTCAATCTTGACATTGGAAAATTGGATAGGAATCGTGTGCGGGTTGTCGTAGGTGTATTTCTTCGATCGATTCTTGGTGTGCGAGTGCACAAACCAAAGCCGTGTTACCTTAAATTCGTCACCTAGGCGTTGAGCCTCAAGCAGTTCTTTTTCTGAATCGTTGGTTTCAAATAGAACATATTTCCAGACCACTATGCCGCCTTTGGGTTTTTGACACGCAATAGCATCGTTTAGAAATTTGAAAGCTTTAGCGATACTCCCTTTTACGCGATACTTCTCATAAGATTCCTGGAACGCACCATCGATTGAAACAACTGTCTCCTCAACATATTCCGAATTGATGGTTTTGGCAAAATCATGATTACCATTGGTAATGACGCGTTGTAACGTGTCGGGATAGATTTTCCTGGCGGTTGCCAGCAGTTCGGGAAATCTTGGATTGTTTAAAGGTTCTCCTTGCCCGCAATATTCGATCGATCTGATCTGGTAATGATTCTCTTTCAGATCACCGAGAAGATCTGCCATCATTTCTGGGGTGAAATGGCGCCCCCCCGAACGGGTTTTAATTTGGATAAGGTTAGAGCACTCCGGGCACTTGAGCGCACAAGCGAGTGAGGCTTCAATCTGAATTTTCTGGATTATGCGTTTTTGATGCAGGTCATTTGAGTAGGGTTCATCGGGACGGAAGAACGAGCAGTTCTCGCAGACTTTGGGCCAAGGAGTCCGATCGTTTTTGAGAGCTTCTCGAATATTCTGATAGCGGTCATTGTTGAGAGTCTGGTGAATATCAGGATCATCAGCCGATTGACGACACGACCCGAGTGATACGCGCTCGCCAAAATCGTCGTTACAAAGAATTTCACCATTAGACTTCACATACAGGGTGGAAAGAATATCGCAGTTCATGGTTGGTCCGAGTATGTAACAGGTACTTTCATAATTTGGGGTTATTGATAGTAAGCCCGTAAGTATATTGGTAAGTTCCTGACTATTGCATGCTGGATTCAATAATTACCAGCCCGTATCTAGTGAAATCTAGGTGTCTTGAGCGACTTCTCGTCAAGAAAAAAGATCCATAAAGAAACTACTTGATGCTGTTCGATAGCTCATGACAATAGATATTGAGCCATCGCTTTATGGTTTCCTTATATCCTTATAAGGCTGGAATCCAACCCTCAATGAGGGCGTATTGATCAAGAATCGAACTCTAGTTTCGTGGGGCAAGCCGTTTCGTTAATAAATTGCTCACGGCTTATATAACTTTATCGTCATAAGAAAGTATCGAGAGATTAATGTTTAAAATGATCCGCAGCCCTAAGAAACAGATAGGGTACTCTGGTAGACGGGAGTTCTAATCTCGTATTTGTGAGACCCAGTGATTTACCCAGGAGATAGACCGTGAACCAAGCACCGATATTCCATAACTTTGACAAAGCGCCGACCCATGTGGCGCCCTTCAGCCATGCCGTTGAAGCTGATGGATGGATACAGTTGACCGGGCAGATGCCGACTCATCCCGATGACGACAGCGCGCCTTTACCTGATGGGGTCAAGGCGCAGACACGAAGGGTGATGGACAATCTTGTGATTGTGCTTGAGGGTCTGGACCTCGATCTTTCCAATGTACTCTCGTGCCGTGTCTACCTGACCGAGTTTGCGCGTGATTACGAGGCAATGAATCAGACTTATCGTTCGTATTTTTCGCAGGACCGACTACCAGCGCGCACCTGCATTGGGGTAACCGGCCTCGCGCGCTGCGCGCTGGTCGAGATCGATATGGTCGCTCGGCGTCCCTGAACGGGATCGGTCAGGGGCTTCGCTTATATTGTTGATCCAACGATGGCGGGGAAGATCTTGGCGCGCCTTTACAGCCAGAGGTTCTCGGTGCAAGTGTCGCTTTTTGTCTGCGTCGCCATGGTTTCAGTATCGCATAGCGAAACCATGGCACGACTGACAGTTATGCGAGTCGATTAAGTATCGAAAGATGCCAGTATCAATGTGATTATTCATCGCTTCGCTTTCATTGCGGCGTTGGCACTGCTCCCAGTCCACGGCTTCGGCTCAGCCGATATGCTGTCGACCGATCGGCAGCGCACGCTTGCCACTTTGGATTTGCTTTGCCAAGGTTTTAACGAGGCGGCTGCTGTTGCGGCTTTCCCCGGGCTTACTTTAGGCAACCCTGAGGAACTCGTACGCGGTAACACTGTATACGGGTGGCGCCGACGGTTGGATTTTGTGGATGGGGCACACGCAAGCATCGAGCGTATTGCACCCGAAGGACAACTGCGCCGGCTGAGCGTCGAATACAGCGATCCGTGGTCTCGCCCCTTGCTGCTGGTGTTAGCGGCGCCGGATTGCGTCATCACGACCGCCCGAGGAATCGAATATGACGGCGAACACGCGACTTTCCTTAATCAGCTGGATGGGCAACTGAATCAGCGCGCAGAGTCAATCCCGATGAACCCGCCAATACCAAAAGGCAAGGATGCCCAAGGTACCACCGTTGCAGTGATCGATTCCGGCGTTAACTACCTGTTGCCAGCGATCGCCCATCGCCTGGCGCGCGATGCTGAGGGGCAGCCTCTGGGGTTCGATTTCTGGGACATGGATGCGCGCCCCTTCGATTCGCACCCGGTACGCTCAGTGTTTTTTCCGCAACGCCATGGTACTCGCACCGCCAGCATTATTGTGCGCGAGGCGCCGGACACACGTCTGGTTCCCTATCGTTATCCGCGAGGGGATATGACCAGGATGCGCGAGTTGATCGCCCACGCGGCAAATGCGGGGGTGCGCATTGTGAATGTCTCATTGGGCAGCAACAAGCGGGAGCAATGGACAACTTTCGAGCAGATTGCTGGGCAGCATGACAACATACTGTTCGTGGTATCAGCAGGCAATAACGGCAGGGATATCGACAGCCAGCCGGTTTACCCCGCGTCGTTGAATCTCGATAACATGCTTACGGTGACGTCGTCGGATGAAGACGGTTATCCTGCCGCTGGCTCAAACTGGGGCCCCGGCAGCGTTGATCTGCTGGTTCCAGGAGAGCACATTCCCGCCATCGGTTTTGCCGGAACGCCCCTTGATGTGTCCGGATCCAGTTATGCGGTGGCCCGCGTAACGGCTCTGGCCTCTCGAATCTTGTTGGACTCGCCGCATTTAAGTGTGTCGGCACTGCGCAAAACAATACTTTCAATGGCGCAACCGGCACCTGGCTCCTTCGTCAGCGGCGGCTGGATCAGCGAACCGGCAGACCTGGCGCGAGAGCGCGACGCGCAGAGTCTAAAGGTCAGTGCCACCACTGATTGGCAGCATGATGCTTCGGGCAGTGATCGATTCCATCCAACCCTAATCATGATCAACGATAGCGGGTGGGATGGAAACGAAATTTTGCAACTGATCCAGAACAGCGCCGACATCATCAGACAATGCGGCATCGATCTGTTGCCTGCAAAGATGCTCGAGCTTAGCGCCCCGAACGGCGTGCGTGATTTTTCCCGTAGCAACGCCAAACTGCTGACCGACAAAGTCGGCTCGCAAGGGCCACGGGTGTTTTTTGTTCGTGACACCTTGGATCGCCCCGCGTTCGAAGCGGTCACGTTTGGCACCGCCAACAGCAAAAGCAACCCCGCTTTACGTTTTACGGTGTGGATCACGGCTGCTACCCGTGACCCGCACATTGCCCTGGCACATGAGCTTGCTCATGTGCTGCTAGACGATGGTTCGCACACACAATCGCCCGGTAACCTGATGCACAGCGACACGTCTTCTGGCAGCGTTGAACTGAGTGCAAAACAATGCACCAGGATGCGTCACATGGCCCGGTTAAACGATCTGCTCGATTAATAAACCGGGGACAGCAACTTTAAGCACGATGTTCGGCATCGAGTCCTGCCGGGACTGCAGAGCAGGGCGGTCAGATCCGGCGCCAGGCCGCCTTGACCATCAAAGCGCCCAGCGCCAGGTACCAGAAAAGCGCCCACCAGGGCATCGATAGCCCCCAGAAAGTCCAGTCGACTGAAGCACATTCACCGGAGCCTGCCAGGGCTTTGCTCAGAGCGTCGGCGAGTGGCATGTTCTGCAGCATGAATTCCAGCCCAGGCCCACATTCGGGGACTCGGTCCGGCGGTAGCGATTGGATCCAGATGTGCCGGCCGGCTACCGCTACGCCGAGTGCCGCCGCTAACGTGGCCAGCCCGGCATAGACCTTGCGGCCAAAGCCGCGTGGATTGTGAAGCACCCCGATCAATGCAGCGACGCCAATGCCGACAAATGCCAGCCGCTGAAAGATGCACAGCGGGCACGGGTCCAGAAATTCACGAAACTGCAGCCAGTAGGCATAACCTAAAAGGCCCGCACACGCGAGAAAGACCAGAGCGCTGGTAACACGAAACAATGGTGCAGCGGGTGAAGTCATCGACCTATTGTATCGGTATGCCACGACTGGGCTGTGACAGGCAGCAGTATTGCCGGGTCAGCACAAAGAACGTGCGTTACCTGGCACATGGGCTCTAAACGCAACCCCGAAAACAAAGACCACGCGCTTGCGGTCATTTTTCCCAGGATCGGCTCAGGTTCAGGCGAGAATAGGATTTACTGCAGTGCGGCCTGCCTATCTGCTTCTTTGGTGTAGGTGTTCGGTGCGGTGAGAATGCTGAGGCCTAGCAATGCCACCAGACAGAAGGTACATAATCCGGTTATCAGGCACTTGATTTGACTTGGGGTTTTCATTGGGTT
>DTZW01000030.1:0-904 GCA_012961165.1 Gammaproteobacteria bacterium | reverse complement strand
AGTCGTAAGTAAAGACGCACCCCATGACGGTCTTTTGTCGAACACCGCAAGCCGCATCCAGAGCAATCTTGTAGCTGCGTTACATTAATAGATTGTTAATCGCTGTCTGCTACTGTGTCGTTTCGGGTTAAGCAACTACTTGCGTAAGGAGGGTTTCTTGCAGGGTAATCGATACCCGGTCAGGGTATGGGATTTGGGAGTCCGGGTTTTTCACTGGTCTTTGCTGGTGTTGTTGACGGGGTCATGGCTGACCGGGACATCCGAGGACGACTGGATGGAAGTGCACCAGTGGCTGGGCATCTCGGTACTGACTCTGGTGCTGAGCCGGGTTGCATGGGGTTTTGTCGGCAGTGAGACCGCGCGTTTTGGTCACTTTATTAGAGGTCGCAGAGCCGTTGTGACCTATCTGCGAGGGGTTTTTTCATTTCGTGTCGAACACAATCGGGTAGGCCACAACCCGGCCGGTGGCTGGTCGGTGCTGCTGCTGTTGGGTCTGCTTGTCGCCCAGGCCGTAACCGGGCTGTTCAGCAATGACGACGTGCTGTTTGATGGGCCGCTATCCGGCTGGGCGGGCAAAGGGCTGAGCGATGTAATAACCGGTGTGCACTACTTCTTGTTCAACGTGCTGTGGGTGGCGATAGCCGTACACATCGTTGCGGTACTGGCATACCTGGTGTTTAAGCGCGATAACCTCATTACCCCGATGATCACCGGGGTGAAAAGCTACAAGGAGCCGGTTGTGGCACCGCGTTTGCACTCACCATGGTGGGCTGCGCTGATTCTGGTGCTGATTTTTGCAGTACTGGTGTGGGGTCTCGGCCAGGCGACCTGACCTGGGGCATTACGCACTATCGACGGGTCGCAAGTTTTACTTGGGTTGGCCGCATTCCCAATCCGCTGGTCG
>DTZW01000029.1:5231-8142 GCA_012961165.1 Gammaproteobacteria bacterium | reverse complement strand
GCTTCGGCACTTGATCACTGCATTCCTTAAAGGTTGATCGAAAAGTATGGTCTGTTGACTACAAACTCAGAGATTGCAACCTTAAAAGAGGCATGCCAATAGATCGGTAGGGGGCCGTGATGGGCCCCAGGTGATTCCCTGAGCTTTACGACGTAACTCAAACCAACTCCCGGAGGAAGTCTACCGTTAGCGGTGGTGCTTCTGAATGCGCCAACCTATGGCAGTTAGCGCATAGCGGCACAAGGTCTTCTATGGTTGTCTCTCTTTTACCTTCGGCGATTGGTTCCTTTATAGTGTATATCAATCTGGTTGGGTGATCTCGGAACCAGATCACAAGCGTGGCACTTTACTCTGACCCCATCACTTCCCTATTCGGCGAGAATACGCCGTGAAATCGCGTGAGGTTGACCCTCGGCCTTGGCACCAGCGCCGCCAGGCACCCCATGAATTCCATTGGGCGGAGCGGGGCCGCCTTCGGACTACGTGAGTAGTACCGTCGTCGTAAGGCGTCTTGAGGGCGATGACGACGTTGCCGTTGTTGGCCAGGGACAGGCGCCTATTGCAGCACCGTTTGGCATCAGTATAGAGTTTAGAAAATTTCACCTACCCCGCCAGGCTCTAGAAGTTTGGAGAAATAATCCAAACTTCTGATCTTTCCGCTTTCTACTTTGTGAATCAAACCTTGGGCAGGGTAGCCGTGAGCCGCTTTTAAGTCCCTGTCCAAATTTGCCAAATGCTGTAATTCGAGACATAGGAGATCCGCTTTTGCTTCTATTTCATTCATTTCTTTACCAAGGTCATTTGCAAGCCAAAATTCAAAATCAGTAATCCGACGTTCTAGACTGTCATCATTCGGCTCGTCTGAAAAAATCGACCACATTTTCGTGCTAGTCTCGCTGACGGCGAGGTCTAGCGCTGCTTCCAGAACAGAGGCAATCAAAGCCCCAAACTCTAATTCCAAAACCGCTGGATCGAACCGATTTTCTGAAATATGCGCGCGCGCAACACTCACAAGTTCTTGAACTGGTTGAACAAGGTCTTGATGCTCTTGCCCCTCCAGCTGGAGAACAGATTTTGAGATCTTTCTCGTGATGTCAATCGCAATGACAGCGTTTTTCTCTGTTAATTCTGCAAGCAGCGCTACCATGCGACGCACGCGCGCGCTGAATTCAAAAGCTTTTTCAGCCAAACTTGCATCTAAGTTTAGGTAGTTACCGTTTTGAGCGATCGTGTTGCCCCTAAAGATAATCGAGCTAAGCCTTTGTCCGTTAAAGGCAACCTGTTCTTCATCTATTAAGATCTCGTACGGACTCATCAACAAACATTCTTTGCGAAGCGCTCCGTGAGATGGCCCCGCCACGACCACTAGGAAGAGGAAAAAGCAGATTTTTAGCATAGTCGTTGTCGCTCCTCTATGAGCGCCTTACGGGATGTTGTGAGCAAATCATGAAGCAAACGCCATCTGCAAACAAATTTCAAAAGATCTAAGCCTTACAATTTTGTCTATGTTTAGAGTGGCCCGACCCCTAATGCACCTATTCCAGGCATATTCGCAACACAATAATGGACAACGCGAGGAGCGGACCAGGTCAGAGAGACTTGGGCATCTTCTGGCAGAAGTTCACTCCGAACTAAAGATATTGGATGAATCAAATAGAAACCGCATCTCTCGTTATCTCACCAGGATTGTCAACACAGTCACTTTCACTAAAAGAGACCATCAAAAGATTGAACGTCTAATTAAGCTAGTGGCGTCAGATCAGGAGATATAGAGTGTACGTGGTCAATGTCGATGGCAAGGTACCTTCAAATGGTGACCTAAGCTGGCGGGGTATTGATCAACTAGAGTATTCATGCGAGCGTCAAACTACATTGACTGGATCAACTTTTCACTCGCCCGCGGGAACGTATGAGTCGGGAGAGATTGATTTCGGCACCGAGGAGGCCCAACCCGATTGGTTGCGTGGATGGAGCAAGGATAGGAAGTCAGACAAAGGATATACTATAACCGGGCAGTGGGACCTCTCCAACCCTCGGAAACTGGCAGAGCATAGCCTACAATTCGAGCCTGATAGCAATCGATAAGCTGCCAGCATTGTTGAATTTGAGTTTTCACAGCAACTGGGCCCTGAAAAGTACCGACAGGCAGTAATATTCGAGTCGATAAGCCTTGCCAATGGTGAAGAGTAGAGTTGCATACACCGCGTGAACCAGTGTGCACCTTCTGTTGTTATCTCGAATGTCGAAAGACCGAAGCAAAGTTGTCAGAGTCAAGAATCTCAGTGCCGGAGATATTCCCAGATTCTTTTTAGAAACGAGTCTTTCCCCTTTAATTCATACCAAATAGAGCCTCCATGGCCCGGATAACGGCCTAGCATCATCTTTGAGGATAACTCCGGCAGCAATCTCGACACATAGTGACTGCCAAACAGAACGTTTGTCTTGGGGTTATCAAGCAAGTAGGCATATAAGAGCAATGTTCTGCCCAATAGACATGTATTTCCGTTTTACCTGCCGGCCATCCAAATGGCAAAAAGACATCGTGAGTATGTACAATGATGTTCTTTCGAATCATCGGCATTATCTTCAGATAGATATACAAACAGTCACTTCCCGACTTCACGGTATGAGTGGAATCGATGAACCAGATGTCTGCGGATTCCACCAGTTCGACCAGCTCCTGTATTTCAATATCCTGGACTCTGGATTCAATAACGGTTTCCACTGCAGCGATGTCACGCAGAAATTCTCTGGCTGATGTCGTTGATACCGAAATGGACCAACGGGCCAGAAGTCATCCTGGAATGCATTTGATGGCAAGATTGAGAGTCACGCTGTGAGCGTGACAAACAGCCTTGCGCCTAACCACTGAGTTCGGAATCATCTATAACCTGACAGATGAGAGCGTCTT
>DTZW01000029.1:0-5194 GCA_012961165.1 Gammaproteobacteria bacterium | reverse complement strand
ACCCTGTGCGGGAGTTTTGCGGGACACAGTTATGCACTGGTGTTTCGAGCTCATCGTTATACCCAGAGTCACCCTGCGCCGGCGGCGGTATCGAATCAGGAAAAACGGGAAGCCAAGGAAGCACACCCAAGCCATCGGGTTTGACAGCGCCCGCCCGAAAGCCGAAAGAATGTCATTCGGGCTGATATACACTTTGCTTTGCATGGCCTGATCCGGATGGCTGTGGACGATCAGGTGGTCCTTCTTGTATTCGTAATGACCAAACTGAAATTCGATATCGGCGAGTTTGCTTCAGACTTTCATTTCACATCCCCGTATCAGCTCTTGCGCAAGCGCCCTGTCTTTTGCGCATAGTCAATGCGCTCCTGCAGCAATTTTGAAATATCTTCCGGTCCGTAACCGGCCGGCGGTGTGAACGTACCCCGCCGATGCAACTCATCGAAGACTTCCTTGCAAATCGATACTTTTTCCGAGAGCGTGCGCGGCGGCTTGCCTACCGGAAATCGGTTCGGGGGATAGATCGGGTTGGCATACATCTCCTGAAACCCCTCAGTTCGAACGTCTACCCAACAATTGTGTCCGGTGCGCGTCCGATACTGGCGCAGCGCTTCGATATCGACAGGTACTGCCAGCACCTGTTCGGCAGGATACGGGGCTTCCCGAAGCACCATGCCGGTGTAGTCGATCGCAAATGAATGACCGGGACAAAATGCCTTGGGATAGTAGTCGTAATTGACTGTGCCCCAGTTGGAACCGAGCAGGTACGCCATGTTGTCGTGCGCACGTGTGCGCCGCGTGAACATCCAGAAATCCCACGGCTGCGATACGCCTTCGAATTCCTGAATCGCACCGGGGTGGCAGATAACTTCCGCACCGTTATAGCCCAGCGCCCGCGACACTTCCGGTGTGCAGCCATCGTGGCAGGTCATGGTGCCGAGCTTGCCAATCTCCGTATCGATGACCGGAAACAGGTCCTTGATACCGCCGCCGAACACCTCTTTGTATTCATCGAACATGTCGTGCGGGCTGGTGCCGAGCCCGATGTAGGCCGGAATGTGCCATTTGTGATAGCGGAGCACGACGTCGCCGTCCGGGCCAACGATGAAATTCGTATTGAACCAGCGTCCCGGAAATTCCGGCACTTCTTCCACAACACCGCCACCGCAGATGTACAGCCCGTACTCTTTCGCGATAGCGCCGAGTTGATCGATTTCCGGACCGGGAATCGTTACCGCCTTTTTCATCTGATCCTTGATTCCGGATTCGCCTTTGCCCGGCGTACCGACGCCTTGCATGAAGTACTCGGGCAGCACCACCAGTTTCACCGGCACTTCCCAGTAATAACCGACGCCGAAGTGAATCAGGTTGCAAACCCGGTCCAGGTTCTTCTTTATGCCTTCCCGCTCTTCAACCACCGTTACCTCGGGTTGAACGATCAGCGCCGTGTAAATATCAACTTTTTCGCGTTTCATGATGTATTGCCTCTGCGCCCGGATAAATCCGGATCTCAAAAATCAAAATCGTCGTCTTCTTCTCTTATGCCCAGATCCAGCAAGATTTCATTTGCGGCTATGGTGCCCATGCCGGACATGCCACCACCGGGATGGCACGATGGTCCCGTCATATAGAATTTCTTTACCGGACCACGATAGTCTGCATAGTTTGGGAACGGCCGGAATGCGCCAAGTTGCGCCAGCGTCCGTTCGCCACCGGTCGTAACGCCACGGTGAAAGCACAGGTTGGCGCGTGCCAGGCTTGGCCCTGTTTCGATGTACTGCCCCATGATGTTGTCGTCCGTCATGTTGCTCGCGTAGTTGCGCAACTGGCTCAGCAGTTTGTCGCGCACATAATCTGCCGCGATGCTTTCCCAGTCTTCGCCGCTGGCGAGGTCGACCGGCACGAAGGTATCCATGATCAGCGTGTGCTTGCCATCGGGTGCACGAGTCGGGTCCATCGTCGTCCATGCCGCCGTCCACAGAAACGGATCGGATGGCGCGAGCCCTCGGGCCATCTCGCTGTACTGTTTGTCGATATCCGCGACCGTGCCAAAAATTCGCTGGAACGCCGTCTTGTCCATGTCGGTGCCGTTCCTGAATTTCGGCGCTTCGTGCAGCGCGTAATGCACACGAACAATCGTCACGTCACCGAACTTGAAATTTCGAACCATACGCAGGAAATCGTCGCTCAGGATTCCGTCGTCGAATCCCTGCAAATAAGTCTGATAAGGATCCAGCGAGCTGATGACAGCCTGACTCGCCATGATGTCGGTGCCGTCCTCGAGTCGCAGCCCTTTACACTCGCCGTTCTCAACAATGAATTTGCGTACAGTCGCGCCGGTTGTGACGCTGCTGCCGGATGCCTCAAGATAGGATTTCATCGACTCCGACAGCATGCCGCTGCCACCCTCCGGTATCGACTGTCCGTAGTAATGAATACTCGGGATCATGACGTAGAATCCGGCGGCCGTGCCGAGTTGATCGGGCAATGTTTGCGGCGCCATGGCCCAGCCCAGAATAAAGGCGCGCACATGATCGTTTTCGAAATTTTCCAGCGTGAACTGTCGTGAACTGAGTTGGTAATCGCGCAGCCGTGTCATCCCCTGCGGATTGTTCTCCAGGCCCTGGTACAGGTAGCTCGGCGGGGCAGGTGGCGCAAACATTGCCTTGGTGACGCCGCCCTGTATTTCGCCAAACTCCTCGTATATCTCGCGGTAACGTTTAGCATCGGATTTCGAATAGGCTGCGATCGTGTCACAGGTTTTATCAACATCCTTGTAGACAATAATGCCCTCGCCTTCGTACTTGTTCGGATGGCCGGTAATATGGTCATCCGACCAGATGTACTTGAGCCCGTGTTTTTCCAGGTCCGGCTTTATGTCTTTAAAGTCGGGGTTGAGGTGAATCCAGACGTGTGACGATCCGAACAGATCGTGCTTGAACCCCGGCAGCGTAACCTCGCGTGTCACCACGCCACCGCCAACCCATGGATTGCGCTCGACGACATTGACTTTGAGGCCGTTCTTGGCCAGCACGCAGCCACAGATCAGCCCGTTGTGGCCACCGCCGGCGATAACGACGTCAAAGTCAGCCGACTGCCCCATCATGCGCCTCCGGAAAGTAGTTTGGTCAATGCGATGCCAATAAAGGTCGCAATAGCGTAGCCGAATATGCCGCACATGATTGCGGGCGTGACCAGTGTGCGCCAACCCTTCGATATCGCAATGGCCGCCGTAACAGTGGGCCCGACCAACGCCGCGCCGGATGCAACGACGGCTTCAGCAAGATCGATTTTCAGGAATCGGGCCGCAAGAAGCACTATCGCCAGATGCACCAGAATGATCGTCATGCCGTATACGAAAAGTATGAACGCCGAGCCCAGAAACTGGGTCGCGTTGGTTCCTGCGCCAACCATCGCGAAAAAGACGTACATGAACAACATGCCAAGCTCGAATTCACCCTCCAGAATATCCATCAGCCTGGGCACAAGGTTTGCAACAATGAGCGTAATCACGGTAATCAGCAAAATGTAGTAATTGCTGATATCGAGCCACTGACCGATCGCCTGTGAAACCGCACAGATTGCGAAACTCAGGGCGATTGCACCGGTAACATGGGTCAGGTGAAACCCGGGCACTACCGTTTTTGACAATCCTTGTTTTTCGTCATCGCTTAACTCGTCCAGCATGCTCGACGGTATTTTGCCAATAATCCACTGGATTGACGGAATAGCGATCAGCATCATCAGCGCGATGACACTGACAACGCTGCTGGCACTGATCGACACGGCGAACTGAGTCTCGGTCATTTCAACCGCCTCGGATACAGCAAGAAAATTAACGGCACCGCCGATATAGCCGCCCGTGTAAACCCCCGCGACTTTCGGGCCAATCTCCCCCAGGTCGAACAGGAAAAAACCAACAACCGCACCCACAACTGTGGCAAAACCTGCAATCAGAAACGTCACCATGACCATGCCGCTTTCACGGAAAATACGCCGCAGATCGGCCTTGAATAACAGCAGTGGAATCGCAAGGGGCACAAGTGTTCCGCCGACGAAACCATATGACGGCGCCTGGAACGGGATAACGTGAAAATTCGACAACAACATCCCGGCCCCCAGCACCCAGATGACGCCAGAGGTCTTGCGACCGATCGGATGCGTGTCGACATAGAACCCGAGCCATGCCATCGCCATCAAAATCGCGCCCAGCGCAAGAGTGTCGTTTTCAGATATCAGCGTCATGATCCCCGCCCGCGACTATAAGTAGAATTAGGCCCGTTTTTGTGTAGGTAGGCAAGTAGGTCTGTCCCTGAAATAAGGGTTTGAATGGAACTCCCGGTGGAAAGCTGTTGGGTTTTGATGAACCAACGGACTGGATCCCACCGATCGATTCGCTTTTCGGACCGCCAGGTCGAGTCAGATCCCAGCAGCGTTGGCCGATTACTTGTAGGTTTTCGGCAAGGTGTCAGCCAGCTCTCTGGCCTCTTCCGGTAAATTCTCAATGCCTTCATAGGGCACGCCATGGGTCGGCTGCCGGTGGGGGTATTTCCGGATCAGTGCCTCATGACGCTCTTTCATGTGATCAAAGGGGGCCCATGCCCACAAGAACGGTGCCATCTTGTGATGCTTTTCTTCCGGGTCCTTGTACAGATCGGTAAACTCGCTTCCCATAAGTCCAGGCTTCTGGCCAACCCAGGTGCGCTTGACCTGTTGTTTCATTGACGCCGCCAGGATGTCCCCTGTGTAGATATGCAGGTAATCACATCTGGAGTGTCCATCACCCTTTAACAGAACTGCAGTCTGGTCTACTCCATCTATGACTCGATCTCGGGGAATTGCCTTCATAGCTCCCCCAAGACTGGCGAAGGCGGCCCCGTCTCGAGTAGGCCTTCGGTTTTGGATTTTCTTGTACTTCTACAGGTCTCTGGGGAACAACATACTCACGCCGTTCATTTTCACGCAGACGATCTCTATGACGTAGCGTGGCACACAACAGCGGTCCTGGATCTACCCAAAGAACTTCCAAGTGGGATCTATGCTTTTCGGTTGCGCTCTGAACAGGGCGAGGATCGCGTGCCATTTTTTGTTCGGCCTGCTGAGGGTTTTGGCACGGCTAGAATAGCGCTGCTCATGTCAACTTGCACGTACATGGCATATGCCAATCATCGGATGCTTTTTGAGGGGGCAGATTTTG
>DTZW01000028.1 GCA_012961165.1 Gammaproteobacteria bacterium | reverse complement strand
ATGCGTCGGGTGATGTTTGGCGAGAATCGAACGGCGCTTCATTTTGGTGAATACAAAATCAATCTGCACCCCATCGATTGGGATTATTACCTTAAAGCTGATAAGCCGAGCGCGGGATCAGCGGACTTGTGTTTCATCGTTGACGAGGACGTGAGCACTCTAACAACATCTTTACAGGGATTAGGGGTTGAGGTTATCGAAGGTCCGATCGAAAGAACAGGGGCCGGCGGGGAACTACTATCGATCTATGTGCGTGATCCAGATGGCAATCTTATCGAGCTCGCAAATCAGGCGAGCGAGTAGGGAAAATAAGTTCCCAAGACTGAAACGATTCGAGCGCTAGAAGGAACTATTAGTGCCTCAGTACGAATCCGGAAAGGTTTATCTGGATTAGAAATTATGTAGGAGGTTCAAGCAGCGAAATCTTCTCGCAATGGAGCATTTGGCTTCCCGGTCAGCCGTTTCCTGAGCGCCCGGATAATCCTGCCCGAAACCGCACCTCAGGGCAGCTAAAGAACTGACGGGCACCTGCCCGTTTTCGCCTGACGGCGCCTATCCAAAAGCGATAACTGACCGTTCCACTGTCCAGTAGGCCGCGAGGGAGCCGAGCAGGTAGATGGAGGCCCAGCGTGCCACTCCAAACCGCCTGCTTGGCCGTTTTTTCAAGTATTGCCATGGAAGCAAAAAAGCGGCAATAAATAAAATCTGTCCACCCTCGATGCCGGCGTTAAAACTGAAAAGCGCCAAAAGCAAATTCTTTGAAGGAAGTCCGATTTCCAAAAGGGCTCCGGCAAATCCCATTCCATGGAGAAGGCCGAACCCTGCAGCCAACCACCCTGGCGATCGCCAGAGGAGGCGTTCTTGATTCTTACTGGTGAGGGTGACAGCCAAAGTAAATACACTTATCGCTATTAGCACCTCGATTAAATCTATTGGATACTGGATGACGCCAAGGGTAGCGAGTGCAAGCGTGACGCTGTGGCCAAGCGTAAACGCAGTTATTGTCCACAGCAGTCTGCGCGGGCCGGCAATCAATAGGAGCAGGCCAAATACGAAGAGCAGGTGATCTAATCCTCCCCAGATATGTCTGACTCCCAGAACCAGGTAATCCAGGAAAACATCCCCAGTGCTACGCGGTGCACGAATCAGGTACGTGGGGTGGTTCACATTCAACATGGCTTGAAAATCGGTTCCATCGATCAGCGTCAACGTAAAAATAGCGTTGGCCCGATTGGGAGCAAGGCCGGATACGCCAAAGGACTTGCCTGCCAGGTTTGAAGCCGGAGGATTACAGGTCAGACGCCATTGAGTGATGATGCCGGTGCCTACGCGTATCGGCTTCTCGATAACCACAGGCGAGCACCCGTCGGGCCAGGTTGGTTTCATCAATGTTCTTGTGATCGTTTG
>DTZW01000027.1 GCA_012961165.1 Gammaproteobacteria bacterium | reverse complement strand
CAATGTCTGTACGGGCCTCGGCGGCTATCTCGCTGATCAGGAAAGTCGGGTCGAGTGATATCACTGGCTGATTGACGACTACAGTGAAGAAAGGCGACTATAGAGCTTTGGTTATTCAACTGTAAAAAACGTCGTCAGACGTGAGGAGGGTGTATGTCAGAAAAACTATCCCCCGGAGAGGCTCGTGCCCTAGGACATACTTATCAAGAGGCCATAAAGAAAGATGCCTCTGAACCGCCTGCGCCCTTTCTGACTGAGTCCTATGAATTCCTGGGTGATGAGGATATTCCATACTCCAACTATACGTCCAAGGACTATGCGGAGGCAGAATTTGAAAAAATGTGGCCGAAGGTATGGCAGATGGCCTGTCGCGAAGAGCACATAGCGGAAGCGGGAGACTATCAGGTTTACGATATTGGCCAGCTTTCGGTTATCGTCACGCGGACTGAGTCCATGCAGATTAAGGCTTACTACAACGCCTGCATGCATAGGGGTACGGCGTTAAAGTCTCCCGGCGACAATGGTTATTGCGAAAGCTTCCGCTGTCCGTTTCATGGTTGGGTTTTTTCTCTGGAGGGTGAGTTAATTGACTTGCCGGAGGATTGGGACTTCCCGCATGTGAAAGGCGACAGCCATAGTCTACGTGAGGTTCTAGTGGATACCTGGGGTGGCTTCGTCTTCGTCAATTTTGATCCTGATGCTGAACCTTTGAGTAAATATTTAGGTGTTTTGCCAGAACATTTCAAAGATTTTAATATTGATGACAGGTATATCGAGACACATGTTTACAAGCGATTACCGGTCAATTGGAAGGCAGCCGAAGAAGCGTTCATGGAGGCCTACCACGTAAAGGAAACCCACGCGGGTGGCGCTGAGTTCTCTGAACCTGTCACAACCTATGATGTCTTTCCAGAAAACGTTAATCGTTTCATACACACCGTTGGGTCGTTGAATCCCAGAATGCCCCAGGCACCGAGTCAGCAGGAACTGATGCAGATGCTTTGGGGAAGACGTGGTCCCGCTGACGGTGCGTGTCCAGTGGTGCCTGAAGGTATGACGGCTAGAGACGTTTATGCCAGGATCGTGCAGCAGCAGTTGGGTGCAAGCTATGACCAGGACTTCTCTGATTACTCAACAGCGCAGACGCTGGATTCCATCGAGTATTTTCTGTTTCCGAATCTTTTTATTTTCCCTGGGTTGACGCTACCTATGGTCTACCGATTCCGTCCAGACAAGAATGATCCTGATTATTCGTATTTTGATCTGTACTTTCTGCGACCGAAACACCCTGAAAAGCAATCACCACCGCCGCCAGAACCACTGGTACTGGATATTGAAGATAGCTATACGCAGTCTGAAGGCCTGGGTTTTCTTGGGGCTGTGTATGATCAGGATACTGACAACATGGCCGCACAAACACGTGGTTTTAAAACGTGTGCCAAAGGTGGGCAAACCCTGGGTAATTATCAGGAAATAAGAACTCGACATCTGCATCAGCGGGTTGGCGATTACCTAGATCAATAGCGTGCCAGAAGTCATTCACGAACCCCTGGCTTTAAACAGCAGTAAGGTCATTGAGCTAGAAGGAGAGAGCCTATTGCTGTGTAATTCGGGCGGCTCACACTTCGCTATTCGAAACCAATGCACACATCAAAATTCACCATTGGCGGAAGGGCGCGTTCGCAATGGATTCATTTCTTGTCCGTTGCACGGCGTTCGGTTTGACCTTCGTACGGGCGAACCGCGTGGCACGTTAACCAGAGTTCCAGTAAAGACCTACGCGGTCAGGGATGAAGGTGCAATGATTGTTATTTCTAATTAGTGTGACCTATTCGTTAACGTTTATTTCACCGACCTGTCTGCTATACATCACATCGACCAGGGCCCGAAGATAAGCTGCCGTTGGAAGTTTTTCAGGGCAAGTCACGTTGAGAGTTGCCTGGTGATCGCTCATCAGGCTGCTGACGTAGCCCGTAAGCATCCCCAGACATTGCGCGCTAAGTCCTTGTCTAACTATCCAGATTGACAATCGCTATCGGTTCGATCTGATCGGCAGGGCTAAAGCCAAAGACTCTGCCATAGAAATAAAGCTCCAGATCCATACACCGTTTGATGTTCTCGGCGATTCTAAAACCATGCTGTTCGCCCTCAAATGGCACGTAAGCTACCGGCACACCTTTCTCGGCTAAGGCCTCGACCATTGTTTCTGCCTGATTTGGTGGAACGACTTGGTCTTCAAGTCCCTGAAAAAAGATACACGGACTGGCCATTTGATCTACGTGATGAATGGGTGATCTCGCTTGATAGACTTCAATCTCGTCCGGATAGGCGCCGATCATGCTGTCAAGGTAGCGGGACTCGAATTTATGGGTGTCTTTCGCTAACGCTTCTAGATCGCCAACGCCATAATGGCTTGCGCCCGCCTTAAATGTGTTAGTGAAAGTCAGCGCAGAAAGTGTTGTGTAGCCGCCAGCGCTACCACCTCGAATGGCTAACCTGTCTTTATCAGCCTTACGCTGCTGAACGAGATATTCAGCGCCGTAGACTGCATCTTCGACATCGACGATACCCCATTGTCTGATTAGTTTGTCTCGATAGTCCCGGCCATACCCGGTCGAACCCCGATAGTTCAGATCCAGTACAGCGAAGCCACGACTGGTCCAGAATTGCGTTCGAAGATTTAATACGCTGTGCGTCGCCCCGGTCGGACCGCCGTGCATCATGACAACGAGGGGCGGTGCGTCCTGGCTATTCTTGTTGTCAATTGCCTCCCCATAATCCTTGTTTGTAGGTGGGTAATAGAACCCATGTGCTATCTGCTCATTTGCAGTTGGAAAAGTGATAGTTTCAGGCACGGAGTAGTAAGCTTCATCAAGAGCCAGGTTCGTGGACTGCTTAAAGGACTCGTGCTTGCCAGTCAGAAGGTTGACCGTGATTAACTCAGGAAACGTAATCGGCGACGCGGCACCGGTCGTTAATGTCTGATCGTTAAGCGATATGCCACCAAGATCTGAATAAGGCAAGTCCAGATTGTCCAGGTTGCCGGTTTCGATATCCAGCACCGCTAATTGGCAAACATTGCCGATACCATAGTTGCAGACGATTTGGCTGTCGTTCAAAAAATCATAAGAATGTAATCCGAAACCCCAGTGCGGGCTCCCGAACTCTGCTTCCATTGGGCAGATACTCTGATCACTACTCTGGCGATAGAGGTTCCACCAGCCTGAGATGTCCGAGATAAAAAAGAGTTCTCCCTTTGGTGAAAATACGGGTTGTTGCACTGAGATTTTTTGTTCGCCGTCTTTGCCACCGGCAACCTTATTTAACTCATCCGGCATGCCAGCTTCGTTTAGGGTCGTTAGCCAGATGATGGTTTCATCCCATGGCATATCCGGGTGGTCCCAACTCATAAACGCGAGTTGTTTACCATTGGGGCTTAGCACAGGTGCTGCATAAAAATCATGGCCTTTGCTCAATTCTGTGACATCACCGGATCGGATATCGATAGCACCAATGAAATTTACAGCTTCGCCGTCGCCTCGATGATCTTCAATAACGCAGACGATTCGATTTCTCTTTTCATCGATGCAACCATTCGCAAACCGTAGTCCGTCATCATGGGTAAGTTGCGTGGGCACTGCTTCATCTAACCCCTGTCGATAAAGATGTTGGTCGGAGAAGTTGGAGAAAAACACTGCACCATTATGTAAGAACCATGCGCCGCCACCATATTCATGGACGCGGGTGCGAATATTAAATGGCGCAGGATTAATATCCCTTTCGCTGCCATCATGCTCTCGCATGACTAATACATTACGCCCGGCTTCCTGTGGTCGTGACTCAATCCACAGCAGCTCTCCCTGATGCCAGGTTGGGGATGATATACCTACTGTGTCAGCGACGATTAACTCGCTTGTGATGGGTGATTTCCAGGAGCCGAAAGGTGCTTTCATAGGGTTGTATCCGAAGATATGGTGAAATTTCGCTTGAAATAGAAACGGCCAGTCTAAAGGCTCTGGTCACCAAAAAAATTCATTGCAAAAATGATAGATCGAGTGGGCTTGCCTTTATCTGTCGCCAGATATTCATAGCGAAGGGGGATTATCCTGGTAAGCCTTTATTTTTAGCATACCTTCATCTGCAATTTTTTTCAGGCGTTGGGCCAGAAGATCAGCACGCATACAGATACTGACCATCCGATATCGACAAACTATATCCTTTAACTTTCTACGATCAAATCACCAAAGAAGGTACTTTTGTGATCTTGGAAAAATGCGGTATAAAATAAATATCTAGCTGGGTGGCGGTCCAGTTGCCTGAATCTAACTCCAAGAGGTCTTAGCTAATGATTGTTTACGGCGTAGGTATTCTTGCGTTCTGCATGCTCACCGGGGTGTTTGTCGGTGACCTTCTGGGCCAGATCATTGGTGTCAAAGCCAATGTCGGCGGTGTTGGCATTGCCATGCTCATGCTGATCGTGCTGTCGAGCCTATCTTCAAAAAAAGTTCAGCTTGGACAGTTAACCCAACATGGAATTACGTTCTGGTCTGCGATGTACATCCCGATCGTTATTGCTATGGCATCGAGGCAGAACGTTGCGGCCGCAGTATCAAGTGGATGGCTAGCAGTGATTGCTGGCGTCGGTGCCGTAGCGTTGAGTTTTGCGCTGATTCCTGTCTTCACGAAGCTCGCGCAACGGAGTCAACAAAGTCAGAGTGAGGCTACCGAGCCATGATTATCGAGACACTCCAGGCAGTAATGATTAAGAATTCGATTATCACGGCGTTCGTTTTTGTTGCGGTAGTCATGTGGGTGTCGTATTGGTTGTCAGACAGATTGACTCGCGGTCATGTGCATGGATCCGCTATAGCCATAGCTTTGGGTCTTCTCATTGCCTATGTCGGCGGCGCCTTCACGGGCGGTAGTAAGGGTATTGCCGACATCCCTATGTTGACCGGGGTCGGTATCCTCGGCGGCGCGATGTTCCGGGATTTCGCGATCGTCGCGACGGCATTTGGCGCTGATTTGGATTCGATCCGTAAAGCCGGTTGGGTGGGCGCGATGTCTGTCATTCTTGGGGTTGTTATTTCGTTCATCGTTGGCGCCGTGGTTGCCGTGTTGTTTGGGTACACGGACGCAGTTTCAATCAGTACCATAGGTGCTGGTGCAGCAACCTATATTGTTGGACCTGTCACGGGGACAGCGCTCGGTGCGGGGTCAGATGTCATCGCCCTTAGTGTTGCTGCTGGTCTCGTCAAATCAGTGCTTGTGATGATAGGCACACCTTTTGTTGCGAAATCCATCGGGTTGGACAATCCGTTGTCAGCAATGATTTATGGCGGATTGATGGGTACTACCAGTGGCGTAGCTGGCGGCCTGGCAGCTACGGACCCAAAACTGGTGCCTTATGGGGCGATGACAGCAACGTTCTATACCGGCGTGGGCTGTTTATTGGCGCCTTCGCTGTTGTTTATGATTGTCAGGTTTTTTACCGGTTAGAACTCAGCCTGCTGTCAATTGTCACCAGTGCCTGGTCTGCAACGGACGCACCGGCAAGCTATTGATTTGGTTATCGTGAGTTTCTGATTTTTTCTGAAAATCCCGGTGTCGGTTTAGGTGGCCTGCCCGTATAATCTGCTTTTGGCCACCACAGTTATTTCCCAGGAGACAAGATGCTTCGTATCGTTCTGCAGGTCATTGGTATCGTTGTGCTTATCGGCGTGGTCACCATCGTGACGCTTAAAATTGACAACATGGACGCAGACGGTCCTTCCATTCTTTTCCCTGGCGGCGAACTGGTTACCGGCGAACTTCACAGTGGCCCCGATCCAGACTGGCGTTTCACCGATGACGTCGCTGTGATTGATCTGCAACTTGATAATCCGATGAGTTCAAGACGGATTTTTATCATGGAAAGCGGTGGCAAAGTCTACGTTCCTTCAGGTTATATGCGATCTTTTCTTGGCCGTCTTTGGAAAGACTGGGCATTTCAGGTTGCAGAAGGTGACGGTCTGGCTGTTGCTCGGATAAACGGAATTCGATATGAGCGACAATTGATTCGAATCATCGAAGGTGAGGTTATTGACGGGATTGCTCGAAAACTGGCGGAAAAGTATTCCGGTGGTGCACCTGATGCGGTCGCTAACACAATAAAAAGCATAAACGACGGCGATACCTGGATTTTTGAAATGGCGCCGCGAGAAGGAGCAACTGATGCAAACTAAAAGTTACCTGATTCTGTGCGCGGTCATCACCGTCGTCTGGGCTGTAACACTGTTGTTAGTGCCAGCAGTTTCAGACACCGTTGAACAGCTAATGATTGGTTTTCTGTCGACCTACGCACGATAGAAAAAATAGGTTTTTTGTTTCGGAAACCCCGGTTTGTTGTACTGCGCGTGGCAGGACGATCGTTCTGTGCGGGGATCAATATTTAAGACGTCCGAGGCTAAAACCTGCGAGCTGCCATTCGGCGGAGGCAGCGGCACAGTCTAATATCGATGCAATGCTTAGGCGTCTCCTGTGGGGCGCGGTCCGCTCGGGCCACCGTTAACTCTGTGTCTTCCGATCTCGAAACCAATTAGTTCACGTTCTGTAAGGAGAAAGGTTTTCGGTAGAGGCGGTGGGCAGGTTTTGCGCTCGTGAAGGAGAGCTTAGATATTATCCGTTCATGAGGGCATATATTGCTCAATTGTACCCGAGCTTACTGCAGCCTTGGCAAGCTGGATCCTCGAGGGCTGAGGAATAACTGCTGGGTCAACTGCAGCAGATTCGCTGCCAGCCAGTAGAGAACGAGCGCGGATGGAAAAGAATAGAAAATTACAAGAAACAGTCCTCCCATAATTAGTCCATTGGTCAAGCGGCTTTTGTCCCAGCCATCGCTGGTATAGGTGGCTGACAACAGAGTTACCAGTCCAAGTGCGACAGGTAATACGTTGATGTAGCTGCCGAAGTAGGGAACCGACAGACTCGTTACTATCAGTCGGTCGGCCATGGTTAGATCCTCGATCCACAAAAAGGCAACCCCATTTAGCTCAGAGACATTTCCTAGGATATTGAATAATGCGACCAGCACCGGTATCTGGATGGCGATGCCAAGTAGGCTCTTGAATGGTGCGCTATGCTGATAGCGTTGTGACTCGTACAGCGCAACGATCTGTTTGCTTTGTTCAACTCCGGTATAAGTCGATTTCACCTCAGCCAGTAATGGTGCGATCCGTGCCTGCTGTTCTGAAGTAATATCCTGATAGTAAATGGCGTACTGGGTAATTGGATAGGTAACTACCTTGACCAGTACTGCAAGAATGAGAATGGTTACCCCCCAGCTTGCCACGAATGAGAATATGAGTTCCATCAGCGCCCAGATCAATAGGCAGAACCAGCGGAACCAGTCCGGTAGATTGATAAAGATCAGATCATCGAGGCCGTGGAGGGTTAAAGCAGGCATAGTTCTGGGTACCTGAACCAACTCGAATTCGTAGTCCGGCCCGGTCGCGGATGGTGTTAGCAAGAGTGCTTGGTCAGTCAGGACAGCAAACAGTTTGTTATTAAGTGGTTTAACTGCGATGACCAGGTCTCTTCTGGCAAGACCCACCCATCCTGATCCCGAAAAGATTTCCTCTTCCTGATCAATAATTCGTGCTCCAGATTCTTCGATGACAAACGCATCGGTTTGGTCAAACAAATCGGCACCCCAACCTGCACCATCGGAATTTCTGGTAGTTCTGTCAATCGGCAGTGAAAAGCTGACGTTGAAATCCACTGGATCGTCGAGCTTAAAGCTAAAAAGTGTTTGTTTTCGGTCTTTTGAACCGTCGGTATTTCTCGAGGACTTGTAAGATGTGGTCCTTCTTACCTCAATGCCGTCTTCCGTGATCGCAATAGATTCAGCAGAAAATCTAACGGGTTGACCATTAACAGACACCAAAGGTAGGTGCGCGTCTTCCGCCGCCAACGCAACGCCAGGGGAAAATCCTGAAAAACATATAGTTAGAAGTATTCTTAGCATATAGCTGCTATTTTTCTGATTGACAGTTGTAAGTATCTTTCTATAATTCTCACTTTCTTCCTCACTCGAGTATTGAACTTGAACAAACTCATGTTGCTCGGCATCAGCCTCTTCTACTCTATCCCGGTGTTTGCCTACATTGATCCTGGAACTGGTAGCCTTATCGTTCAG
>DTZW01000026.1 GCA_012961165.1 Gammaproteobacteria bacterium | reverse complement strand
CCCGTACTCGAAACCTCGCGAAATTAAGACCATTCGCGATTTTCTGCGTGCGGGTTCGCCTTGCCCTCACAAAAAAATGCAGTTAATCAGAAGTTCTCTAGATAGATTCCAGTTCAGCACTGACTTCGAGCCACTCGCCCTCCATAGCCTCTAATTGCTCTTTGAGTTCCGTCTGGTCTCGAAGGAGTGACTGGAGGTCTATTTCCTGTTTTGCGTGGCCGTCACGACTTTGGTAGATAGCTGGATCAGATAGTTGTTGCTCCACTTCTCCGAGTTTTCGTTGTAGCCGTTCCATCCTGTTATCAAGTGTATTCAGGCGTGTTTTTAGTTGCCGGACCTCTTTACCTGGCCTCGTGGCTGTTCTTGGCGGTACTGTTTTAGCCGCCCGATTTGTAGGTAGTGCATCTTTTTCCTTGCCGGGTAATACTCGGGTTCGGTAGTCCGCGAGGTCCCCGGGAAAGATGCTGACGCAACCGTTTTCAACCAGGAGGAATTGATCCACCGCGTTTGCCATGAGGTACCGATCGTGTGATACAAGGATCAAAGCGCCGGCGAATGCCTGTAATGCAACGGTCAGTGCCTGGCGCATTTCAATATCAAGATGGTTTGTTGGTTCATCCATTAGCAGCAGGTTGGGCCTGGTCCAGGCAATTAGTGCAAGCGCAAGCCGGGCTTTCTCGCCGCCGGAAAAGGTCCCAACTGGTTCCAGTACCTTGTCTCCGTGGAAGTTAAATCCACCCAGGAAATTTCGCGCCTCCTGCTCGCCGGGAACTGTCCCAAGTTTTCTTCCAAGATCAAACAGGTGCAGCACTGCGCTGCTGGAAAGGTCCAGCTCATCAAGCTGGTGCTGTGAGAAGTAGGCAGTGTTGAGGTTAGCCCCCGCGGTCTCGAAACCACTCAATAGCGGCAGTTCCATGTTCAATGTCTTGATCAACGTACTCTTTCCTGCGCCATTAACCCCAAGCAACCCGTATCGATCACCGGGTAAGAAGCTGAGATTGACATTCTTTAGAACCGCGCTTTCGTATCCAAGGTTGGCATCTACCAAGGTGAGCAATGGCGTCGATGCTTTTTCCTGTGCAGTTATCTCGAATGAGAAGGGTGAGTCGACATGAGCCGGAGCAATCAGTTCCAGTCGTTCTAGTGCCTTAATTCGACTCTGCGCCTGTCTTGCCTTAGTGGCTTTCGCGCGAAACCGCCTGACGAAATCCTGCATATGCGCGATCTCGCGCTGTTGTTTCTCATAGCTGCTTTGCTGTAACGCCAGCCGCGCTGCCTTGATCTTCTCAAAGGCGGAATAGTTGCCCGTAAACAGCTCAATTGTCTGGTGATGAAGATAGACGATGTGATTGACGCATTCATCGAGGAACTCCCGGTCATGAGATATGAGCAGCAGGGTTCCCTGGAAATTTCT
>DTZW01000025.1:16726-46210 GCA_012961165.1 Gammaproteobacteria bacterium | reverse complement strand
GGTGTGGTTTCCCGTGGTTGGCTTGGGGTCTTGATCCAGCGAGTGGATCGTGACCTGGCGGAGTCCTTTGGCCTGGATAGGCCTGCTGGTGCGCTTGTCACCCAGGTATTTGCCGATAGCCCCGCTGAAGAGGGCGGGCTGCGTGAAGGAGATATCATTCTATCGTTCAATGGCAAAATGATCGACCTCTCGTCGGACCTGCCCCACCTGGTTGGCCGGACTCGAGCAGAATCAGTCGCGACCCTTGAAATAATGAGAAGTGGTAAGCGGCAGAAAATCGAGGTGACTATTGGTAAGTTGAACCTTGAGAATATTGGTCCGCAGAGTAGTAACTCACCTTTGGCAGCCAATGGGAACCGAATAGGCATTGATATCGTTGACCTGGAAGATGTGGATAAACGGCGATTGGAAGTTAGCAAAGGTGTTCTTATCAGTCAGGTATACGCGGGCCCGGCCCGTGAAGCAGGGATTCGGCGTGGCGATGTGTTAACCGACATTGATGGTGAAGCTATTAGCAGTGCTGAGCAGTTGGAGCGGCTCGTTGCGGCTTTGCCTGGTAATATTTCCATTCATATCAGGATTGTCCGGAATAAACGTCCCCAGTATCTGGCGTTGAAGGTGCCTGTTATGTAGCGGCTGATAGCGTCCGGGGATGCTTTCCTATAGACTTCACGCGTTTTTACCAGCGCCAATCCCCTCACCGATTTCCTAAAATTGAGTTTTTGTGACAGAGCCCGCACGTATCAGGAATTTTTCCATTATTGCCCATATCGATCATGGCAAATCCACCCTGGCTGATCGTTTTATCCAGCTATGCGGCGGGTTAACCGATCGTGAGATGGGAGACCAGGTACTGGATTCAATGGATATCGAACGTGAACGAGGTATCACCATCAAGGCACAGAGCGTGACGCTTATGTATGACGCCAGGGATGGAAATACCTATCAGCTCAATATCATTGATACGCCTGGTCACGTGGATTTCACCTATGAAGTTTCACGCTCGATGGCAGCCTGTGAGGGCGCCTTGCTGGTAGTGGATGCCGCACAAGGCGTGGAAGCGCAGTCAGTGGCTAACTGTTATACCGCGATAGAACAGAATCTCGAAGTTCTGCCTGTACTCAATAAAATCGATCTGCCCCAGGCAGAGCCCGACCGGGTCAGCCAGGAAATCGAGGAAATTATCGGTATCGATGCGACCGGCGCCCTGCAGGTCAGCGCAAAAAGCGGTCAGGGAGTGGAGGACCTCCTGGAAGAGATAGTAGCGGTCATTCCGCCGCCGGAGGATCTGCGTGAGGAACCATTTCAGGCACTCATCATTGATTCCTGGTTCGATAATTACCTGGGTGTAGTTTCTCTTGTCAGGGTGACGCAGGGAAAAATTTCCAAAAAAGACAAAATCGTTGCGAAGTCCCTGCGCAAAGTTCACCAGGTGGATTCCGTCGGGGTCTTCACGCCAAGGAGAACAGAAACAGACAGCCTCAACAGCGGTGAAGTTGGTTTCATAGTCGCTGGCATTAAAGATGTGAAAGGCGCTCCTGTCGGTGACACGATCGTGCTGAGTGCGAATCAGGAATCGGTACCTACGCTGCCGGGTTTTGAGAAAATAAAGCCGCAGGTTTATGCCGGAATGTTCACGGTCAGTTCGGATGACTTTGATAATTTTCGGGACGCGCTGGAAAAACTCACGTTGAACGATGCTTCTCTCGCCTACGAGCCAGAAAGCTCAGATGCGCTAGGAAGTGGCTTCCGTTGTGGTTTCCTTGGCATGCTTCACATGGAAATTATCCAGGAGCGATTGGAGAGGGAATATGACCTTGACTTGATCACTTCTGCTCCCACTGTGGTTTATGAGGTACTGACTAAATCCGGTGAGGTCTATAAGGTTGATAATCCCTCTCAATTGCCCGATCCGTCCATGATAGAAGAGATGCGCGAACCGGTTGTGAGAGCAAACATTCTCGTGCCATCAGAACACGTAGGCAGTGTCATTACTCTTTGTATTGAAAGGCGAGGCGTTCAAAAAGACATGCAGTTTGTCGGTAAACAGGTTTCGTTGACCTACGACATCCCGATGAATGAAGTTGTACTCGATTTCTTTGATCGGTTGAAATCGGTTTCCCGGGGATACGCTTCGCTTGATTATTCATTCGATCGATTTGAAGCGTCGAACCTGGTCAGACTCGACGTGCTAATTAACGGTGATGCTGTAGATGCATTGGCAGTGATTGTTCACAGGGACGATGCCAGGGGGAAAGGTTTTTCCCTGACGAAAAAGATGAAAGAACTCATACCGCGGCAGATGTTTGATGTTGCCATTCAGGCAGCCATTGGAGGTCAGATTATTGCGAGACAGACCGTGAAGGCATTGCGCAAGAATGTCACTGCCAAATGTTATGGTGGCGATATCACCCGAAAGAAAAAATTACTTGAGAAGCAAAAAGCAGGTAAGAAGCGTATGAAACAGGTCGGTAGCGTTGAGATCCCACAGGAAGCATTCCTCGCAGTGCTGAAGGTAGAAAAATGAGCATTAATTTCCCCCTCGTCCTCGTTCTTGCCACCGCCTTCACCGGTGTTGTGTGGTTGGTGGATTACCTTGTATTTCGCCCGAAGAGACTTGGCCGCGCCGCCGCAGCCGGTGATATTGACGAAGAATCTCGCAAGGCGATTCTTGCCGAACCGATCATTGTTGAATACTCAATCTCGTTTTTTCCTGTACTTGCTATTGTTCTGGTATTACGGTCGTTTCTGTTCGAACCCTTCCAGATTCCCACGGGTTCGATGATTCCGACACTTGCGGTGGGTGATTTTATTCTGGTTAACAAATTCTCCTATGGCGTCAGGCTGCCTGTCGTTGGCACCAAGATTGTTGATATTGCAGAGCCAAAAAACGGCGAGGTCATGGTCTTTATACCGCCCCATCAGGACGTATACTTCATCAAACGGGTGGTGGGAATACCGGGTGACACGGTTCGATACCAGGATAAGGCCTTGTATATCAACGGGAAACGACAGAATCAGACGTTTGTAGCCCAGATACCACCAGTGAATCCGAAGGTTCTACAATATCGGGAGAAGCTAGGAAACGTTGAGCACCTGATTCAAAGAAACCCTTATCGGGAAACAAGTGTGGATGAATGGGTGATTCCGGAAGGCCACTACTTCATGATGGGGGATAATCGCGATCAGAGTAGCGATAGTCGGTATTGGGGGTTGGTGTCAGAACATAATATAGTTGGCAGGGCGGTAGCGATCTGGTTGCATAAAAAACCAGGACTGCGGCTGCCGGAGTTTTCGCGTAATGGTTGGATACAGTAAGGACCAAAATGATGAATAGAAAAATCTTGCAAGGCAAGCACCGACAAAGAGGAAGCATGGGTGGCATTATGGTTATCCTCCTGGTCGTCGCGTCTGTGGTCTCCGTGGGCTCTCGATTGATACCTCTTTATCTGGATCACAACACCATGGGCACCATTATGGAGAAGATGTCCCTGGAAAATGGTTTAGCACTCGCGAGCGAGGCCAATATTCGTGACACCATGAGGAAACGTTTGAAGATGAATAACATCCGTGATTTTGACCTTAAGGAACACCTGAAAATTGACCGTACCAAGATTGGGACAGAATTGGTCCTGGATTACGAGGTGCGGATCGATTTGGTTAGCAATCTGAGCTTGATCGCTGCTTTCAACAAGAAAGTTCCTCTTAGAGATTAGTGCGGGTCAGTGTGACCGATCTAAAAAAGCTTGAATCGCGTGTTGCATACACATTTAAAAATGCATCTTTACTCGATCAGTCGGTAACGCACCGAAGTTTCGGTGATAGAAATAATGAACGTCTCGAATTTCTTGGAGACTCAATCCTCAATTTTGTCGTTGCCGCTGCGCTGTTTAACCGGTTTCCTGATGCAAGAGAGGGAGACCTTTCCCGTTTAAGGGCGAGGATGGTTAAACAGCAAACACTCGCAGAAATTGCCAGGGAACTGGATCTTGGTGGGTTCCTGACAATGGGAAGTGGCGAACTTAAGAGTGGTGGATTCGACCGGGACTCCATCCTGTCAGATGCGGTAGAAGCGATCATAGGGGCAGTTTTTCTGGACGCTGGAATCACCGAGGCAACGGATTGTGTTCTCGGTTTATATGAGGAACGGCTTGCAGCACTGACATCATCGAATATCGAGAAAGATGCCAAGTCTCGACTTCAGGAGCACCTTCAGGGTATAGGTCAACCGGTGCCGGACTATATCCTGGTCGGTACGACTGGGAAATCGCCCAATCAGACTTTTGAGATCGAGTGTCGATCTTTATCCTTTAACGGTACAATCAGGGCAATTGGAACTTCACGAAGGCGGGCCGAGCAAAAGGCCGCCGAACTTGCTCTCAAGCACCTGGAGGTCACCAATTGAGTACCCGGTGTGGCTATGTGGCCATCGTAGGTCGTCCCAATGTCGGTAAGTCCACGTTGTTGAATGCGCTTCTGGGCCAGAAGATCAGCATCACTTCCAGAAAGCCGCAGACCACGCGGCACAACCTGTTAGGCATCAAGACGACTGGCTCTCATCAGATACTTTTCGTAGATACGCCGGGTATTCACCTAAATGAACCGAAGGCGCTCAATCGCTACATGAACAAGAGCGCTAAAAGCGCGCTTCGTGATGTAGACGTGCTGTTGTTTTTACTCGACAGGGGAAAGATAGGTGAAGACGATCAGGAAGTTTCCCGCCTCTTCAATCAATCGAAGGCCAAGAAGGTTATTGTGGTTAACAAGATTGACCTGATTGAAAACAAGAATACGTTGTTCCCTATGCTCTCCAGGCTTCAAGAGAAATATCCTGATGTGAAACTGGTGCCGGTATCGGCTGAAAAGAACGCCAATCTTGAAGAACTCGAAAAGGTGATTTGTGAAGCGTTGCCGGAATCACCATTTTATTTTGACGCGGAGCAGGTAACGGACCGCAGTGAACGGTTTCTTGTCTCTGAGATCATTCGTGAAAAGCTCATGCGTCAGTTAGGTGATGAGCTACCGTACGCCATTACCATTCAAATTGAGAAATTCGAAGAAAGAGATAAGGCAACGCATATCGATGCAACAATCTTTGTTGAGAAAGATGGCCAGAAAAGTATTCTGATTGGAAAATCAGGAGAGCGACTAAAACGGGTCGGTACTGATGCCCGCAAAGACATGGAACAGGTGCTCGGTGTAAAAGTCATGCTGAACACCTGGGTGAAGGTTAAGTCGGGCTGGTCTGATGATGAGCGTGCTATCAGGAGTCTTGGTTACGACGATGTATGAAGCAGGGACACTTGAACCAGCTTACATTCTGCATGCCAGAAATTATCGTGATACCAGCTTAATACTAGATCTGTTTACCCGGGACTCAGGGCGATACTCTGTAGTCTCGAAAGGTGTCAGGTCTCCCAGGTCGAAGATAAGGAGCCGGTTGCAGCCATTTTCACCGTTGCTGATTGCCTCCGTCGGCCGTGGTGAGTTAAAGACATCAACGACGATAGATTTTCCACGAAAGCCGTTCGGGCTGAAGGGAAAAGGGTTGATGCTTGGTCTGTATGTCAACGAATTACTCTACAGGTTATTGGATCGATTTGAACCGATTGCTGGTTTATATCAAGGGTACGAGGATTTGCTTTCAGAACTGGTGTTATCCGAACAATCGATGTCAGGACAACAGCTGTCAATAAAAGAGTCGGGTGGCGAGGTAACAGCCATTAGAAGGTTTGAGCTTTGCCTGTTGCAGGAACTTGGTTACGGGATTAATTTCGAGTACGACTCACGTGACGGACAACCGATTTCCGCTGACCTGGATTATCGTTTTGTGGTCCATGAAGGCTTCCATGCAATACGCGAGTCTCAAGGTGAAACATTTTCCGGCGTTGAAGTGCTAAGAATTGCCTCGGGTGAGCTTGAGCAGGTGGACAGCAAACGTTTATTGAACCTGACCAGACTCTCTCTTGCAGAACTACTGGGTGACAAACCTCTCAAAAGCCGTAGCCTGTTCAGAGGAGCACGTTGATGATTGTTGGAATAGGTACAGACATTGTAGACGTCAGAAGGATCCAGAGGTCCCTTACGCGCTTTGGTGAACGTTTTACTGACAAGGTTCTGTGTGCGGGTGAGCGCCGATCACTCACTGGTAGCCGGCTGGCGGCTTATCTGGCGAGACAGTTTTCTGCCAAGGAAGCTGTTTCCAAGGCGCTTGGAACGGGTATGAGAAGCGGTGTGCATTTCAGAAATATCGAAATAGATCGAAAGGAAAGCGGCGCCCCTCAGGTCAGGTTAACAGGCGAAGCTAAATCGCGAGCCGAAGAGCTTGGCATCTCTGATATTCACATTAGCATGTCGGATGAGCGTGACTATGCCATCGCCTATGTCATCGCAACTAACGGTGTTTGATCTGTTGATCCCCTGAACTTAAAACATCAGGATTGTCGTGATGCCAGGTGTTAAGGGCAGTAACTTCACCATTTAGCAGGTTTAGCAGTGGTTGGATCTCTAATTCCTTACCGTGCTTCAGAGCCAATTCCAGTTTTTCGATCGCTTTTGCGAGTCTTGGAACCCCGCAGTAACGAACTGCACCATGCAACTTGTGAACAGCGCGTTTTAGTTCGTTAATATTGCTCGATGCCGCGTTTATGGCATCAAGGTCACTGGGGAGGCTTGCCAGAAGTAGGTCAAACAGTTCTATTGCAAGGTCGCGGCGATCACCCGCATTTTCGAGAGCCAGGTCCAGGTCGAATGCCGGTAAGGCCGTGGTGCCTGACGCAGCCAGTGGAGGAAATGCGTCAGGCTGACCCAGGCGCTGTGTCATGACACGCAGGCTCTCCATCCTGACTGGTTTGATTAGGACGTCGTTCATGCCTGCCTCCAGGCATCCTTTTTTCTCTTCTGCGGTGGCGTGAGCAGTCAGCCCAACAATGGGGACGGACCGGTCGTGTTGTCGAATTCTATTGGTTGCCTCCAGCCCGCCGATGCCTGGCATTTGTATGTCCATGAAGATCATCTCGAATCGACCTCTTGTTGCCAGTGAAACAGCGACCTCACCGGTACCAGCGATAGTAACGTTGTGACCCAATTCTTTAAGTTGTATCTCAAGCAATTGAATATTGACCTCACTGTCATCAACTACAAGGACATTCTTCTGGCTGGAGATATCCTTTGTACTGGTAATCCTGGCGACGATTTTCTCCAATTGAGTTTGTGTCACAGGGTCATTCACGGTAATCCATCGTGGGTGCTGGTAGTGCTGACGGTTGTTTAGCATCAGCACGAAGGTTGCCTCTGGCAAGTAGGGTTTGATCGAGAGGAACACCTCACTCGTTTCATCAGAGACCACGCAGATATCCAGGTGTTGGTTTTTGAAGTCCGTAATACAGTTGATCCCAAGAAAACTTAGCCGTTTCGTAAGACTGGACCGTTCGTGTTCGTCCTCGGCGACTACGATGGCGGTGAGATCGGTTTCTGCTGAAATTTTCTGGTGAATTACCGTGGCTGGAAAGGTTAGGGTTTTATGGTTCCATGTCGCGCCCGCGGATTTTAAACTTTCGTCGAGCCCTGTATTCGGTTTTAGATTTGAGGCCTTCGGGAAAGTCAGGGTGAAGCCTTTGGTGGTTTGACCAATCTTGATGAAAACCTGTTCCTGTTTGTCTTGCGGCTGGTCACTGAGTTGCAGGTAACCGATGATCAATTGAAAAAGGCTGGACCCGAATCGCCCGTTGTCCAGGCTAAAATGGAGCGGGCAATCCGATTCAAATTCAACCTGGAAAGTGGCATTTCGCATTCTTGAAAGTGGTGCCGTGATGTCGATGACGCGATCAATCAACATTAAAAGATCGTGGTTTTTCGTAGCAGGAAAGAGATGTGAATCCGTGAGCAGAAACTGAAGATTCTCCAGTTCTGTAACGGCCTCCGGGTCGAGGGGATTGCTGTTGGCTAACGCAATTACTTTTCTTGCTGTCTCACGCGCCAGTAGTTTTTGGACCTCGAGGTCATTAGTGGCATCAATGATTTCACTTTTTGTTTCCCTGAGCACTTCACGTTCCTGTTTCAGTAACAGGTCACCGGCATTGTGTGCACTGATGTCGTCGCGTATCACTAGTTCAAGTTCATTGACTCTGTTCATTGCATCAACGTTACCTGCTGCTGAATAGAATCGAATCGCCCGGAGCAGTTGTCGCAACTCGGGTGGTTGATGTCTTCCAGGTGTTTCAATGTTTGCATAGAGGTTTTCAGTAAGCGTCTTTAGCGGTTGAACAAACCTGTGTCTCACTCGGGCGATAGTAGTCAATGCGAATATGACGCTCATTACACCTGCTAAAAGGAACCACTCGCCAGGGATAGTAAAGCGCAGCGATAGCCCCCCCAGAGTCAGGAGCGGGCATACTGTGAGAAGCAATAACAGGGAGATTTCTGAAAAGAATCGCATCCGTGTCTATTTCTCTAACTTATTCTTGTATGAGGAATATACACCGCGGTGGTAACTTATGACTGAAATGAATTTGAATAGATAATCCTGGTATTATATGAATCCCCGAACTTCTTCTATTATGGCTGTTCCTGCAAGTAGGCTGCACATTCATGACTGATTATCCCACCATTGAAGACTGCGTTGGTGAAACGCCGCTTGTCAGGCTTCAACGTCTTCCCGGTGAGACGAGCAATACCATTTTAGTCAAATTGGAAGGCAACAACCCCGCTGGGTCGGTTAAGGATCGACCTGCCATCAGCATGATTCAGCGTGCCGAAGAACGAGGAGTTATTCAGCCCGGCGATACTCTTATCGAGGCGACTAGTGGCAATACAGGCATAGCACTGGCTATGGCTGCGGCGATTAAGGGTTATCGAATGGTCCTGATTATGCCTTCTCACATGAGTGACGAACGTAAATCTGCGATGGCGGCGTATGGTGCGGAGCTTGTGATGGTCACCCAGGAAGAGGGTATGGAAGGCGCTCGTGATCTTGCAGAAAAAATGCAGGTAGAAGGGAAAGGGCATGTCCTTGACCAGTTCGCCAACGAAGATAACCCAACCGCTCATTACGAAGGAACCGCGCCGGAAATTTATCGCCAGACAAACAGCGAGATCACGCATTTCGTCAGTTCCATGGGTACAACCGGGACCATTATGGGATGTTCAAGATACTTCAAGGAGGTGAACCCGGATATCCAGATTGTTGGATTGCAGCCTGTAGAGGGTTCACAAATACCGGGGATTCGTCGATGGCCGAAAGCTTACCTGCCAAAGATTTACAACAGTGAACATGTCGATCGAGTGATTGATGTCGAGCAAACCCTGGCCGAAGTTACCATGCGACGACTGGCGAAAGAGGAAGGCATCTTCACTGGTGTTTCGTCCGGCGGTGCGGTAGCTGGTGCATTGTTGTTAAGTGAGGCAGTTACAAATGCCACTATTGTGGCTATTGCATGTGATCGCGGCGATCGGTACCTTTCCACCGGCGTCTTTAGTCACGGTTAATCTAACTGTCTCCAATGAAATCAAATGACCCTATTGAAGTCACTGTGGACAGCGTGGCGGAGGACGGTTGCGCGTATACTGCAGATGGCAGGCACGCTGTATTTGGTGCGTTGCCAGGGGAAAAGGTCATTGCAGTACCGGTTGCCAGAAAACGAAAGCGACTCTACCTGCGATCGACTGAAGTCCTTGCTTCATCAAATCACAGGGTAACGCCGATGTGTAAAGCAGCTTCCTTTTGTGGTGGTTGCAGTTTCCAGCACGCAAGTCATGCGTATCAATTGGAATTGAAGCAGGCGCAGGTTCAACAAAAATTTGGTCAGATTACGCCCAGGGAATGGATGGAACCTATCTCTGGGCCTTCTTATGGCTATCGCACCAAAGCGCGACTGGGCGTGAAGTACGTGGACAAAAAGGACAGAGTGCTGGTGGGTTTCAGGGAAAAGATGAAACCCTATATTGCCGACATTGAAAATTGCCCGATACTTGTCGACCCGGTTTCAAGTCTGATCGAGCCTCTCATAGAGCTCATTAGTGGGTTGAGCGAACCAAGAACAATTCCGCAGATTGAAGTTGCCTGTGGCGACAGTGATGTCGCGCTGATCTTTCGCCATATGGCGGCAATGTCGGATGAAGATATGCAGAAACTACAGTCATTTGGACATGAGCAATCTGTGCAGATGTTTCTGCAACCTGAAGGGCTCGACAGTACCCACAAGATTTTTCCACAGGACAACGATAATTTTCTGCATTATCGGCTGCCTGATTACGGTCTGGTTTTTCAATTCTCCCCGCAGGATTTCACGCAGGTGAATCTTGCAGTAAACAGGCAAATGGTGGCCAGGGCGGTAGCGCTGCTGGATATCGATCCGTCGGACGAGGTGTTCGATGCATTCTGTGGGATAGGCAACTTTTCGCTCGCGATATCCCGGTTTGCAAAGAAGGTGACAGGCGCAGAACAATCCGCCAGCAGTATTGCGCGGGCTCGTGAGAATGCCCGGCTCAATGGTGTGGAAAATGTGTCATTTGTCGTTGAAGATTTGCAGCTGGAAACCTCTGAAATCAATGGCTTAGAAGGGGTAAATAAGGTCCTGCTTGACCCGCCCCGAAGCGGTGCGGAGGCAATGGTCAAAAGGCTTGCCAGTAGTAATGTAGTCAGGGTAGTGTACGTTTCCTGCAACCCGGAGACGCTGGCTCGAGACATCGGAATTCTTGAAAATCAGGGATTTGAGCTTCGATCGGCGGGAATAATTGATATGTTTCCTCATACAACCCATGTAGAATCCATGGCGCTCCTCGTCCGCCAGGGGTTACCCACTAAGCCGCTCAATACTTAACGATTCTTTCATGGTTAAAGTCAGACAAGAACAACCATTACAGGTTGATGGTTCGGTCAATATTGAAATGTGGCTGTGTAATATCGGTGATGCGCGACCTGAAATCAATCTGTCCCGTCTACGTGAGGTCTGCGATCTTTCAGAGCAGGCCGAAGGAAAAGCATTCGCAACCGGGGGTGTCTGGACCGAAGGCCACAGCAGCTTTCGTATGGGCCTTGCTATGGCTGAAATCCTCAATGAGCTGTACGTTGATGAAGATGGCATGGTCGCAGCGATTATCTATCGTGCTGTTCGCGAAAATCAGTTGACGCTCAACCACGTTAAAAAGCAGTTTGGGGCTGACGTTGCTCGCTTGGTTGAAGGTGCGTTAAAGATGGCGGCCATCAGTGATATCCAGTTTGGTACAACCAAAAAACTCTTTGGTGAGCGCCAGGACCAGATGGAGCAGGCAAGAAGAATGCTCGTGTCGCTGGTTGATGATGTGCGTGTAGCGCTTTTAAAGCTTGCAGAGAGAACTTGCGCCATCAGGAATGCAGTGGCGAGCAAGAATCCCGGGGGACTGAAACTGGCCAGGGAAGTCTTTGAAATTTATGCACCGCTCGCCCACAGACTCGGTATTGGTCATCTTAAGTGGGAATTGGAAGACCTGTCGTTTCGGCTCAGGGAACCACTTTCGTACAAACGCATTGCAAAGTTGCTAGACGAGAAGAGAACCGTCAGGCAGGAGTACATTGCGAATGTGGTGAGCGAACTGAATCGCAGGGTTAAACAGGTCGGTATTGACTGTAAGGTGGATGGTCGACCAAAACATATCTATAGCATCTGGAGAAAGATGCGCCGCAAGGGGATTCCCTTTTCCGAGGTTTATGATGTTCGTGCAGTCCGAATACTTGTTGGCGACGAGGGGGATTGTTATCGGATATTGGGCGTAGTTCACAATCAGTGGCGCAATGTTCCTCATGAATTCGATGATTATGTCGCGAATCCAAAAGAGAATGGCTATCAGTCACTTCATACGGCTGTTATTGGTCCTGAAGGGAAAGTACTGGAGATACAGATCCGCACCCAGGAAATGCACGAAGAAGCTGAGTTCGGTGTTTGTTCGCATTGGCAATACAAGGATACTGACGATCTAAAAGGCTCGGAGTCCTATGAGCAAAGAATTGCCTGGTTGCGCCAGATCATTGAAGGACAGGATGAGGAAGACGATAGCGAGTTGGATCTTTTCAGCGCTCTGTCGGTCGATCGCATATACGTTTTTACGCCGGATGGTGACGTAGTAGACATGACGCCGGGCGCTACACCCATAGATTTTGCCTATCGGGTGCATACGGAAATTGGGCATAAGTGTCGCGGCGCAAAACTCAACGGACGCGTCGTGCCACTAAACACTGCAATGAGTTCGGGAGACCGAATAGAGATTATTGTTGGAGATGAGCCAGAACCCAGAAGGGAATGGCTGCACGAGCACCTTGGGTATGTGGCAACCTCGCGGGCGCGCACCAAGATCCAGGGTTGGTTTGGTCGAAGAGAAAAAGAAAAGAACGTAGAAGAAGGAAAGAAGTTGCTGGTCGAAGAACTCAGCCATCTGGGTGTCGAACATTTTGAGTTCTCTGACCTGGTTGACCGTATGGATTATGAGTCACCCAACGAACTGTTTTATGCTATCGCAGTCGGTGAATTGGCCGCGTTTGACGTCGTTGAAGAAGCTGCCGATCTGGTGCAACTGGATATTTCGGATCATCAGCTGGATCTTGATATTGGGGCTGTTGAAGATAAAGCGACAATTAAGGGACAGGGTGATCTTGATTACGAGATGTCTGAATGCTGCCAGCCCGTTCCAGGTGACCTGATTGTAGGGGTTGTAGATGATGCAGACCTTGTGCACGTTCATCGGCATGATTGCCTGCAGGCATTGAAAGCGGATGTCTACGGGCGCCTGATGAGCCTGGAGTGGAAAGAATCCGTGGAGGTAACCTTCCCGGTTAGTATTGAGGTCCTTGCTTACGATCGATTTGGATTACTGCACGACATCACCGGTATATTGATGCGTGAGCACACCAACGTTCGATCGACGACCACAGTGACGGACAGACACAATAATCGCGTATCGATCAAAATGGTTATCGAGGTGGTTCAGCTAAACAAATTATTACAGACGCTTGAGAAGATAAAACAACTTCCCAATGTTACGAGCGCAAGGCGTACAGTATCAACGTAAGCGACGACTAAATTAGTTCAGAATTTCATTTAGGTAGATCGGGGAGTTAAATCGTGAAATTGATTCTGATAGGTGCCCCAGGAGTGGGCAAAGGGACCCAGGCGAAGTACATCGTAGAAAAATACGGCATTCCGCAGATATCAACAGGTGATATGTTGCGTGAAGCAATTCGCGATGGCACCGCGCTAGGTAAAAAGGTTAAGGCGGTGATGGATAGTGGCGCTCTCGTTACAGATGAAATCATCCTTGATTTGGTAAAAGAGCGGATTGCTAAAGATGATTGTACGAACGGTTTCTTGTTTGATGGTTTCCCGCGAACCATTCCCCAGGCTAACTCTCTTGTGTCACAAAACATTGAAATTGACTACGTCATAGAGATTAATGTTCCTGATGACGAGATAGTTTCAAGGTTATCGGGGAGACGCTTGCACCTTGAATCAGGGCGTGTTTATCACGTACACCACAACCCACCCAATGTTGAAGGTGTTGACGACATTACAGGTGAGCCGCTGGTTCAACGCGAAGACGACAAAGAAGAAACAATTTTGGAACGCCTAAAAGTATACAGAGAACAAACAGAACCTTTAGTTTCGTTCTATAAAGAAATGTCGCAGAAACAGGGTAGTAAACTGAGTTATCACAAGACGGATGGGAACGGTAATAGTGACGACATTAAGAACGTCATATTCGATATCCTTGATCACTGATTGGTTAACGGAAACTTTCTTTGTGTGAAAAAATCACTCATCTAAAGTTTTCGTTACGTTACTTTTCTAAATTTCGTTTTAAGTAGTACGCTTAATCTCCTGAAAAATAAAAAAAAATTTTAAAAAAAAGTGTGCAAATTGAAATTTTTTTTTCTAAACTTTGTTTCGTGTTTGCGTTATAGCCGTAATGGGTTCGTTTAAATCCAGTTAACGGAAAAACACAACTCGATAGAGAAGAACTTCTCAACGTAATACAGGAGCGATGAAAGTGGTTGCGAAAAAAAAGAAAGCTGCAAAAAAGAAACCTGCTGCTAAGAAAAAAGTAGTTGCTAAGAAAAAAGTAGTTGCTAAGAAAAAAGTAGCTGCTAAGAAAAAAGTAGCTGCTAAGAAGAAGCCTGCTAAGAAGAAGCCTGCTAAGAAGAAGGCTGCTGCTAAGAAGAAGCCTGCTAAGAAGAAGGCTGCTAAGAAGAAGGCCGCTGCTAAGAAGAAGCCTGCTAAGAAGAAGGCTGCTGCTAAGAAGAAACCTGCCAAGCGAAAAGCTGCAAAGAAGCGTAAGTAATATCACTGAAAAGCCCTCTTATTTGAGGGCTTTTTGTTGATGACCGCTTTTAAAGCTTCTGTGTCGCCTCTCACCTTGGTGGGGGGTGGCTTGGCATCTTTCGCGACTCTTGGTGGTAACTTCGTATGAAATATTATCGTTTTGAACAGTTACGCTAATTGATCGATTGTGTTGATGTTCTCAAATTCATCCGATCCGGTCTCAAAATAGACTCGATTGTGATTCATCCCCTCAAGCCATCCCTTTACTGAACGGCGACCAGTCTTCAGGTAGATATCGATTTCCTCAAGCGCTGTGGTTTGCGCAAGGAAAACGAGCGGTTGTTCATTGTTTCCGTCGTGTACCACCGCAACAGATGCGTCACCGAGGCCATCCAGTAATTTCCGCATGAGATTATTGGGTAGACGAGGTGTATCGCAGGGGACGACAAGTGTCAGCGATGTTTTTACGTGTCGTGCGCAGGCACTGATCCCGGATAGGGGGCCCTGTTGCTCAGTCGCTTCACCGTCATTATCATTAGCTGCAAACGCTATGTCTGCGATGCAGGGGTAGGGCAGTTCGTCATACCTGGGATCGCTGGTGTTGTTCCTGCTGATGAGGATCATATCGACTTGTGGGCTGATCGAATCAACAACATGAGATAAGAGAGGTTTTCCATGATGCAACATCCACGCCTTTTCTGCGTAATTCATCCTTGATCCCTTCCCTCCTGCTAGTACGATAGCGGTGGTATCCATAGATTATTGCTCCTCTAACGACATCATCATTTATGCACACCTTAGATTCAAACTAGTTGTATGCAAAACCTGGCAGATGTATTTGATTCACTAGCCCACGCCTGGCCTGAATATTCAGTACGGAAGGGGCAGCTCGAGTTAGCGATTAATATAGAATCGGTGATGGAAAGTGGAGCAGTCGGGATTTTTGAGGCTGGAACAGGCACTGGAAAAACCCTGAGTTATCTTGTTCCTGCGTTTATTGCGTCCGGTTCCGTGATTATTTCTACAGGTACAAAGAACCTTCAGGACCAGCTGTTCCAGAAAGACCTGCCCGTTTTGCAGAAAATGTTTCCTGAAAAGAGAGTAGCATTGTTAAAAGGCAGGGCGAATTACCTCTGTCCGCAACGGTTAAAGACCAACATTAAGATAGATCATCGAAATGAACTCCTTGCACACCAACTGGTGGAAGTGCGCAGTTGGTCAACTCGAAGTCGCACCAATGATCTTACTGAAATCCTGGATCCGGAGGAAAATGCAGCTCTTCAAAAACTGGTGACCAGCACAAGAGACAACTGTCTGGGTAGTAGGTGTCCTGAATTTAACGAGTGCCCGCTGTACCGTGCGAGAGAAAAAGCCAGCCAGGCTGACATCGTTATTGTGAACCATCACCTTTTACTGGCCGACCTCGCGCAGCGGGAGGATAACATTCGATCGCTCCTGCCTGATGTAACGGCATTGGTAATCGATGAGGCTCACCAGATTCCGGATATTGCCCGCCAGTTTTTTGGGCAACGATTATCCAGCGGACAATTTACTGAACTTTTACGCGATGTCAGAGCTGAATTGTCCCTGCTGGGTAATGATGACCCGCACAGTTCGGACTATGTTAGCGCTCTTGAAAGGCGACTGGTGGCACTGAAACAGTTGATGCTTGCGGGTACTGATCCCTACTTTGAACGATGGCTGGATGAAAAGTCTCGCCACCTGATTCTTGCGGTTGATCAGGCACTGGCGGAGTTGGGCAATCGCCTTTTGGATGTTGCAGATAGAAGTGACGGCCTGGCTCAATGTGCCAAACGTGCACTGGGCATGGCGGATATCTTCGCACTGCTCACGGAACAGGCTGACCCGGGGGGAGGTTATGTCCACTGGATTGAGAGAACCCAGGGTAATTATACCATCCACCTTTCTCCGCTGGAGATTAGCGCTGAGTTCCAAAAGGTTGTCAGGGATTCTGAGGCCAGTTGGATATTCACCTCTGCGACACTATCTGTGGATGGTTCTTTCAACCATTTCAAATCAGAACTTGGTGTATCCGATGAAATTTCCGCGATCTTCGAAAGTCCGTTTGATTATCTGAAGTCTGTCAAAGCCTATGTGCCATCCGGGTTACCTGAGCCAGGCAGCGAGGATCATACAAAACAACTTGTTGCCCGTTGTGTCCCGTTGATTGAGCATAACAACGAAAGAACCTTTTTCCTGTTTACCAGTCATCGGGCATTGCAGCTTGCAGCGCTTGAGCTTAAGCAGATTGGAAGACCGCTGCTTGTACAGGGTGCCAAGTCCAAAATTCAAATGCTTACTGAGTTTAAAGAATCCCCGCGTAGTGTATTGTTAGGCACGCAGAGTTTTTGGGAAGGTGTGGATGTCAGGGGCGCAGGATTGAAGCTCCTGATCATCGACAAACTACCTTTCCCAAATCCATCAGATCCAATCTACAATGCTCAGTCAATATTGATCCGTAGCAATGGTGGCAACGGCTTTACAGAGCTGGCATTGCCCAAGACCGTCTTGTCGCTAAAGCAGGGTTTTGGGCGACTAATGCGTGAAGCGAGTGACATGGGGTTGTTTGTGCTTGGTGATGCAAGAATCAGCAGTCGTTCATATCGGAAATATGTTATCAATAATTTGCCCGAAATGGTCTGGCTTGATAAGCATGAAGATGCGGTCGCTTGGATGCGTAAACTATGATGCGCGAGCTACAATGCTACCTATTTGAGAAAGTTGCCTGGTGAATCTCCTTGGAATTGATACTTCTACACGCTCTACTGTGCTGGGATTGCAGCTCGGGTCAGAGGTGGTGGATCGGACATCTCCAGAAGTCGATACACACAGCCGGGAAATTCTGCCATCAATCGAGTCGCTGGTGAGGGAGGCCGGGATTGGTATTGAAGACCTTGATGCGATCGTTTTTGGTCAAGGTCCTGGTTCTTTTACTGGCTTGCGGATTGCCATAGGGGTTGTCCAGGGATTGGGTTACGGTCTGGGTATTCCTGTCGTTCCAGTCTCATCCATGGCCTGCATTGCGCAGTCGGTTATTACAGTGATCAATCCTCCGCTCGTGTTTGTCGGGTTAACTGCTCGACTGGAGGAAATTTACTACGGCGCCTATAAGTTCGAAGAAGATATTGCGGTGCCAGTCATCCCGGAGGGGGTTGTTGACGTCTCTGAACTGCCACAGTTACCTGTTGGCGACTGGCTCGGATGTGGCAACGCAATGCCTGGATTGAGTACAAGAATCCAAGAGGCAACGGGTGTTTCCTTTAAGAGTATTTCGAGTGAAGCTGTCCCGAGAATCCGCGACTTACTTTCTCTTGGTTCCTTCAAGCTCAGTCGCGGCGAATCAGTGAGCGCGATGCAGGCGACACCTGTCTACCTGCGTGAGCAGGTTGCCTCTCGACCCGGCAAGAGATGAGTCGGTTCAGGGTTGGCTGTGACGAGGAAGGTTATTACCTTGAAGATAGCTTTTCCCGTCAGCACCCACTCAGGGTTAATTTTTCACATCCGGAATTTCTGACCCGGCTCCGGGGAGCCGGGAAAAAAACCGAGTTGGTGGCACGTGCAGTAAAAGCGGGTGGAGGCGTCCGCGTTCTGGACTGTACGGCCGGGCTGGCCCGGGACGCGTTTGTGCTGGCATCCCTCGGGTGTGAGGTGACTCTGGTAGAGCGTTCAAGGGTTGTCTCTACATTGCTTCTGGATGGATTGAAGCGGGCAAGGAAGGTTCCGGAACTTTCTTCTGCTGCCAATCGAATCAAACTGACGAATGCCGACTCGCTTGTGCTGATGGCTCAGACTAGTCTGGAATATGATGTGATCTACATCGATCCGATGTTTCCCGAAAAGCCGGGCGCTGCTGCGGTGCGAGGCCCGATGCAGCATCTGCAAAGATTTCTCGGGACAGACGAAGATGCGATGGCATTATTATCTGTTGCCTTGCAGGCAGGTTGTAGCCGGGTTGTGCTTAAGCGGCCACCTCATGGTGACTGGATCTCTCCCATCCAGCCGACACATGTATTCAAAAACAAAAACAGTCGTTACGAGGTGTTTGCGAGTTAGTTGTTGAACTTTCTGACCGCCTGCAGAATGTTGTATCTGACATCGGCATCCAGAGATCGAGCAGTGGCGGATTCCAATGGAGCGAAATTTTCGCTGACAGCGAGCTCTGTATCGACAACCTGTTCACTTTTCAGCTGTCTGAGGAAAGTGGAGAAAAGGGATTTATCGAAAAACTCAGGTGAGTTGATGCCATAGATTACTGAAAGTTGTTCTGCGATTCCTGCGGATGCGGATTCAAGTGCTTTGAGTGATGGCCGATTGGATTGCTGCAGTAACGCCATGACAATATAAAACCTTTCCAGGGTTGGGTCCGTGATGCTGGCGATATCCTGAAGACTGTTGTATTCAGGTGACTCAGGCGATGGAATCGCAATTTGGCTGCCATTCATTGTAATGAGCCCAAGCTCGGACAATGATTCGACGACGGTATCCAATACCTCCTCCAGATGAAGAATGTCCCAGGGAAGGAACATCTCTGACTTGAGGAACGGGAACAGCGGTTTTACAAATTCTGCTAACGCATTTCTGTCGGTTCTGGTTTCGGTTCGCACAAACCTCGCGACCAGTGATGGCAGCGCGTACACATGGACAACATTGTTGGCGTTGTAAGTCAGGCTTATTGACTGTTCGGGAGACGCGGAAACGATGGTCCCGAACTGGTGCTCTGTCCTGCTTAAGCCGCAAATTTCTATTGCTTGCTCAAGTATTTCTTTTGAGGTTGCGTTCGTGATTGAACATCCTGACGGACCGCATTTTCGGGCAATGGCAAGTAGTAGTTCAATTTGATCCAACAGGTATTGTTCCTCAATGTTCTGTCTGGCGGTTGATAACAAAGCCACAGCAACCAGGTTTGTTGGTTTCACTGCGACAGATTCGTTGATGCGGGTTACAAGGTTCTCGGCCAGGCGCAGACAGGTCTCGGACAATTGATCTGAGGGAATTTCCGTTAACTGTTGCCATTCCGGTAACTGTTCATCCATGAACTCCTGAAGTGGCAGGGGTTCCCCGAAGTTAACGGTCACCTGCCCGAATTGGCGTTTCAGGGAACGGAATATGCCGAAAATATCGAACACGGATTCTGATTGCTTATCCTTCCCGGACAATTCGGCCATATAAGTCGATGATTCAAGCACCCTCTCGTAGCCGAAGTAGACTGGCATAAACACAATGGGTTTGGTGGAGTCCTTATGGAAGCTGTTAACTGTCATGCGGAGCATCCCCGTCCTTGGTGGCAGCGTTCTTCCGGTTCGACTCCTGCCGCCTTCTATGAAGTACTCCACCGAAAATCCACGGGTAAAAACCTGGTGTAAATACTCATCAAAGACTTCTCTATACAGGCCGTCACTCTGGAAACTTCTTCGCATAAAAAAGGCTCCGGCTCTGCGCAGCAGGGGACCAACAAAGGGCAGGTTGAGGTTCTTTCCTGCAGCAATATGGGGTGGGGCCAGACCATTGTGATAGAGCACGTATGACATTAGCAAATAGTCAATATGGCTTCGATGGCAGGGGGTGTAAACGATCTCGTGGGACAGCGCCATCTGCTTGACCGCGTCAATGTGGTTGACTTCAATTCCCGCGTACAATTTGTTCCAGAGCCAGGTGAGTAACACATCGAAAAATCTTATGACTCGGTATGACTGGTCCGAAGCTATCTCCTGGGCGTAGGCCATCGCCTTTTTTTCCACGGACAGGAATGTTACGTCGTTGGTTCTTGCTTCACGCTCGATGGCTCCGCGGACTTCGTCACTTGCCAGAATGTTGTTGAGCAGGGTACGCCGGTGAGAGAGGTCTGGACCAATAATTGCCTGTCGCTGGTTGTTAAAATTCACTCGAAGTAATCGCAGGAGCTTCCTCACCTGTCTCGGTTGTTCAGACTCAGATGACATGAGTTCATCAAGCGCAACGGGGGTCCCGAATTGCACCAGTATGTGACCGGGATGAAACAACATGGCGAAGAATTTTTTCAGGCCGCTGGTTGCACTCCAGTGTTCTGAGAGTAAAAGCTTGAACAGGGACTTCTCCCTGTCTGGCTGGTGGCCCCAGAACAGGGAGACGGGAACAATCTTGATTGATCGGTTATCAAGAGTCTTCTGGTGTTCGAAGAGGCGCATCATCCGGGCAGATTGTTGGCGCAGTGATTTTCTACCCAGCGTTCCTTCCGGCCGAGCCAGGAAAAACACGGCGCGACCTTCGTTAATTTCCGGGATTATCGATACCGCTGAAGGTAAGCCGCTTGCCTCACAGGCCATGTCCGTCACAAGGAGGTCTGCGATGGACCGAAAGGGTAGCACGTAACAGATGAGGTCTGAATCGCCCAGATCGAGCGATTCATGACTACCACCCAGGAAGATCGGCTTTATCCACAGGAATAGAACTCGGCGCGACAGCTCGAATTGTGTGGTTTTGAGCTTAAGGCGAAGTGCGCTAAGTTTAGGGGACATTTCCATCGAACAGGTCCGAGATGACGTTTGCGGGGTCTCGTCCTTCGATTTCAACCTCGTAGACGCTGTTGAACTTTCGCTGCGTGGCTGACGTGATGGCTGCACGTGAATCGAGAACCGTGGGTCTCAGGAATACCAACAGGTTCTGTTTTTGAGTCGTCGTCGAAGTGCTCCGAAACAAAAAACCGATGCCAGGGATGCTACCCAGCAAAGGTACCTTTGAATCATTGGAGGTTTCCTTATCCCTGATCAATCCTCCGATGATGATCACTTCCTGGTCGTCGACGAGAATTGTCGTATCAATCGTACGTATGTTGGTTATCAGGTCTGCGCTTCCTTCGGCACCAATGACGCTAAGTGAAGCAGGGTCAACCTCGGAGACTTCCTGGTGAACTTTGAGTTGCACCAGATTGCCATCATGAATATGAGGAGTGACTTCCAGTGTCAGCCCGACATCTTCGCGTTGGATTGTCGTGAATGGATTCGATGTGCCGTTACTACCACTCGTCGTTGAACCTGTTCTGAACGGCACGTTTTGACCGACTACAATTCTTGCTTCCTCATTGTCCATCGTTGTGATGCTGGGAGTGGATAATAGATTGACGTCTCCGTTTGTCGACAGAGCTCGAATAATGGCGGCGAAACTTGTTCCTTCTGCGTTGAGTCGACCACCGGCTAAAAGCGGTGAAGTTCCCGGGTCAATGTTTAGTAGCGGTGAAGTTGCAACGTCATCTGCCGAGCCAGAGCTACCCAGGGCAATATTTTTCAGGATCTGTGCGAGGGTCCCGGAGGGCGCTGTTAATCCAAGCGGCAAATTACTGCCGCTGACGTCTGCAAGAAAGAGCTCAGAACCAAGCTGGCGAGAGAAATCCGCAGTGACTTCGACGATGGCAGCTTCTATCAGTACCTGCATTCGGCGTACGTCCAGGCTATCGATGATATCCATTATCTCGAGCATGGCCGAGGGGGCTGCACGAATGACCAATGCATTTAGTGCCTCATCAGGCTGGATGCTGATTTTAACCTTGTTGGACTTACTATCTTCATCGTCAACAATCGTGTTCCTCAGAATTTCGGCCATTTCAACGGCGTCGGAATGAGCAAGTCGAATAACCTTGGTTGTCCCGGATCGGTTTGCAGGAACATCCAGTTGTGATATCAGCTGCACCACCCTCTCTACGGTGACTTTTTCGCCCTTAACCACCATGGAATTCGTTCGTTCGCTGGCAACGATGGTCACCCTATTTGGACCCTTTGCGCCTTTCCCGATCTGTTCAGGCGCGAGTTCTTCGAGGAGTCCAACCATATCTTCGACCCAGGCGTCTTTCAGGCCGATGATCTCAACGGTTTGGTTATCGGCGATGTCGATTCGGTTGACGATTTCGGTTAATCGGGCAATGTTTCCCGCGTGATCGCTGATAATCAGTACGTTAGGAGACGAGATACCAGCAACGTGACCGTATTGTGGAATGAGAGGTCTGAGGATCTTTACCAGATTCTCTGATGCGGAATTGCGGACCGGGATGACGGCAGTCACCAATTCCTCTGATTGTGCAGGACGCAAAAAATCCCTTGGATTACCGCTCTGTTTTGCCAGGACCTGCTGAACGATCTTGGTGATGTTCCCGGTAGGAACAGCAGCGTAGCCGTGAACCCGGAGAACCGACAGAAACAGCTCATAGATAGTGTCCTTGTCCATGGAGGTGCTCGAAATAACGGTTACGTTGCCCTTAACCCTGGGGTCCACCACAAAGCTTTTGCCTGTGATCACAGAAACCTGGGTCACGAATTCGCGGATATCGGCATTTTTTAAGTTTACCTTCCAGGTTTCCTCTGTGGTCTTTTGCTGTGCAGACGCTTCTTGAACAGGTAATGCAACGGGCACGAGTAAGCAGCTGACCAGGACGGCCAGGGAGATGCTTATTCGAGAATTATTTACAGTCATGAAATTTTATGCTCGATATGGTTTGAATGATATGCGACCGAGTGATTCACTCCCGGCCTATTTAGGTACGGGTACAGTCAGGAAAAAACGCCGGGTTCCCCGCTGGACCTCAACGCGAACCCGGGATGATGCCATGACCTGAGCCATAAGCGCGGAATCGTTTGAGGCTACACCAACCGGATTGCCATTGATTGAAAGTATCATATCACCTGGCTGCAGGCCGGCCTGCTTGACCGCAGCCGGCGCGTCTGCGCCGACTTTGTATCCGTTTGACTCGCCGATTGAAACGGGGGTGATGCCAGCCTCACTCAAGGTGCCATGAAGGTCGTTGCGCAATTTATCCTGATACTGGCTAAGAGTGTTGTTATTGGTTGATTTGTTGTTTGACCCATTTCTGTTACGAATGCTGTTTCTGGCATTTCCCAGCTGGGATCGCGTTGTGCCTGATATCCCTCCTCCAGACCGGGATGATGTATTTTCGGGAGCCTCATCACTGACGAATTGAAATTTGCTATCGGAGAAGAGCAGCTTCTCCATTCTGGTGCCTCGCCGAATTAATACGTGATCTTCGAGCACGGCGGCCAGCCTGGCGTTTCCCGGTAACCTGTCTCCTATCGCAAAGAGTTCACCGGTCTTGTTTTTTTCTGCCACGATAGCAGTGGAGAATTTTGGATCTCCACTAATAAAAATGCCCTGCAGTTCCAGGTTCAGCTTTGTTTCCGGCGCATCAATTGCCTGGGGCACGATATCTACGTCCTCAAGCCTGCCGAAGAGTTCGAGATTGGAAACCTTAAAGGTTGGTTGGGTGATCACGCTGTTACTTGCTGGTGTTGAATCCGGGATAATACCTGTGGAGTTCATGGTTTCCATGAAGAACAGAGCCGTATTCGCAACCGTCAGGCTCATTAAGACGATCAGCAGGATGCTGGTTGCGGTAGCAATCTTCCTGCTGTGGTCACTAAATAGCTGTAGTACATTATCCACGTCGAGCGACCTGCAGGTTTCTTCAAGCGTAAAATACCATAGAACTCAGCAACTGAAGAGTAATAAAATGTCTGTAAGGGCGTATTAGAACACCTTTTCCTCCAGGACGAAGGCAGGGCCGGTGGTATCCCGGTATCCGTTTGGGAGCGGTAAACCAGCCATATCCGTCAGCATGTAAGAGACGGATGTATGTGACCACCCGTCTGGTTTTAATGCGAGTGTCAATAATGTGGAGGTCCCTGAGGCGACATCCAACATTGCGTTTGAGCCTTTCATCGAAAACTGCCCCGTCAGTGCCGGTAACTTGACGCTATAAAATTGTTCCGGAGTTTCAATGTGCACGATGCCACCCGACCAGTTTGTTACACCCTTTAGCGTGGTGAGCCAACGTTGATCGAACGACGTGCTGATGCCTGAAAGCTCGAAGACGCCGGTCAGGTCAAGGCCATAGCCGACGCTAACGGCGTTAATAAAGCGGCTTTCGATGGTGCCATTAATATTGTCCAGCGATCCACCGGAAGTTGAAGCCATTGCGCCCATTTCCAGTTGAAGACCGCCACCGTTGAGTTCAACCAATGTACTCACTTTTCCGTAAAGCAGTGGCAGGGCTGCCATCTTCCAGGACACTGTGACAGCCGGGAGCCGTTGGTACTGCAGCTGAGTGGAACCTTGCCAGATTCGCCCCCGGGTTGCTCCGATCTTCAGCCCCGGGATATTTCGCTGAACGGCATCACCGAATAGCCCGGTCACGATGCTGGCGGGTGCCATGACAACGATGGAGATGGTGAAAGCAATGATCGCAATTGCCAGATAAAAAGCTTTGTTCATAAAGTCCAACTCACGACTGCGCTAGTGTCAGCCCGTTCAGGACTGTTTATGTTGGCCCGTTCAGGACTGTTTATGTTGGCCCGTTCAGGACTGTTTATGTTAACCAGTTCAGGACTGTTCATGTTAACCAGTTCACGACTGTCTTCCCGCTTTCGGTGAACCGGTACCAGCCGCCTGAATCTTCACTTTCTGATGTCCAGCCGCTTACGCTGCACCGGATTTCAACCTGGAAATGGTTGTAGGCTTCCTGTGCGCATTCTTCATCGGTTTGCCAGGGCGTGCTGCTGGAATCAAACCAGATAGATGTGTAGCCACCCTTGGCGACATTTTCTGCAATGGTGCAGGTCATTGCACTGCCGTCTCTGGTCAGTTTCAATTTGAGTGTTGAGCTAACGGTTTTTTGTTCATCAATTGAAAAGTAGAGCCTGAGCCATTCGATAATATCGCTGATTCCCACTCGTTTTGCGTAGATTTCAACGTCCGGCTGTATCGCTGTGCTCTCTGTGCTCTCCGTGCTCTCTGTCATTGGCATAGCAATGCCCCGAGAATGTCTTCGTAGATCACTGACAACGCGTCGAGGTCTTTGACAGAAACCTGTTCATTGACCTTGTGGATGGTAGCGTTACATGGCCCAAGCTCAACGACTTCAACATTCCTTGGGGCGATGAATCGTCCATCGGAAGTGCCACCAGCAGTCGATAGTTCCGCGTCCAGTCCTGAGCGGTTCAGTATTGCTGCCTGGACTGCAGGGATCAGGGCGCCGACGGTGGTCAGGAAAGGTTGGCCAGAAAGTCGCCAATCGAGTTGGTATTCCGCGCAGTGTCTGGAGAGAATTTCTTCGGTTTGCTGTCGCAGTGATTGCTCGGTTGATTCAGTTGAAAAACGGAAATTGAATTCGGCCAGGAGTTCGCCAGGAATGACATTATTCGCGCCGTTACCAGCGGTGATGTTCGATATCTGGAACGTCGTTGCGGGGAAAAACTCATTACCTTCATCCCACAGTGTCGTCGTTAGTTCGAGCAGTGCCGGTGCACTTTCATGAATGGGGTTCCTTGCTTCATCAGCATAGGCCACATGCCCCTGAATTCCTTTAATAATAAGAGTGCCACCCAGAGACCCCCTGCGGCCAACCCTGACAACATCGCCCACGGTTTGTGAGCTTGAGGGTTCACCGATCAGACAATAGTCGATTTTAGTGCCTCGTGATTCAAGCGTATCCATGACTTTCACGGTGCCGTCTGTCGCGGCGTCTTCCTCATCTGAAGTGATGAGAAAGGCGATAGTGCCGTGATAGTCATCTACTTTCGCGACGAAGCGAGAGGTGGCAGTCAACATGGCAGCCAGGGATCCCTTCATGTCCGCAGCACCTCGCCCGTGCAGCATGTCTCCCGACACTTTGCCCTCGAATGGTGATACCCGCCATTCGCCTTCAGGGCCGGCAGGAACGACATCTGTGTGTCCTGCGAAGCTAAATAAAGGACCGCCAGCGGAACCCTGCCTGGTGGCCCAGAGGTTTTTAACGGGACCAAAAGGCATATGTTCGACAGTGAACCCCAGATTGGTTAGGTAGCTGGCTATGATCTGTTGACAGCGTCCATCCTCCGGCGAAACGGATGGCTCACGGATCAACTGCTGCGCAAGTGAGATGGTGTCGGAATTTGACATTTACTCGACCCGTTATCGAATGCTGGGGAATCTCTGATTAAGGTCGGTATGCCGCATCACTTTCCCCTCGATGACTGTGTTGAACGCGTACTCAATAAATCGCGAATTTAGAGCACATCCGCAATTTATCTCCGTGCGTGTTCGCCTTGTCCTCACGAAAAAATCCTCATAATCAGAGCTTCCCTTAGTTATGGCTGTGCAGGGTGCTGTTAAGTTCAATGGCACTTCTATTGGTTCTGCACTCGACAGTCCCGTTTTGTGAGTTACGCAGGAACAGGAGATCGGACTGTCCTGCCAGTTCTCTAGCTTTGACGAGCTTCAGCATGTTTCTGTCCTCGTCCATGATCTGGACTACAGTGCCTGGGGTAATATAGAGGCCAGCTTCAATGGTGCATCTGTCTCCCAGTGGAATACCGGTTCCAGCGTTTGCACTAATCAAACAGTCTTTGCCAATACTGATGACGATGTTCCCGCCACCTGAAAGCGTACCGGCCGTGCTCGCACTACCGCCCAGGTCAGTGCCACCACTTACGGTCACCCCCTGTGACACGCGGCCCTCAATCATGTTGGGTCCCAGTGCACCGGCGTTGAAATTGATGAACCCCTCATGCATTACAGTTGTCCCTTCACCAACATAGGCGCCAAGGCGCACGCGGGCTGAGTGTGCTATTCGGGTACCAGAAGGAATGACGTAGTTGGTCATTTTGGGAAACTTATCGACCGCTGATACTTCCAGGACTCTACCTTCAAGGCGCGCCTTAAGTTGCAGTTCCTCAATTTCATTCAGGTCGACCGCGCCCTGTTCCGTCCAGGCGACATTCGGGAGCAGAGGATAGATACCCTCCAGGTTTTGTTCGTTCGGTAATACGCAACGGTGTGAGAGCAAATGAAGCTTCAGGTAAGTCTCCGGCGTTGACTGTAGCGCCTCATCGGATTCAATCATTGCTAGCACAACGGGCCTGGTGGACGAAGCCAGCTGAGCGACAATCGATTGCTGTCTTTCATCGTCAATGGTGTCTGCTAATTTCCTGAGTTGATCGGTATTCAGCTCGATATCAGTGTTACCACCCCTGTAGCCGGTAGCGGCAGTTATACCGTCAACAAGAGTTTGGTCAGGACGAAAAGCGGGGCGTGGAAAATAAACCTCGAGCCATTCGTCGTTTCGATTTTTTGTGCCTATGCCAAAAGCCAGCGCGTACATTATTTGAAACACCGATGAGAATAAGGCCGAGCATTATAGTCGGCGCGCACCTGTATTTACAGGCGAGGTTGTTTAACAGAGTTTATTCGATAATTACGGGCGCTGAGGTTCGGTTATAGTTTTTGCCAGCAATCCACTATTCGTTCTGCAGCCTCGATACACTCTGATTGTGTTGCGACCAGTGCTATTCGCACCCGGTTAGTCCCCGGGTTGCCTGAATCGGTCGCTCTGGAAAGGTAGCTTCCCGGAAGAACCTTAACGTTGGCTAACTGGATAAGGCGAACCGCAAAATCGGGATCGGGGATTGGTGTCTCAGGCCAGAAGTAAAACCCCGCATCCGGCACTTCCATCGGCCATACCGGTTTAAGTATGTCAGCGACACGGGTGAACTTATCCCTGTAAACCTGTCGATTTTGGATGACATGCGATTCATCGCCCCACGCCAGCGTGCTCAGGACCTGGTGGTGCATGGCCATCGCAGAGCCGTGATAGGTCCGATATAGCAGAAACTTCTGCATGATCTCTGCATCTCCTGCCACGTACCCGGAGCGTAGACCGGGTAGATTGGAGCGTTTTGACAGAGAATTGAAAGCGATGCAGTTTTTGTAGTCTTTTCGGCCGAGCAAGCTGGCGGCCTCCAACAGACCTGCTGGCGGGTTTTGTTCGTCCAGGTAGATTTCTGAATAGCATTCATCGGAAGCAATGATGAAATTGTATTCGTCAGAAAGTGCAATCAGCGTCTGGAGTTGGGGAATTCCCATCACCGCGCCCGTAGGATTCCCGGGTGAGCAAAGGTACAGAAGCTGGCAGCGTTGCCAGACCTCTTCCGATACAGCATCAAAATCAGGCAGGTACCCGTTGCCGGGCTCACAGTTGATGTAATAGGGTTTGCTACCCGCGAGCAGCGCTGCGCCTTCATAGATCTGGTAAAAGGGATTGGGCATTACCGTGACGCAGTCGGGTTGCGGTTCGATGACGGCCTGGGCAAAGGCGAAAAGCGCTTCGCGGGTCCCGGTGACCGGCAATACGTTTAGTTCAGGGTCCAGTGCCGGCTCAAGCCTGTACCTGCGGTTTACAAAATCGGCGATGGCGATTCTTAATTCCGGCGTTCCCTTCGTCGGAGGATAGGTGCCAAACCCTTCTCGAATTAGCGCTGTGTCAGTGAGGGCATTTACCAGGAAATCCGGAGCTGCGTGTTTTGGTTCTCCCATCGACCAGGCGATCTGGCGCAGGTTAGTCTCGCTAGTGACACCATCAAGTAACTGATTGAAACGCTGAAACGGGTAGGGGTGAAGTTTCTCGAGATTATTGTTCATTATAACTGGCCGCTACCTGCTCAACATGATGATCGATAGTTTCACAAATCCGATCAGTAATATGCGCGATGGAAGCAGGGTCCGTAATAGGTGATCCATTCTGGTCGGTGATATAGAACACGTCCTCGACCCTTTCTCCCAGTGTTGTGATCTTTGCCGAAATCAAGGAGATACCCACTTCGACAAATACCTTGGCCAGCACTGCCAGCAGTCCCGGTCGGTCCGGCGTAGTCACCTCGAGAGAAGTCGCGTCGTGATTTGGGGCTGGACTGAGGGTTACCCGAGTCTTCTGTTTGAATTGCTTCAGCAGGCGCGGGATACGTCGGTTCAACTTGAAGTTAATCTCGTCCTGCGCAAGAAAGCTAGTAATTGTGCTGCGAATTTTCCGTACTCGAGTCGGTTTTTCACCGACTGGCTGACCGTCGTTCTCGAGAACTGTGAACGTATTGAACGTCAGCCCACTAGCTGAAGTCGCAATACGCGCATCGACAATGCTGAGATCGAGCTGGTTGATTGCGGTCACGATGGAAACGAACAGATCCTTGCGGTCATGCGTATGGATGAAAATTTGCGTAAACCCGGCATCGCTCCTGCGAGAGATGTCGTCCCGAATAAGAATGATCGGCTCGTCACTGACATCCTGCGCCAGAATGGCGTCGGCGTGCCAGACGATGTCTGAGACTCTCTCCCTGACAAAATAGTCCTCATCGACCTGGTTCCACATCGGGCGGACAAGGCTGCT